>JBPCVY010000223.1:0-22801 GCA_051010055.1 Hyphomicrobiales bacterium | reverse complement strand
GTCGTAAAGCTCAAGCGCAATGTAGTATCCACCTTCATGGGCGCGCATTGCCGCCCGCGTGTAGGGTTTCAAGGTGGATGCGGGAACCCCGAACGGTGGCAAAATCAGCCCACGTGCAATATCGACAATGTCAGCAACCACAGCCGATGCGGTGGGCCCGGCGCCCGCGCCGCGTCCTTCCAACATCAAGTCGCCCAGAAAGTCGCCTTCAACCGATACGGCATTGTAAACACCATCGACTTCGGCAATTGGAGAACCCTTGGCAACAAGCGTCGGGTGGACGCGTTGTTCGACGCCATCATCTGTTTCAACCGAGACACCAAGCAGTTTTATTTTATAGCCGAGATCTTCAGCTGCCTTGATGTCCTGCAAGGTAATCTTTTCAATGCCCTCGATATAAATCGAGTTGAAATCTACTTCCGTGCCGAAAGCAAGCGACGTCAACAGCGCAACCTTATGGGCCGCATCAATGCCGCCAATATCGAAACTTGGGTCTACCTCCGCATATCCCAGCTCTTGCGCCTCACGCAAAACGTCAGCGAAGTCTTCTTCTTCCTGGCGCATCTTGGTGAGAATGAAGTTGCAAGTACCGTTCAATATGCCGAAGACGCGGGAGACCCTGTTTCCCGCCGTTGCCTCACGCATGGTTTTGACAATGGGTATGCCGCCGGCAACAGCTGCTTCAAAATTGAGCGCGACACCGTTTTCCTCAGCCAGCTTGGCAAGGCTAGCGCCATGCATGGCCAGCAGCGCCTTGTTAGCGGTGACAACGTGCTTGCCAGCTTTAAGAGCTGCCTCGATTGACGACTTGGCCGGCCCATCCTCGCCGCCAATCATCTCGACATAAACGTCAATCTCGTCGCTTGCTGCAAGCGCATTGGCGTCGTCAAACCACGTGAAGCCGTCCAAATCTACGCCACGGTCGCGGCTGCGGTCACGGGCGCAGACGGCGCTCACGGCAACTGGTTTTCCGGCACGCTTTGCGAGCGCCTCAGAGTGCGCCTGAACAATCGAAATAACACCGGCCCCGACTGTTCCCAAACCAGCCAGACCAAGTCTCAACGCGTTGGTCATTCAAATCATCTAATCTGTTTTTGACTTTACCGGCCTGTTATGGGCCGCCTGTGCGTGAGATGCAAGAATTCGCAAGCCTATATGGCTGAGCTTAAACGCCGCGCTTCGGTTTTCCACAAGTAGCGCAGTAAATAAGGGGTGTCAGTTGAGAAAAATCTTAACGTCACCTGCTTGCACATTGCCTGTGTTGTCAGTGCGCACCGTCACCCTTTCCGGTTTAACCCCATGCAGGCGCAAGAAGACGCCGGTCGCCTGGGCCCGGCGTTTTGCATCCACCACATTTTTCATATGAGTTTCAGCGCCGGTGTTTGCATTTTGGGGCTCTGCATATGCCACAACGCTGAAACTTTTGCGGCGTTTTCGCCCTTCTTTCACAAACTCACCAAGGGCCTTGTTCTGCTCTCCCGAAACAGTGAACTTTCCTTTCGGAAATATCAGTAAATGGCTGTTTGGATCATCATTCTGCGCCGCCGCAGTAGCCGCACCAGAATCCGCGCCATGCTTTTGCGGTTGTGAAATTGTTGCCGTCGTGAGGGGCTTTTCACCAACATCGCTAGCTGAAAGTTCCATCACCGGTGTCACCATCTCGGTCGCCGAAGGTTTTTTCTTAGTCAGACAACCACCCAACGATGTGGCGAGAAAAGCTGCACATAAAATGCTGAGAGGCCTGAGCTCTCCCAATACTTTTATCGCCCGCAAACGGTCCATATTCTGTTCTTCCCAGCAACTCTGAAGAGCTCAAACTCAAGACATTAAATTTGAAGCAAATCTATTAACTCTCTGTTACTGAAATATGCCGGCCTTTTCGGCGGAGCTGGCCGGTTAGTAGTGAATTCTGCCAACGCTTAATTGAAAACCGCCGCGCCTCCACGTAGATTGAAGAAAAACTGCAGGAACAAGAATCATGGCGTCCGACCCTTCGACCGAAAAAAGCACATCGCCCCTCACCGACCCGGGCCAGTTTTTGCAGAATATGAGCCGTGTCATGGAACGCGGCGCAGAAATCGCCAACACACTTGCCCGCCGTGCAGAAACTTCTGGCAAACACGATGCCAGCGGTCCGCTGGATGCTGCACCTACCGAAGATTTCGAGCGCATCGGTGAAACCTTCAATGCCATTGCCCAGGATTATTTTGCCCACCCTGAAAAGTTAGTGGAAGCGCAGATGGAACTTTGGCAGGGCCATGCGCAGATTTGGCAAAATGCGTGGCAACGCTTTCTTGGCGGCGAAAATGCCCCCGTGGCGGAACCGCAACGCGGCGACCGGCGCTTCAAAGACGCAGACTGGACGGAAAACCAGATATTCGATTTCATCAAGCAGTCTTATCTTCTGACGGCGAAATGGGCTCATGATCTGGCTGAAAACGCCGAAGGTCTGGATAAACACACCCGCCTCAAAGGCGCGTTTTATGTGGACCAGATTGCCAACGCCATCTCACCAAGCAATTTTGCCTTCACCAACCCGGAAGTGTTGAAACACACGCTGGCCACCAATGGCGAAAACTTGGTGAAGGGTTTTGAGCAACTTGCTCGCGACCTTGAAAAGGGAAAGGGCGAATTGCGCATTACTCAAACTGATATGAATGCGTTTGCGGTCGGCGAAAATCTGGCGCTTACGCCCGGCAAGGTTGTTTTCCAGAACGACCTTATCCAGCTCATCCAGTATGAACCGTCAACGCCCAAGACATACGAAAAACCTCTGTTGATCATTCCGCCTTGGATCAACAAGTTTTACATTCTTGATCTCAATCCGAAGAAATCCTTCATCCGCTGGGCGATGAGCCAGGGATTGACTGTGTTTGTCATCTCATGGGTCAACCCGGATGAGCGGCTCGCCATGAAAACCTTCTCTGATTATATGCGCGAGGGAATTCTTGCCGCCACCGGCGCGGTAGAAGAAGCAACCGGCCAAAAAGAATTGAATGCCATCGGCTATTGCATTGGCGGCACTTTGCTTTCGGCGACACTCGGCTATATGGCGGCCAAGAAGGATAAAAGGATATCCTCGGCCACTTTTTTCACCACCCAGGTTGATTTCGAAAAGGCCGGTGACTTGCTGGTTTTCGTCGATGAAGACCAAGTTCGTGGCGTTGAAAAGACAATGGCCTCACGCGGCTACCTTGAAGGGGCAAAGATGGCCAATGCCTTCAACATGCTGCGTTCCAATGATCTGATCTGGTCCTATGTTGTGAACAATTACCTGTTGGGCAAGGATCCCTTCCCGTTCGATCTTCTTTATTGGAATGCGGATCCAACCCGCATGCCGGCCGCCACCCATAGCTTTTATCTGCGCGAATGCTATCTCAACAACAAGCTCAGCCAGGGCAAGATGGTTCTCGACGGCGTGCCGATTGATCTCTCCAAAGTCACCATTCCGGTTTACAACCTCGCCGCCCGCGAAGACCATATCGCGCCGTTGCCATCTGCGTTTAAAATCGGCCAGTTTCTGGGCGGTGACACCCGACTTGTCGTTGCCGGTTCCGGCCACATTGCAGGTGTTGTCAACCCGCCAGATTCAGGCAAGTACCAGTACTGGATCAATGACAAGGGCGCGGACACCCTCGAAGAATGGCTGGATCAGGCAAGCGAACACCCAGGCTCTTGGTGGCCGGACTGGATTAAGTGGATCGCAAAACGCTCAGGCAAAAAAGTAGCGGCCCGCAAGCCAGGAGATGGAAAGCTGAAGCCTATCGAAGATGCCCCGGGCTCGTTCGTGAAAGTGCGCTCTGACGATTAAACAGTGCTCTAAGGGAACAATGCTACTTGCTGCAGACTTGTGGTTTCCTCAAGTCCGAACAGTACGTTGAAATTCTGCAGCGCCTGACCAGCTGAGCCTTTTACAAGATTGTCCAGCGTCGCCATGAGAATGACCCGGCCCGGAACCCTGTCTTCAAAAACCTGAAGTGCGACATTGTTTGAACCGCGCACCATCTGGGTTGCCGGCATTACACCTTTATTCACAACCCGCACGAACGGCTCGTCCGCATAACGATCTTCCAGCACCTGGCGCACATCGCCAGCTGAAACACCATCCGCCAGCTTCGCATAAACGGTTAGAAACTCGCCCCGGCTCATGGGGATGAGATGTGGGGTGAAATTCACGATCACGTCATTGCCGGCGGCAAGAGACACCTCCTGCTCAATTTCCGGCGCGTGACGGTGAGTGCCCACTGCATAGGCGGAAAGCCCCTCACCTGCTTCGCTGAATAATGTGTTTTGCTTTAGCCCACGCCCGGCGCCAGTAACGCCTGACTTAGCATCAATCACCAAATCGCTTGCATCGATCGTTCCGCTTTTAACGAGTGGCAAAAGCAACGTGAGCGCGGCGGTGGGATAACACCCTGGGCACGCAACCAGCCGCGCGCCTTTCAGCTCATCGCGATAGTGTTCTGTGAGCCCGTAAACCGCTTGCTTTTGCAGTTTGGGCGCACGGTGTTCGCCGCCATACCATTTGGCATATGTGTCGACATCCCTCAGCCGGAAATCTGCCGACATATCGATAATTTTTAGATGATTTGGCAGTACTGAAATCACTTCCTGGCTGGTTGCGTGCGGCAATCCGCAAAAAGCTGCATCAATCCCGCTCCAGTCCACCTTTTCATTCTTCACGAGCGCAGGCAGACCATAGCCATCAAGATGCGAGAAAACCTCTCCCATTTGTATTCCGGCATGGGTGTTGGCGGTGAGCGTTGCGATTTCGATATTCGGATGGCGCAGGGCAAGGCGAATAAGGTCCGCGCCGGTATATCCAGACGCGCCAATGACAGCGATTTTGTAAGTTTTGTTTGCCATGCCTGCCCCAATGCGAAATGAGAAAAGGGGCCCCGTTTAACCCATCTCACCAAAACCGGCAAGCAAGCTTGCACATTATTCCTGCAGCGTTCCGATATAGGCCACCAGTTGGTCAATGCGCGTGTTCACCAACTCCCGGGTAATTTCATCCATACCATCGTCAGCAACGCCGCCGCCGGTTGACTCAAAGGTAAACATTTCCCCCCATAGAGGCATCTCCCGGCTTCCGTGCGCTGCAAACATCTCGCGCCCATCAACGATTGCCCGCACTGACTCTTTCGGAAATGTTCCCCCAACAGCTTTCGCAAGCAATGTGAGATCGGCCGGCTTTCGCCTGAGCTGTCCGGCAACGGGCCCATCCCCCTTGCCGCCCGTTCCGTGGCACACTGCGCAATATGTGCCGTATGCAATCTTGCCGATTTCTGCGGCATCCTGCGAATTAGCAAAAGAAGTTCCACACACGAAACATCCAAGTAAAACAAGCATTCTCTTAACGTACATTTGTTTGCTACTCTCGCTATTATTAGTGACGTGCACTATTCACACTGGTATTTCTTTTTTCCAACACCAAGTAGTACATGAACTCGCATGTGATTCACGAGTAACATCAGGCAGTTTGATGAGATCAGAAAAGGGAGCGCAATTATGCCGGAAGTCGACAAGATTACCCAGGAACTGGCAACCGCCCGCGATGAACTGAAACTGAAGATGCATCTTGCGTCAAAGGATTTGCAGGATGAATGGGACTCACTGGAAGAAAAATATGATGAAGTGGTGACGAAGGCGAAACTGGACGAAACCGCAGAAGGTCTGGGCGCCGCTGGTGCGCTTTTGATCGACGAAATCAAAAAAGGTTATGAGCGGATTAAAGCAGCCATTGACTAGGCGCCAGCCCTAGATTACTTCCTTAGAATAGAGCAACTCATTTGAGAACCGGCGATTCAGGCCGGTTTTCATTCAGATTTTTATTTTAAATATAAAATATCTAGACTTGAAGCTTTTACACAGCTGTGGCACATTTCCAACACCATCAGGGAGGAATCTGCCTATGAAGATCGTAGCCCTTGGCGGCGGACCGGCAGGTCTTTATTTCGCAATCAGCATGAAATTGCGAAATCCGAATCACGAAGTCACTGTTATTGAACGCAACCGGCCGGACGACACGTTCGGATGGGGCGTTGTGCTTTCTGATGATGCTTTGGAAAATCTCAAGGAAAACGATCCCAAGAGCGCGGAGGAAATCCGTTCGAACTTTGCCTATTGGGACGATATCGCCGTTCATTATCGTGGTGAATGCATTGTCTCGAGTGGACATGGCTTTTGCGGCATAGGCCGGAAGAAGCTCTTGCTCATTCTTCAGGCCCGCGCCCGGGAGCTGGGTGTCGAGCTTAAGTTTGAAACCGAAGCCGAAGGTGCAGGAGATTATGCCAAAGAGTACGATATCGTTGTTGCTTGCGATGGATTGAACTCCAAAGTGCGCAACGAATTCGCTGATGAATTCAAACCAGACATTGATGTGCGCAAGTGCAAGTTCGTATGGCTTGGCACTCATCAGAAGTTCGATGATGCCTTTACCTTCATTTTCGAGGAAACGGATAAGGGGTGGATTTGGGTTCACGCCTATCAGTTTGACGATGATACCGCGACTTTTATTGTCGAATGTTCCGAAGATACCTTCGAAAATTATGGCTTCGGCGAGCTGAGCCAACAGGGTACGATTGAAGTTTGCGAGGAAATTTTCGCTGACTATCTGGGCGGCCACAAACTCATGACAAATGCCAACCACATCCGCGGTTCGGCATGGCTTAACTTTCCGCGTGTTAACTGCGAGAAGTGGTATCACGAGAACATTGTTCTCATGGGCGATGCGGCGGCCACCGGCCATTTCTCAATCGGTTCGGGCTCTAGGCTCGCATTCGACAGCGCAATTTCGCTTGCCGAGTTTCTTCACACTGAACCAACAATGGTCACCGCATTTGAGCGTTACCAGCAGGAACGGCGCCTGGAGGTTTTGCGCTTGCAGTCGGCGGCCCGCAATTCATTGGAATGGTTTGAAGATGTCGAGCGTTATCTGAGTTTCGACCCCGTACAGTTCACCTATTCCCTTCTCACCCGTTCACAGCGCATCAGTCATGAAAATCTGCGGTTGCGTGATGAGGAATGGCTGCAACAGGCCGAACGCTGGTTCCAGCAAAAGGCGGGCGTTAAAGAGGAGCCGGTGCGCGCGCCAATGTTTGCCCCCTACACTTTGCGCGGTATGAACCTTCAAAACCGCATCGTCGTTTCACCTATGGCGCAGTATAAGGCGGTTGATGGCACGCCGGGCGATTGGCATTTTTGCCACTATGGGGAACGGGCCAAGGGCGGTGCAGGCTTGGTCATGACCGAAATGACGTGCGTTAGCCCCAATGGTCGCATTTCACCAGGATGTACTGGCATGTACTCTGGCGAGCATAAAAAAGCATGGTCGCGGCTGGTCGATTTTGTACATGCTGAAACAAACGCAAAAATTGGCCTGCAACTTGGCCATTCGGGTCCCAAAGGTTCCACCCAGCTAGGCTGGGAGGAAATGGATGCTCCTCTCAAGGACGGAAACTGGCCCCTGCTTGCTGCATCTGAAGTGTCCTGGTCGGCGCTAAACCAAACACCCAAAACCATGGACAAGGTGGATATGGAAGGCGTTGCTACGCAGTTCGCTGCTGCAGCCAAGATGGGAAATGCCGCGGGTTTTGACATGCTTGAACTTCACTGTGCCCATGGCTACCTCTTTTCTTCGTTTATCTCCCCGCTCACAAACCGGCGCACCGATGAATATGGCGGCAGCTTGGAAAACCGCATGCGGTATCCGCTGGAAGTGTTCAAGGCCGTGCGCGAGGCATGGCCTGAAAACAAACCGATATCCATACGCATTTCTGCCAACGATTGGGTGGGCGACGACGGTATAACACCGCAGGATGCAGTTGAAATTGCACGGTTGCTGAAAGATTCCGGCGTGGATATTTGCAATGTTTCGGCCGGGCAAACATCAACCCGCGCCGAACCTGTCTATGGCCGCATGTTCCAGACGCCGTTCTCTGATCGCATCCGCAATGAAACCGGACTGCCGACGATGGCCGTCGGTAACGTTTACGAGCCCGATCATGTCAATTCCATCCTCATGGCCGGGCGCGCTGATTTGGTTTGCCTTGGCCGGCCACACCTGGCTGACCCATACTGGACGCTACACGCTGCAGCCCAATTGGGTGACACCCAGACGAAGTGGCCCAAGCCATATCTTGCAGGAGGCGAACAAATGCTCCGGCTCGTCGAACGCGGCGAAACCCAGACCATCAGGGTGTAAGAATGATTGATTTATCAGGAAAGCACGCACTGGTTACCGGCGGTGGCACTGGTGTCGGTGCGGCGATTGCATTGGAGCTGGCCAACGCGGGTGCCGCAGTTACCATTTCCGGGCGCCGCGACGGCCCCCTAGAAGAAACCGCATCAACTCACAGTTCGATTGGATATGTCACTGTAGATGTTTCGAACGAGGAATCAGTGGAACAGATGTTTAAAACCGCAACGGACCGCTCAGGCTCCGCCGATATTGTCATTGCTAATGCGGGTGCTGCCGAAAGCGCACCATTTGCCAAAACCAGCACGCAGCTGTGGCAAAACATGCTGGAGGTCAATCTCACCGGCGCATTTCTGACCTTTCGTGCAGGGCTTGTCCAAATGCAAGAGCAAGGCTGGGGCCGGCTCATTGCCGTCGCGTCAACCGCTGGGTTAAAAGGGTATGCTTACACAAGTGCTTATTGTGCAGCAAAGCACGGTGTTGTGGGGCTCGTGCGCGCTCTGGCCGTTGAAACTGCCGGTACAGGCATCACCGCAAATGCCGCTTGCCCCGGGTTCACAGACACCCCAATGCTTGATGAGGCAGTGACCAACATTATGGATAAAACCGGCATGAGTGCTGTGAAAGCCCGCGCCGCCCTTGCCGGAACCAACCCTATGGGCCGGCTTATAAAGCCGAAAGAAGTTGCAGCGGCGGTTCTGTGGCTCACAAGCGAAGGCGCTGACGGCGTAACCGGTCAGGCTATTTCAATCTCCGGAGGAGAAACATGGTGAGTGAACCACTTCGCACCCCGCACGATAACGACGCCAGCAAGGCGCGGCTAAGGCTTTGGATAAGGCTTTTGCGCTCCAGCAGGTTTATCGAAAATGAAATCCGCAACCGGTTGCGAACAGAATTCGGCGTCACCCTGCCCCGCTTTGATGTGATGGCGGCATTGTTTCGTGTCCCCAACGGCATGCTGATGAGCGAACTTTCCCGGTATCTCATGGTGTCGAACGGCAATGTTACCGGCATTGTCGACAGGCTGGTGGATGACGGCATGGTGGTGCGCGCCCAACGCGATGGTGACCGGCGCGCCTGGCTTGTCCGGCTCACCCCCAAAGGCATGAAGGGTTTTGAGGAAATGGCAAAGCGCCATGAGGGCTGGATTGATGAAATTCTTGTATCATTTCCGGTGCAAGATGCCGAAGAGTTAAGCCACTTCCTTGGCCGCATTGAAAAGGAACAGCGCCCATGAACGCAATGGCAAACCTGAAACCGGAGCATTTCAACTGGCGTATGGAAGGATCGGTTGCGGTGATTTCGCTTGCCCGGCCGGAGCGCAAAAACCCGCTCACTTTTGAGAGTTATGCCGAGCTTCGCGACACATTCCGCGCTCTTGTTTATGCCGACGATGTTCACGCGGTGGCGTTCACCTCAAATGGCGGCAATTTTTGTTCCGGTGGTGATGTCCGCGACATCATCGGGCCGTTGGTTTCAATGGATATGAAGCGCCTGTTGAAGTTCACGCGCATGACGGGCGATTTGGTCAAGGCCATGATAAACTGCGGCAAGCCCATTATAGCCGCCGTTGATGGGATCTGCGTTGGTGCCGGGGCGATCGTTGCTATGGCTTCAGACATCAGGTTCGGCACGCCGGAAGCGAAAACAGCGTTCCTGTTCACCCGTGTTGGCCTTGCCGGCTGTGATATGGGCGCATGCGCTATTCTCCCGCGCATTATCGGGCAAGGCCGTGCAGCCGAACTGCTCTATTCGGGCCGGTCTATGAGCGCTGAAGAAGGCTATAGTTGGGGTTTCTTCAACCGACTCATTGATGCTGAAAACCTGGAATCAGAGACAATTGCGTTCGCAAAGCGGCTGACTGTCGGGCCGACATTTGCACACGGCATAACCAAAACCCAGCTTAACCAGGAATGGTCCATGTCCTTGGAGCAGGCAATTGAAGCAGAAGCGCAAGCGCAAGCAATCTGCATGCAAACTCAGGATTTTGAGCGCGCCTACAAGGCGTTTGTTGCCAAAGAAAAACCGGTATTTGAGGGCAATTAGATGGCCGACAAAACCTTCCTGAACTGGCCGTTTTTTGATGATCATCACCGCACCCTGAGTGAAACGCTTGAGGCATGGTGTGAAGAAAATCTGCCCGTTTCGCATGATGATGCGGATGCGGCCTGTATCGCACTCGCGCGGGCGCTGGGAGATGCCGGTTTTTTGCTGCACTCAGCGGTGAACCCTGATAAGCCGGGCGCCCTTGATGTGCGCTCACTATGCCTGATACGGGAAATGCTGGCCCGTTACGACGGCCTGGCAGATTTTGCATTTGCAATGCAAGGACTCGGCACCGGGGCCCTTTCCCTCTTCGGCACTGATGAACAGCGGGCCTGGTTGAACAAAACCCGCAAAGGCGAAGCACTTTCTGCATTCGCATTGACCGAACCTAAATCCGGTTCTGATGTTGCGAATATGGACACTAGCGCCACCCTTGATGGCAATCACTACGTCATCAATGGCGAGAAAACCTGGATATCCAACGGCGGCATCGCCGATGTTTACACTCTGTTTGCGCGCTCGGAAGAGGCGGCCGGCGCGCACGGCATTTCGGCATTTATCGTCCCGGCGGACACGCTTGGACTGGAGATTGCAGAACGGCTTGATGTCATTGCCCCTCACCCTCTCGCGCGCCTGAAGTTTACTGAAATGCGGGTGCCGGCAAGCGCCATGATTGGTGCACCTGGTGAGGGTTTCAAGATTGCCATGTCGGTGCTTGATGTTTTCCGTTCAACCGTTGGTGCTGCAGCACTTGGATTTGCCCGCCGCGCCCTTGATGAGACCGTGAAACGCGCCAGTGAACGCGAGCTGTTTGGCGCGTCCCTGGCGGAGCTTCAATTGGTGCAAGGCCACATTGCCGACATGGCATTGGACGTGGACGCAGCAGCGCTCCTTATTTACCGGGCGGCCTGGACCAAGGATATGGGCGCACCTCGGATTACCCGCGAGGCAGCGATGGCAAAGCTTTTTGCCACCGACCGCGCCCAGGAAGTCATTGATAAGGCCGTTCAAATTCACGGCGGTGATGGCGTTCGCAAAGGCCATATTGTGGAGAGTTTGTACAGGGAAATTCGGGCATTGCGCATCTATGAAGGCGCTTCGGACGTGCAGCGTATCGTGATCGCACGTCAAACCACAGCCTTGGCTTAAGCCCAGGCAAAAATCGGAGGAGGAGGAACCGATATGACCAAAGACCTGGAAAAGGGAATAACAGAAAACGGTACCGGCTATGATGGTGTTTTTTGGAATATTTTAGGCCAGACTTATTATCCAAAAGCAGTTTGCGAAACGACATTCGCGTTTGAAACAAATTCAGAGCCCGGCCAATTTGTGCCGGTTCACGTGCATCTCACGCAAGATGAGTTTATTCTGGTTCAGGAAGGAGAACTGGATCTTAAACTCGATGGTGTGTGGACGAAAGCTGTTGCGGGCGACTTGGTACGCATGCCCAAGGGTATTCCGCACGGTTACTTCAACAAATCCGACAGGCCGGCACGGGCGCTGTTTTGGGTATCACCGGCACGGAAACTAAAGGAACTGTTCGACGCGCTTCATGACCTTGAGGATGTGGAGCGTGTAGTTGAGCTTTCTGCCCAACACGAAGTCGACTTCCTGCCTGAAGAGGCGAATGCATAAACTATGCTTAGTACATCTGCCCACAAGGACACTTTTGCGCGGGATAACCTTCCCGTGCAGAAGGACTGGCCCGATTTGCTGCTGGATGGATTTGATTATCCAGACCGGTTGAATGCGGCGGTGGAACTGACCGATGCAATGGTCGAAAAAGGACTTGGCGACCATACCGCGCTTATCGGCAATGGCCGCCGCCGCACATACAAAGAGCTCACCGACTGGACGAACCGGCTCGCCCACGCCTTGGTTGAAGATTACGGCGTAGAACCTGGAAACCGGGTGTTGATACGCTCAGCAAACAACCCGGCCATGGTCGCCTGCTGGCTCGCGGCAACCAAGGCGGGCGCCGTGGTGGTGAACACCATGCCATTGCTGCGCGACAGCGAGCTCACAAAAATCATCAACAAAGCCGAAATCAAGCTGGCCCTATGCGACACGCGTATGATGGACGAACTGGTGACTTGCGCCAAAAGCAACAAGTGGCTGGGGAAGGTGATTGGCTTTGATGGCACCGCTAATCATGATGCCGAACTCGACCGCATGGCCTTGAACAAACCAGTGCTGTTTGAAGCGGTGAAAACCGCCCAAGATGATGTTGCGCTTTTGGGCTTTACCTCGGGCACTACGGGCGAGCCCAAAGCAACCATGCATTTTCACCGGGATTTGCTGATTATCGCCGATGGATACGCCAAGGAGTTTCTTGGTGTGACGCCAGATGATGTGTTCGTCGGCTCCCCGCCCCTGGCCTTCACATTTGGCCTCGGCGGCCTTGCCATTTTCCCCTTAAGGTTTGGCGCAGCGGCAACCCTGCTTGAGCAGGCCACACCGCCTAACATGATTGAAATCATCCAAACCTATAAAGCAACCATAAGCTTTACAGCGCCAACAGCCTACAGAGCCATGATGGCAGCCATGGATGATGGCGCCGACTTATCGTCACTCCGCATAGCTGTCTCTGCCGGGGAAACCCTGCCAACGCCTGTGTTCGAGGAATGGACATCAAAAACCGGCAAGCCCATCCTCGACGGCATCGGCGCAACAGAGCTTTTGCATATTTTCATCTCAAATCCCCTGAACGATGCCCGGCCCGGCGCAACGGGGCGCCCGGTTACCGGCTATGTAGCTAAAATCGTGGATGATGACATGAATAATGTGCCCGTCGGGGAAATTGGCAAGCTGGCAGTGCGCGGGCCCACGGGATGCCGCTATCTGGCCGATGACCGGCAGCAAATCTATGTGCGCGATGGCTGGAATCTCACCGGAGACAGTTTCTTTGTTGATGAAGAAGGCATCTTCCATTTTGCAGCCCGCTCAGACGACATGATTATCTCAGCAGGTTACAATATCGCAGGGCCAGAAGTGGAAGCGGCATTGCTCGCCCATGATGATGTTTTGGAATGCGCGGTTATTGGCGCGCCTGATGAAGAGCGCGGCCAGATTGTTGAGGCCTACGTGGTGCTCGCCGAAGGGGTGAAGGGCGATGATTTGTGCACCAAAATCTTGCAGGACCATGTGAAAGCAACAATCGCACCCTACAAATACCCCCGTTCGGTGAAGTTCACCGCCGCATTGCCCAAAACAGAAACCGGCAAAATTCAACGTTTCAAACTGCGCGATGCAGGAGCTGCATAAATGATTGATTATCTGAACCCAGAAGGTTGGGCCCGGCCAAAAGGCTATTCAAACGTGGTTTCGGGCCATGGACGGCAGGTCTTTGTTGCTGGCCAAATTGGCTGGAACGAACGCGAGCAGTTCGAGACAGATGATTTTGCAGGTCAGGTGCGCCAAGCCCTGTCGAACATCAAGGCATGCCTTGCCGCAGCCGGGGCTGAACCACATCACCTGGTGCGCCTTACTTGGTATGTGACCGATAAGAGGGAATATTTGAACCAGCTCAGCGAAGTTGGCGCAGCATACCGGGAGACCCTGGGTAGAGTTTTTCCTGCCATGGCGCTGGTTCAGGTGGTTGAGTTGGTTGAGGACGAGGCCAAGGTGGAAATCGAAGCAACTGCGGTTGTACCTGATTAGGATTGAGACAAGGAGAAATGTGGAAGCCACCTGAAAAAATCCGCTGGGAACCTCGCGTCGGACACATCCCTTCTAAGAAAGAAGCTGAAGCTTCGCGTCTTTTTTCATCGTTTGAACGGGGCCGGCTCAAGCTTTCAAGCCGCACCTGGGTGCCGGCAATGGTGCCCTGGCGGGCCACCGAAGATGGCCTGGTTACCCGCGACGTCATCGATTGGTATGCCCGATTTGCCAGAGGAAAGCCTGGCGCCATTGTTTTGGAAGCTACAGGCATCCGCGATGTGCCATCCGGTCCACTGCTGCGCATCGGTCATGACCGGTTCATCCCTGGCGTCGAAGAACTCACAAGCACAATCAAGCGTGAGAGCGGTGGGGAAACAAAGGTCTTTATCCAGCTCATTGATTTCCTCAACATCAGACGGCGTCCAGAGCGGGAAAAATTTCTTTCCAGGTTTCTTGAAATCACCCCTGCTTACCGCATGGCCCTAGGTATGGAAGATGTGGAGGAAGCCGCCGTCCGCGATTCACTCATTGCACTTGATGATGATGCACTCGATGAGATTCTCTCCGAACGCGATGTTGAATCCCTGCGCATGGGCTACCGCGAGCGGGTGACTGACACCCACCTGCCGCAAATTGCCGAGTTGCCTCAGGTTTTGCCCACACTGTTCGCCGATGCAGCACGGCGGGCGGAAAAAGCAGGCCTTGATGGTGTTGAACTGCACTATGCCCATGCCTACACAATGGCTTCTTTCCTGTCGGCCACAAACACGCGGAACGATGGTTATGGCGGGCCAACTGAATCGAGGATGCGTCTGCCATTGGAAGTTTTCTATGCAGTACGTGCAGTAGTGCGCAAGGACATGGTCGTCGGGGCACGTTTTCTGGCTGAGGAATGCATTGAAGGCGGCAGCGCTTTGGGCGATGTGTGCTATTTCGCAACCGAATTTGCCCGCGCTGGTATGGACTTTCTCTCGTTGTCGCGCGGCGGCAAATTTGACGATGCCAAACAGCCGAAAATGGGTGCTGCGGCATACCCCTATACCGGCCCCAGCGGTTATGAATGCATGCCCCAATTTATTTCCGATGAAACCGGGCCTTTCGGGCGCAATTTTGCTGCCACTGCAGCAATCAGAAAGGCTGTTCACACAGCGGGATTTGATACCCCTGTTGTGGGAGCTGGCGGGGTGCATAATTTCGACATGGCGGAAGGCATGCTTCATGACGGCACCGCAGATATTGCCGCATCCGCCCGCCAGACCCTTGCCGACCCGGACTGGTTTTTGAAACTCAAGTCAGGTTACGGCCAGGAAGTGCGCCATTGCGAATTCACCAATTATTGCGAGGGGCTCGACCAAACCCACAAGCAAGTGACATGCAAGCTGTGGGACCGGGTTGACCTCGAAGAGCCCGGCATCGGCCTCAGCATCGACGGCAAGCGCCGCCTCACGGCGCCTACCTGGAAACCGGAATAGCAGAAATGAGCAGCCGCGGGGGACAAGTTGACCGGTTCGTCCATGACCGCCTTCCCCCAATTGAGGAGTGGCCCGAAATCGTTCCCCTCGACTGCGTTCCGCAGAAAGGCCCGCTCAATTGCGTGAGTTTTCTCTTGGAAAGGCACACCCAAGACGCCATGGCAGACAGGGTTGCTTTCCATGGTGAACAAGGCGCCCTCTCCTATGGCGATTTGAATGATGAAGTCTGCCGCACAGCCAATGCGCTTGCGGAAGATTTCGGCATCATTTCCGGTAACCGGGTTCTCATCAGAAGCGCCAACAGGCCTGAGGTTGCCGTACTTTGGTTGGCAATTCAGAAAATCGGTGCAATTCCGGTGACAACTATGTCGCTGCTCCGGGAGGCAGAACTTGCTGCCATTCTTGCAATCTCGCAGCCAAAACTTGCCTTTTGCGAGGAAAGCCTATCCTGCGAGCTGAAATCCGCAATCAAACTGGCCTCCACCTCATGTGTGGCGGTTACTTTAGATGATTTGAGCGCAAAGGCCGCGACATACCCGCCGGAATTTACCGCCTGCAAAACCAATGCTGATGATATCGCCCTGGTTGGGTTCACCTCCGGCACCACGGGAAAACCAAAGGCCACAATCCATTTTCACCGCGATGTGCTCACCATTTGCAAAACCCTCTGCAGGCACATTATCACCCCGCAACCAGTTGACATTTTCATTGGCACGTCACCGCTGGCCTTCACCTTCGGTTTGGGTGGGCTCATGCTTTTTCCGCTTTATGCAGGGGCCTCATCAATTCTTCTGCCGCGTTATACGCCAGAACAGCTTCTTTCAGCGATTGGTGAATATGGGGCAACTGTTTGTTTCACGGTTCCCACATTTTACCAGCAGATGGCGCGCCTTGCCGGCAACGCGCAAACCAGAAGCTTGCGCCTGGCGGTATCCTCCGGCGAGGCATTACCAATGCCCGTTGGTGAAGAGTGGCGCCAGAAAACCAGCCTTAGCCTCACCGAAGTGCTTGGTTCCACCGAACTTCTGCATGCTTTCATCGGTTCTACCGGCGCCGAAATCCGCAAAGGCTTCATCGGCACGCCCTTACCCGGGTATGAGGCAATCATACTCGGTGATGATGGTGCACAGCTTGAGCCCGGAGAACTTGGCCGCCTTGCGGTGAAAGGGCCAACCGGTTGCCGCTACCTGGATGATGAGCGGCAAATTGATTACGTACAAAATGGCTGGAACATTACCGGAGACGTTTGCTCAATCGATGCAGACGGCTATGTGGCTTATCACGCCCGTTCCGATGACATGATAATATCCGCTGGCTACAATATTTCAGCAGCCGAAGTCGAAAACGCCCTTCTAACCCATGAAGATGTTTCAGAATGCGCCGTAATCGCCGCACCTGATGTTGAACGGGGTCACATTGTTGCAGCTTACATCGTTCCGAAAAATCGCCGTGACGATGTGCAAGCATTTGCCACAGAACTTCAGGCACATGTGCGCGCTGAAATCGCGCCCTACAAGTATCCCCGGCATATTGAGTTTACAGACAAAATTCCGCGCAATGAATCTGGCAAAATTCAACGATTCAAACTGCGCAACTAACCCTTGTTGTCCATTCCGATGCCCCATTTTGTCCGGATATAGGAGAGTATATCGGTTTCGGAATTTGCCAAATTGCCATCAGAGGTGGCAATCCGGTGGAGATAGGCAAAAATCAAACGCTTATTTCTTTCCGTCAGCTTTCCGGCGAGTTCATCAACATGGGCAAGAAATGTGGGGGCATCTGTAACCGTCCCGCACGCCTGGCGGAATTTCTCATTGTCAAAATCTTCAAATAATAAAGCGCCCACTTGTTCTGCTGCGGCGATTTCGCCCCGGTTGACAATTCCATCAGCCGAAACGATTGCCGCACCAACCAGATAAATGGCGTTTAGCGTTTCTTCCCGGTTGCGTCGTTCCTCTTCAGTGGGAACATGAACAACAACTTGGCGGCTAAACTGCTCCCTGATCCAGACGCTCAGACTAGCCATACAATATTATAACCGAAAAACGCCCCCTCTTCCAGTTTTCGGCAATAGTCCGTTCTCACCTAACGACTAACACTTCCCTCACAAACGCTTTTTCCGCATATTTTGGTTTCTTTATTTTCCCTACCGTTACTTTTCGCTAGTATATTTTTCATCCGCTGAAATATTGATGGAGCGTTTCCTTCTATGCGCTCGATTATTCTGGGAGTTGAGCAAACGATGATAGCAAATAGAAAAGCAACAACACTTGCGTTTGGTGTTGTGCTGGCAAGCGCCATTGCCTTGACGACACCGGCAAACGCCAACAACGAGCCATTGAAAGGTGCCGCAATTGGCGCTGGTATCGGTGCAATTGCTGGTGGCGGGACCGGAGCCGCAATTGGCGCAATTTCGGGTGCTCTTGTTGGTGGCATCGTGAAACATGATCGAAAAGAGCAAAAGAAAAACAATAACAGATATAAAAACTAAATCGCTCATCTAATTTATGAGGAACGTTTCGTTATGAAGCACTCCCTATTTGGTGCGGTCGCATGCACCGGCATTTTGATTTCCCTGTGCACGTCAGCGGGGGCCGATAATGCCCTTCAAAACTATCTCCGCAACGCAGCTCCCATAATGCACTACAGCTGTGCCAGCCTTGTTGATGAAGCCGGCAAAGACGAAGAGCGCATTTTGAATGTGGTGCGCCTGATGGTTGGCGTTTCCCTGCACAACCGGCAAATCGACATTACCAGCTACAAACTTGACGATGCTG
Organism: Hyphomicrobiales bacterium; assembly: GCA_051010055.1. Taxonomy (GTDB): domain Bacteria; phylum Pseudomonadota; class Alphaproteobacteria; order Rhizobiales; family CAJQND01; genus CAJQND01. The sequence goes on along the minus strand of JBPCVY010000223.1, from coordinate 4,646 downwards.
AGAAAAAGGAGATCAAAGCCCGTTTTATTGAAATGCTGAAGGAAGGCTGCGCGGAAGACAAACACGCCCTTCTTGCTGGAATTGTTGATGAATCGGTTAAGAAAATTCTCGTCGACGACTAGCTAGCTTGCAAATACAGTTTGACCGGCGTGCACATCATTTACAGCTGACAATGATGGCGCGGCTTTTCTTGTCCCTGAAATCCACGTGGAACCAGATCTGCCAGCCATATTTCATCTGTTCGCGCAAGAAACCGTCATCACAAAAAACCTCATGGCCGGACCTTGCCTGGTTTTTCTTTGACAACCGGTTTTTCGCCGCCTTGAGATAATAACGGAACCGCACCCGGCTTTCAGCACAGTTCACCGTTGCCCATTTTGACTGAGTTGCCGCATCCAGCCAGCGCTTCGAGTTGCGTTTGTTCCACTCCTTGACGAAGTCGCCCATCATGGCACACGGCATTTTCGAGCCAACAGTGGTACTCTGCACGATATCAGTCGGCTGGTTCGGCGGCGCCGGCGTTTTTCCGCGATAATCTGTGGCAATGTTCCACTTCTTCAGTTCTTTGGTTGAATACCAGTACATATTGAAGATTGAGCGTTTCCAGGCAGGTTCAAGTGCTTCAGGCCGTGCACCCATTTCTGCGAAGTACGCTTTTAACTGCGGCAGCATTTCAGACATCAGCTCTGCGCGTTCTTTGTCGGAAATGTCGGCAAGAGCTGCAGCGCGGTGAAAGCCCAGCTTTGCTCTCCTGGTCTTGAACCGTTTAACTCCGCCGAGATAAACCAGAACGCAAGATGAAGCACACATCCCGTTAACGGCAGTTTGAAGGCCCAGCTTGCGCACAAGCTCGCCCATCTGCGCCCCTTCCGCCGCAAGCCCGCCACCGCTTTGCAAAAAGATGGTTTTCGTTTTGGGGTACCGCAGCAATGTTTGCGCGAGCTTCAAAGCAGACCCTTCGCCAATAATACCTTTGGCAAAAATATAATCGCTTTCCGCGCAAAGCTGCAGGGAACCATCATCCGAGCTTTTATAGCTTGCTGTCGTACATTTGCCCGCCAGGGATTTTTTGTCCGCCACTATCAACATAAGAAACCCGGCAGCAGCGATGTGCAAAACCCGTTTGCCAAGCTGCGCCGTTGCCTGGCACCTTCCTTCGCCAATCGCCACACAATGTGAGCCGGTTTTGTTCATGCTGACCATCAAAGCGTTTTCAATTATGAGCCATAAAGACAATTGTAGAGGTAAGCTCTTGACTAGAAGCAAAAAGAAGCCCCCAGCCACCAGAACAGAAAACTAAGTTGCATCTTCTGCTGCGCGCGATCCTTTCTCATCATTCAGGCAAGAAATGGACAATCTTGTGAAATAGGTCTTGCCGCTGGCGCACTTTGGTTGCCCGGAAGAGTCGTCGAGGATGCAAATATTGCAATGTTCGACAATGAAGCACCTTGGATTAACTTGTCCGAAAATTTAGAAACTTGATGTTGCTAAGCGCTTCTGCGGAGGCTTGCGCTCGGTGGTTCACAGAACAGCTTGCGGTAAGTAACCGCGGTGCGGCCCAGTTCGCTGAAACCTATCTCATTTGATAGGCATGCAACGGTCGTTTCTTCCGGATCTGCATGCAAAAGCCTGTTTCTCAAAGCATTCAGACGCCTCAGTTCCATAAACTTATACGGGCCGAATCCAAGTTCGGCGCGGAACGCCGCAAAGAGCGTCCGGCGCGATATGCCGTGCGCCCGGCCAGAGCATCTATGTTTAAAAAGCTAAAGCCGCTTTCATCAAAATAATTTTCGTGCATTTCCTTCAGAATGCGATGACTGCGCTGGATCCGGCGAGCATTTTCATCATCTTCTCCGCCATGAAGCCAAGGCCCGAGCGCCTGTTCAAGATGCTCAAGCAAAACACTCTGCCAGCGCATTTCAGTGCCAGGAGCACGGGCTCGCGAGTTCCCTGAAATGTCAGAATAGGCCGTTTCACACAGCATTTGCAGTGCACCCAGCTGGGTTTCTTGAATACGCCGGAGTTGGCCTGCACTCGAACTCCATCCGAGCTCCTCAACCAGAGATTTTTCCATTGTTATCTCAAGGGTGGAATAGGCGCCGCTGGTTACAAAGATGTTTTCCTCACCCGACTGCAAAAGTTGAGCATCTGCGTAGGACAGTTCCTGCCCGTTCAGACGCAATGTTCCCTCAGAACCCGTGGCAAAGGCAAACCGCCACCCGCCCTCAATCATCAAATCGTGCCAGAAATGGCACCCTGACGACGTAATCCAACTTATCGAGATCCGGTCGAGCTCGAGTGTGCGGGCATGAAACCGCGAAGGGCCAGGCGATAATTGGCTGAAGGTTGTGTTGGTGCTGGTCAGGCTCCGGTAGAATGCAGCAAGCTCGTCAGCATTGGCAAGGTCAACGGTATATGTTCCGCACGTAGCCAATCCCAGCCTCCCAGTGGCTCAAGCGCAAGCGGTTTCCCGGAATAGAGCAATTTTCGAATGGATGGCTGTGGCCGTCAAGCGGTACGGTTTCACCATCCGGCAAATCCTACAAAAACCTGCACTATCTGCACAGACGCACACTTCAAGCGGTGCCAGAGTTTGCAAGATGCCTTTTGCCACAAAAAAGGCAAAGCACTTATCGAGCGGGAGGATCGAGATGAAAATTATAGCCAGAGATATCTTATGCGCAGCTGCGTTATTCTCCTTTACATGCCTCCCAACTCCATCAGTTGGGCAAGAAACGCCAGCGCCTGATTTGAGCAAAAGCCCGCTTGTTGACGGAATGCCCGCCGCCATGCAGCCCTGGCGCGATCCGAGTAATCCCAACATCATGAAGCTCGACGATGGTTGGGATATCTATTACCGCCGCCGCGACCGCAGCGCCGATCCCAAGCACGATCCAGGGCCGATCAACCTGCAGCGCTACGAGGCAGTATCAGGCATTAATGGCTTTCCCACCTATATGGGCCTGCCCGTTGCCCTCACAACCGAAGATCTGAAAGCTGGCAACGTGGATGTTGCCATTGTCGGATTGCCGTCATGGTTTCAGCCCACCGGCGGAACCCAATGGGCTGCAAACCATTTGCGGCTGATCCGCAGTTATGACCATGCCGAGACCGGCCACGATATGCATTTGAATATGGATTACTTCAAAACATTGAATGTGATCGACTATGGCAATGCCAATCAGAACCCGACACTCATGGTCCACAATTTCGCTAACCAGTCGCTGGTAGTGAAAGAAATACTTGATGGTGGCGCCATACCGATGGCTATCGGCGGCGACCATGGCACGCAAGTCGCAATGATTATGGCGCTGGTGAACCACTATGGTCAAAAAACTTCGCGATGGTGCATTTCGATGCCCATTTCGACATGGAAGACAAAACCAAGACCTTCGGCGTGTTCACCCACGGAGCGCGAGCGCGCCGATTTGCTTATGAGCAAGGGTGGGTGAAGGGAGAGGATTTGCACGATATCGGCATCCGCAGCCCCTATCATAGCGACAAACTGATGAAATTCATTCGCGATATTGGAGATCAGTACCACTATATGGCGGAGTTCGAGCGCAAAGGCTTTGATACAGTTTGGGGCGCGATCAAGAGTGAACTCAAGGGTAAAAAGCTTTACATTTCGGTCGATATCGACGTTCTCGACAGCCCGCATGTTCCAGGCACATCCAATCCGGAACCTGGCGGGCTTAATGCCATCCAGATGCTGATCATGCTGCGTGGCCTGGCAATCCAGAACGAGATTATCGGGATCGATTTCGTGGAATATTCACCACTGCTTGATGACAGGCACTACAATACCGGCTTGATGGTCAACCGCCTGATGCGGGTAACCCTTGCTGGCATGGCTGCACGGAAGAAGGGCATAACCGATCCGGACTACATTGCGCCAATTGCGCTGGATCATAAGTGACAGATAATGCACTTCCAGTTGCTTCGGCCCGATTGGCGGTTTGCGCACAATTTTGCATCTTCAGAGTTGGAAATGCTTTTTCAGTGTATCACTCGGGTTTTCACCGAAATGCTTACGGTAAATGCCCGATAACCTGCCGAGTTCAGCAAATCCTTCCGCGTGCGCACATGCGGTAACAGTCGTCTCGTCAGGAGAACAGCACTTTAACCGTGACCGCAGAGCATGGAGTCGCTTCAGTTCAAAGAAACGCCTTGGGCCTATACCGAGTGTGGTTCTGAACGCCCGGAAAAGCGTCCGGCGCGAAATTCCCAAAGTTGCTGCTAACCGGTCGGCTTCAAATCCATCATCTGCCCGGCACGCCTCGAAGAATGAAGCCGCTGATCTAACAATGTTGTGTTGGGCTGAGCGGGAACTTTCGATTGAATATGCCGGCCTGCTGCCAGCCAACCACGGTTCAAGTACGGGTTCAAGAGCTGTTAAAACCCTCTCGCGCCAGTATGATTTCAACGTTCGTTTATCATCCAAGGGTGCTGATCTGAAACCAGAGGAGAGTGCTAAACTGGCACTCCAACACACGGCTGTAAGTTGGTTCAATCTGCCTTCAATAACAGACCGGACCGGTTCGCCGTTAACGTGCCACCCCAGTTCCTCAACCAAGTGGGCTTCAACGCCGATTTCGAGCGAACGCAAGGGCCCGTTCAATAAATAGTCCATCTCGTGCCCGGCG
>JBPCVY010000222.1:0-4696 GCA_051010055.1 Hyphomicrobiales bacterium | reverse complement strand
CCAAATTCGCGCCCGCCTCACCGGCGCTCAATCCTCGAATTTCGCCGCCCGTTACACCGGCAATCTTTTTGGCTGTCTCTAGAGCGGACGGGCCAAGGGTAAAAATAACGGGGCTCGCTACCATTGCTCTGCGCCCTTGTAGATAAGAATTGTTGAAAAATAAGGTTTGCCGTCATCTGGCACATCGTCCAGGCGGGTGACTTTCTGTTCTGGCAAGCTGGCCTGCTCAATGACGTAAGAAACCTGCGCAAGGCCGAGCTCTTCCAGGAGCGCACGCACGCGGGCAAAGTGGCGCCCGACTTTCATAACCGCTGCTGCCTCACAAGTTTCCAGTTCGCTGCGCAATATTTCCGTTTCAAGCGGTGCAGGCAACACCTTCAGCCGGTCATTTCGCGCTGCCAGCGGGCGGCCAAGGGCCGCTGTACAGGTTGTAATAGAGCTTACACCCGGTATCGTTTCGCATGTGAAACGTTCATGCAGGCGCTCAAACAAATACATGAAGCTTCCATAGAAAAACGGATCGCCCTCGCACAGGTAAACAACATCACGGCCAGCGCCAAGGTGATCAGCCAGCGCGTCAGCGCCCTCGTCATATGCTTCTTGGGCTGGGCCGCGTTCCGTCCGCATGGGGATGTGAATGGGCACATGGGCTGCATCGGAGTTTACCAACTCGCGGGCAATCCTGATGGCAAATCCATCGCCATTGCCGTTCACCGGATAGGCAATGATTTCAGCGTTCGAGATGAGCCGGTGCGCCTTTACCGTCATCAACTCCGTGTCGCCCGGGCCAACGCCAACACCGTAAAGTGTGCCGCTCATTGTTTTTCAACCCGGTACTGCATGACACTCATACGCGGACGCATGACATGGCGGGCGCCCACATTATCGAGATAGGAAACGTCTATGCGTACTAGCTCACCGCCGTGGGATTCGATACGCCGGGTAAGCGCTGCCTGACCTTCCAGTGTCACCGCATTGGCAACCAGCCTTCCGCCCGTTTTGAGCGCCGCCCAGCAAGCATCAAATACGCCATCATCGTCCACGGCCCCGCCGATGAAAACCGCATCGGCTTCAGCGCGGCCTTCCAAAACCCCAGGAGCACTGCCAGTGATGATTTCGAGGCCCGGCACGCCAAGCGCCAACGCATTCTCACCGGCCATGGCGATGCGCTTTTGGTTTTGCTCGAAGGCGATTGCCCGTGCGCCCCGCGCAGCGCGCATCCATTCAATGCCCACAGAGCCGCAACCTCCTCCCACATCCCACAGCAATCCGCCAGGCACCGGGCCAAGCGCTGCCAGAGTTGCCGCGCGCACTTCGCGCTTGGTGAGCTGGCCATCATGTACAAAAGCATCATCGGGCAGACCGGGCACACGTGCTTTCAACGCCGTTCCTGGTTCACAGACGCATTCAATGGCAAGGGTATTGAAATCTGAAATGCCGTCACCGGAGAATTCCCCGGCGGTAGTATCGCTTATACGTTCTTCGTCTGCGCCCATGTTCTGTAGAACACTGATTGCCGATGGCCCAAAGCCCTTGCGCGTCATCAGTGTTGCCGCATCGGCAACCGTTTGCGCATCGGTTGTGAGCGCCAGAATGCGCGCGCCGGGCTGCAGAAAAGCTGCAAGTGCGGAAACCGGGCGCCCGTGAAGGGAGATCATATCCACATCCTGTAAAGACCAACCAAGGCGTGCGGCCGCCAGGGAAAAGGCCGACGGTGCGGGCAGCACATTCATCTCCTCAACTGAGAAGTTCTTGGAGAGCATGGTGCCAATGCCGAAGTGGAACGGATTGCCCGTTGCCAGAACAACGGTGTTGCGACCGCGCCATTCTTTCATGCGCGGCATCATTGCCGAAAGCGGCGATGGCCAATTGTGCACTTCCGCCCCAGCGGGCAGTTCCTCTAATGCAAGGCGTTTGGGCACGATGATGATTTCGGCCTCATCAAGCGCTGCCCTCGCGGCCGAAGTGAGCCCGGCAAGCCCGTCAGCCGGGGTGCCGATAAGTGTCAGCCAGCGGTTCATGAGCGAAGCCCTGCTGCAATTGCATTTACCGCTGCCCCCGCCATGGCGCTGCCACCACGCCGTCCGGCAAGGGTGACAAAATCCACCCCGCGCGGGTTTTCGGCAAGCGCCTGCTTTGATTCCAGCGCACCAACAAAGCCCACCGGAAAGCCCAGGATTGCCGCCGGCTTTGCCATGCCCGCATCAAGCGCTTCCAGCAGAGCGAATAGGGTTGTGGGCGCGTTACCTATGGCAACAACGGCGCCTTCAACGTGCGGCTCCCACAAGCTGACTGCAGCGGCAGAACGGGTTGTTTCATGCTTTGCTGCAAGGGCCGGTGTTTGCGGATCGTTCAGGGTACAAATCACCTCGTTGGACCGCGGCAACATCCGGCGGATGATGGCCGCTGCAACCATTTCGCAATCGGTGATTACCGTTGCGCCACTGTTCAGCGCCGCGCTGGCAGTAGAAACAACCGACGGGCTGAAGCGCAAACCTGCCGCAATATCTATCATTCCACAGGCGTGAATGAGGCGCATGGCCAATGCTTCCATATCGCCCTCAAAACGGGAAAGGTCGGCCTCAGCCCGGATTGCCGCAAACGAGGCTTCATAAATGGAAGCGGGATCTTTCAAATAACTCATCGTCATTGGTACTGGCACTCGCGCGCTAGAGCAAATTTCGCTCATTTTGAATCAATTCTGTTTCGCGACTGGCGAGGTGATCCAGAGTTGAAGCAGGGTTCAGCTGATGTAAACATCGCTGAAACCCGGTTTGGCTCTGGGCGCCCGCCCGCCGGAAACCCGGAGGGACGGGCGCTTTTGCGCCAAAACAGGCGCAAAGCCGCTTGCGAATATCCAGATATTTTCTTCGCGTCTTCACTTGGTCTTGTCACAAAATAGCTCCGTGAGAATGGTTCAATATGAGCGAAACTTGCTCTAATCAGCGTTTTTGCGACTTGAGCACGGACGCCTTCAATGTTTTTGGCCCCAGCGGATGGTCCGCATGCGGGTATGGGTGGTGATGGTGATCATGATCATCGCCATGGTGGTGGTGGTGGTGGTGGTGGTGATGGTCGTGGCCGTGATCGGCCTTCATCACGTCTTCCACCTGGCAAGCGCCATTGCATTCGCCATCGCAAAGCTCACAACCTGCGCCGACACCTTCAACATGATGGTGGTGGCTTTCCTGGGCCAGGCCCACCTGATCTTCAAACCCCAGAACCTGGGCGCGGTATTTGCACATGCCGCAGTTCATCGCATTGTCGCCAGAGAGGATTTGCTCAACTCGATCCTTGAACGTCTCAATGACCTTGGGATGGTCGTTCAAATATGGCGCTTTGATGAACTCAATTTCCGGATGGGCATCGGCCACAAGATCGGCATGCTGATATATACGGTTCACCAGAACGCCGGTAAAAAGGAAATAGGGAAAAACGATAATGCGCTTGAAGCCGAGCTTTGCTGCCTGGGTAAGGCCAGGTTCCACAAGGGGAAAGGTAACGCCGGAATAGCAAGTCTCAGCCCAACCAAACCCAAACCCTTCCCACAACAAGCGGGTGACTTTCGACACGTTGGCATTGGCGTCGGGATCGGAAGCCCCGCGCCCGACAACCATGAGCATGGTTTCTTCAAGCGGAACATCGCCCTGCGCACCATCAAGGGCTTCTTGTATGCGCGCACCTGCGGCCTGCATCATCTTGGGGTCGATGCCAAGGTCCTTGCCATATTCAATGGTGAGCCCCTCATGCTGGGCAGCGTAGGTGTTCAGGACCGATGGAATATCGTTCTTGGCGTGGCCGGCGGCAAACAACATGCCCGGCACGGCGAGAACGCGGGTGACGCCCTTTTCGCGCAGCTTATCGAGGCCATCTTTGATGACCGGATTGGCGAATTCAAGATAACCATACTCAACCGGCAAATCGGGCATTGCCCCGCGCAGGCCTTCAGCCACCCGGGCAAACTGCTCGACTGCCATTTTGTTGCGGCTTCCATGGCCGCATACCATTACGCCCAGCTTTTCGCCCATCTGCTTTTTCCCTTAGGAACGTTTGGCGCGCAGATAAATTCCGACAACAGCGACGGCGAAAAGGCCGGCGGCATAAAACGCCCAATGGTCGTGATTGGCTGTTGCTGCGCCGTGGCCTGGATGAGCCATTGCCTGGCCGGCAAGCGCAATGAACATGCTGGAAATTGCAAAAGAAATAGAATTCATAACTGTCATCCCCGATGTTAGGCCATACGAAACGCTCTACGGGGCAGCAGGCAAAACAGCCCGCCGGTTTGAACGGCAGCTCCGGACTTGGCCCCCTGTTTGGGTCGACCGCACCGAAATCGCTTTCAGTCCCTCGTGTGGACGCTGCGTCTGGCAATTATATGGCAACTCATATTGCCTCGCGCGTGCAAGGTCAACGACAGGCGCGACTTTTCTGGGTGAATTGCGTCACGCGCTTGTGCCCGCTATTTGCGTTCCTTGCGCTCACGGCGCATATGGGTGAGTGAGGAGATCATGCCGCGGAAAGTGCGCACTTCCTGCTCTGTCAGCTCAGCGCGCGAGAGCATGTTGCGGATATTGCGCACCATTGTCGGTCGTTTTTCGGCCGGAAGCAAAAAACCGCCCACATCCAGTTCGCGCTCCATATGTTCAAACAGGCCAATCAGCTCGTCTTTGGTGGCCGGGCGCGAATCACGCATCTC
>JBPCVY010000221.1:0-9217 GCA_051010055.1 Hyphomicrobiales bacterium | reverse complement strand
GGCTAAAACCATGATACCGCCTATGGCAATGAGCAACGGAATAATGGCGATGTTCATCACTTTGAGCCAGAATTCCGTGCGGTCGATATCCTCGCGCAAGGCTCTTTGAACCTCACGCAACTGCCGGCGTATTTCGATCATCTCGGTCCGGAACCCCAAAATGGTTTTGCGATCGTCTTCGGTGAGAATGATTTCCGCGCCTTCAGCGCCTTCGCGCACCTGGATTTGCTCAATCTTTTTCTGGACGTCCTCAAGCTTTGTGTTGAGCACCTGCTCGCGCTCGCGATACTTGGCTGCAGCCTTGCGTTCCAGTTTCTGAACATAGGTGAAGGGGCGGGTGTCGATGCCCCGCCCACGCACTCCAATGAGTGCGTTTCCGCCCAGCATGTTTTCGGCAAGGTTGATGAGAAGATCGCCATTATTGGCCGTCGGCTGGGCAATCTCCTGGCCAAGGATGCGGGTAACTGTCACCCAGAACCGGTCAAACAACCAATCAACATCAGAAACGATCATGATGTTTACCGTGCCACTTTCCCTGTGTGGGGGCAGCTCCAGGGTTTTCTTGGGCTGGTCGTTTTCACTGCCTTCCTGGCCTTCACTGGAAGCAGCTTTCGGTTTTTTGAATTGCGGCGCTGTTGAGCCATGCATGCTCATTGCTTCACCGCGTACCCGCGCTGCCAGGGTGAGGGGAGTGCCGGTGGGCTCAAACTCTGCTATCAGCCGTTTGGGATCGGGCTGGGCGGCGACAACAGCAGGTATTTCCTGGGAATTGGCGCTTGTGAAGACGAGAGGGGTGAATGTGGTTTTTGCCTCTTTACCGTGGGAAAGTGCCCCTGCGGTGGCAAAAGCCAGGCGGCTTATGCCGGAGAAAACCGGGTCAGATGTGTCGAAATTAGTTTGACTTAGCATCTGCCAGAGTACGTAATCCAATATCTGCGGCTGGCCGCCGGGCCCGGCAAACTGAATGCGCCGGGCATTGTCTAAATCGCCAACCACCTTGTTGGAGGGCATCTCCACACCCCAGCTTTTCATGAGATCTAAAAAGAGATCCGCCCCGGCAAAACGCATCACCTCGTTCTGGCCTACCTCGACATTGGGGTCGGTGAGCGCAATGACAGGTTTGCCGGACAGGGCAAATTGCTCAATTGCATAGATTTCCTCTTCGATAAGCCCTGCCGGCTGGAACAGGATTAGCATATCGATATTGTCATCCACATTGCCGCCGGTGAGCGTTACCCGGCGCGTGTCGTAGAAATCGCGCAACTGGGAAAGAACCCGCCAGGGCGGCACCTGGCCTTGCGGGCTGAAAGTGCCTTCAATTGGCACCCCGGTCATGTAACCGATGATTTTCTTTGAGGGATCTGAGAGTTTGAACAAAAGGCTGGAGAGGGTGTATTCAAGGAAAGGTTGTCCGTCCGGGCTGATGAGGGGAATGACTTCCATATTGTCGGTGGAGTTGGTGGCAACCAGGCCGAAATAACCTGTTTCGCCCGTATCTCCCAATGGAATGGACTGTAACCCTGCGCCCACCGCCCTGTCTTCAGCATCTGAAAACGGTTCCGGGCTGACGGCGTTCACCTGGACATTGCCCCCGGAAATTTCAGAATAACGGCGCAAAAGGCCGCGCACCTGCTCAAAGTAGCGCCGGTATGCAGGTGACAACTGTCCAATTAAATCTGAAAAATATAGCTTTACTTCAATTGGCTCATCTATTTTCTGAAGTAATTCCCGCGTGCCGTCAGCAATTGTGAACAGTTTGTTTTCGGTCAAATCCGCTCGCGCGCCGCGAAACACTTCTGCGGAAAACAGATTGACCGCCAAAAGCAGGATTGCCGCAGCGATGATGCTTCCAATACCCAATGTGCGCCGGTTTAGACCGTTCAGCCAGTTCATCAGTCTGCCTTCTTCAGTTCGATGGTGATGACATTGGCAAACAGCCAAAACGCAATAAGCGAGACGAAATAGATAATGTCCGTGATGGCCAGAGTTCCCCGCGCCACATTGTCGAAATGGACGATTGCGGAAAGATTGCCCACCGCCTGCACCACAACGTCAGGCACCAGGCCGGAAATGGCATCCAGCATCGTGGCGCTGCCGCCCATGACAAAGAAGAAACACACAACCGCGGCGATAACGAACGCAATAACCTGGTTCTTGGTGAGCGCAGACATGCATGCGCCAATGGCCAGGAAAGCCCCGGCAACCAAGAAACTGGCTATATAACTGGCGAAAATCACACCATTGTCGGGATCGCCCAGAACATTCACGGTTATCCAAATGGGAAAGGTGAGCACCAGGGCAAAGCCCAGGAAAATCCAGCCGGCAAGCCATTTTCCGATGACGGCTTCAGTCGTGGTGACAGGCAAGGTCATCAACAACTCAATGGTGCCGGACTTGCGCTCTTCTGCCCAAAGCCGCATGGAAATGGCAGGCACCAGCATAAGGTAAAGCCATGGGTGGTATTGGAAGAACGGCTGCAGATCAGCAACGCCGCGGCCGAAGAAGTTACCGATAAAGAAGGTGAAAACCCCGGTGAGCGCCACGAATATGGCCAGGAATACGTAGGCAATTGGCGTGCCGAAATATGCCTTGAGCTCCCGTTTGGCGATGGCAAGGATGTTACGCATTTGCCGCTTCCTGTGCCAATTCAGTTTCTGCGGTGGTAATATCGCGGAACACATCGTCAAGGCGGCCTTCCTCGATGTTGAGTTCCAGAACAGCGATTTTCTTGGACTTCAAGGCCGCCGCAACATCGGCTGCAATGGGTTTCTTGGCGCTGGAATAGGTCCTTATCCGGGCGCCGGATTTTGCTCTGGAGAGCGTTTCAATGCGGCCAACGCCGGAAAGTGCTGAGAGCGCTTTTTTAGCCTTGTCCGAATCCGCAGAACCGATGCGCATCACAACCGCGTTGTGGTTCTCCGCACGCTGCTTGAGCGCCCGCGCGGTGCCATCGGCAACAACCTTGCCGCGGTCGATGATCACAGCGCGCGAGCACACGGCATCGACTTCCTCCAGAATATGGGTCGAAATGATGATGGCCTTTTCCTTCGCCATATCGCGGATGAGATTGCGCACATGATGCTTTTGGTTCGGGTCGAGCCCGTCGGTGGGCTCGTCGAGTATGAGAACGTCAGGATCATGCAAAATCGCCTGAGCCAGCCCAACCCGGCGTTTGAAACCCTTGGAGAGGGTTTCAATGGTTTGGGACGCAACCGATGCCAAGTCGGTCAATTCAATGGCCCGCGAAATTGCGCTACGTGCCTCAGAACCTGAAAGTCCGCGCACACTGGCAGAAAACCCCAACATGCCAAGCGGTGTCATTTCGCCATAGCCTGGCGCACCTTCAGGCAAATATCCAAGGTGTTGCTTAGCAAGCAGGGCATCGGTGGTTATGTCGTGACCGCAAATCTGCGCGGTGCCTTCATCGGGGGTGAGAAAACCGGCAGCCATTTTCATGGTAGTGGATTTTCCCGCGCCATTGGGCCCAAGAAATCCAAGCACTTCGCCCGGCTTTACCGCCAGCGAAATGTTATCAACCGCCACGAACGTGCCGAACCGCTTCGTGAGCCCGTCAAGTATCAGCATTTCCGTCATTTCTAACGAAGCTCCAGACCCGCTTGGATGGAAATTTGATTTCGATGCGCGCGATTTTTAGCGCATTGGCCAGCAGTTTCAACTTAAAATTTGCACAGATCAGCATTCAATTGGATTGAATTACCTGAAAACAATTCAGTCCAATTGGATAAAGCTGATCGCTCTCAAGAATCGAGCAACTTTATCCAAACACACTGAAAACATAATGCTTCAGTGTGTTTGGATGTTGCTCTTGTTGTTAACTGGCAAACCAAGTCGCAGTCAGGATGGTGCCGGAGATACACAGCAAAACCAGAACGATGCGCCGGAAAGTGGCCGCATCAATGGCCAAATAAGCGTTCGTGCCGAACCAGGAACCAACAAGCGTTGCAGGAATGCAGATGATTGCAGCGGACAGTACGGAGCCCGTCAGCATGCCTTTGAAGGCAAAAATGGCAATGGCAAATGTCAGAACCAGCATGTTGAAGCCTTGGATGACGCTGCGCTGGCGCTCCTTGCCCCAGCCGCGCAATATGGCCCAAAGGGTTGGCACCGGGCCGGACAGACCGGAAAAGCCTCCAAGAACGCCTCCGATAAAGCCTGAAACGCCATCGGCAATGCGCCCGCCCCAGGAAACAGCCGGCGGGTTTTTCATCGAAAGCATGATACCGGCATAGATAACCAGAAAAAGGCCGACGATGCCCTTGAAGGTGTCCGCGGAAAGCCAGGTGAGTAGAGAAACGCCGATTGGTACTCCAACAATACCGCCTATGAGGAAAGGCCTGGCGGCATGAAGATCGAAATCGCGCCAGATTTTACGTACCGAGAGCACATGGGCCCCGATCGCACATATGGCTGCCAGAGGAGCGGCCACCACCGGCGGCACCACATATAACCAAAATGCAAGTGCCGTCATTGCGGTGCCGAAGCCGGTTAGGCCGGCAACAAATCCCGCCAGCAATGCCCCGAACGCAAGCAGCCCCGCTTCAAAAATGTCAAACACCTGCTCGCCCCCGGCAATATTCAGACGGCAGGTTTTAACATGGCGCTGTTATGTGGGAAATGGGATTTCCTATCCGGCCACATAGGTATAGGCAGCGCCCTTGCGTTCAACATGTCCAACGCCTGGCCAGGGCAGGTGATAGCCGATAACCGGGATTTTGTCGGTTGCCAGCATATCGAGCAGCCGGGCGCGGGTTTTCCCGGCCAACGGCTGGTTCTGGTCGTTTTGCATGGCCCAGTCCGGACGGACAAAAGAAACGGCCGGGTGGGTGATGGCATCGCCTAAAACGAGCATTTTGCCCGTGCCACTTTCCACCATGACGGACATGTGTCCGGGGGTGTGACCCGGTGTCGATATCATGGTGATGCCCGGCGCAATTGTTGCGTTATCGTCGACACGGGTGAGCTTTTCTGCAACCGGATTGAGGTTGTTTTTTGCCCCAATGGCAAAGCCGTGCAAGGCTTTGGGAAGCTTGGACAAGATTTCCTTATCCATCCAGAAATCCCATTCTGCAGCGCTCATGAAATAGGCAGCATTCGGAAACCTTTTTGCTTCCTCAAAATCATCGATGATGCCCCAAACATGGTCGGGGTGTGCATGGGTGAGGATGACTTTGGTCACTTTCTCCCTGTCGATACCGGCGCCATCCATATTGTCGGCAAGGGTGCCCGCGCTGTCGACGAAATTCATGCCCGAACCGGTGTCGATAACCACCAAGTCATCCTCTGTCTGAACAAGCGTCACGTTGAGGTCAGATATGCGCCTGTCGGTCGGGAAGCCGGACTTTTCAAGAAATGTGGAAAGTTTTTCCGGCGGCACGTTGGTGGCAAGGCTTGCGGCGGGAATATCGATTATGCTGTCAGAAAAAACGCTTAACTTTATCTCGCCCAAGGTGAGGGCATGGACGGTTTTGTCTTCAGCCCTTAAAGGCAGGCACCCAAACGCCATCGCGCCGGTTGCCGCTGCCGAACCTGCCAGAAACGTGCGCCTGGAAATGTCCATCGCCATGTGCAATTCCTCTTTTCTTCCAAAACATATTCGTTATTATGAATATGTTTTGGGCAAGATGCAAAGGAATTTGCGCGAGGAAGTTTATGCTGCGCTGAAGGCTGGCGCCTTGTTTTCACGTATGGGCAGGTGAACCAGGCCGGCAAAAACCGCAAAGCCGATCCCGGCCCACCACATGGCATCATAGCTGCCGGTGACATCATAAATTCTGCCGCCCAGCCATACCCCCAAGAACGAGCCGATTTGGTGGGAGAGAAATACGCAGCCGAACAAAAGGCCCATATAGCGGGTGCCGAACATAACCGTGACCAGTCCGGCGGTAAGCGGTATGGTCGACAGCCACAAAAGCCCGATTACGGCGGAAAACACCATGACGTTGAAGGCGGTCAAGGGGGCGAACAATATAAACAAAATGGCCAATCCGCGGCCAAAGTAAATGCCGCTTAAAAGCCAGTGCTTTGGATACTTTCCACCGAAAACACCTGAAGTGTACGAGCCGATAATGTTGAAAAATCCTATGAGCGCCAGTGACCAGGCGCCAATGTCAGGGCTCATGCCACGGTCTGCAAGATAGGGCGGCAAGTGGATGGCGATAAACGCCACATGAAAGCCGCACACGAAAAAACCCAATACGAGATAAAGGTAACTGCCATGGCCAAAGGCTTTGGTGAGGGCGGTTGCAAACGGTAAAACCACCTCGTCAACATCACCTTGTTGCGTATATGCGCTGCCCCTCAAGGGGATAGTGAGCGGAATGATGAGAATGAGTACAGCTGCCAGCATTATGAGCGCGTTCTGCCAGCCGTAAGAATTTATGAAATATTGCCCAAGCGGTGCAAACAGAAACTGCCCGAGTGAGCCCGCTGCCATGGCAACGCCAAACGCCCAGGAGCGTGCTTCTTCTGGCACCCGCCGCCCGAATGCGGCCATGACGATGGCGAAAGATGCAGTGGCAATTCCCGCTCCGGTCAACAATCCACCGGTGAGATATTGTGTGAAGGGCGTTTCGGAAAAGGGCATGAGAATGACGCCGATCATATAAAGCAGGGTCCCGACGCTCAGCACTCTGGCGGTGCCGAACCGGTCTGCCAACCCTCCTGCGATAGGTTGCACAATGCCCCACACCAGGTTTTGCAACGCCATTGCAAACCCGAATATTTCGCGGCCCCAACCAAAGGCGTCAGAAATCGGCGCAGTGAACAAACCGAATGTAGAGCGCACACCATTCGTAATGATGCCGATCATACATCCTGCAATGATCACCATAACCAGCGCGGACGAAATCTGTTTCTTTTGAGTGGGGGACATAAAAATAGCTTTCGCTGGAAACCTAATTCGCACAGCTAAAGACAAAAAAGAAAAAAGCGCCACAAAATAATTGCGGCGCTTTGTATGATTTCGATGGGTTTTAGAAGCCTTGTCAGGCAGGCGCTGCGGCAACTTCAATGCCGTTATCGTTCAAGTGCGATTGCAGCTCACCTTTCTGGAACATTTCGGTGAGGATATCGCAACCGCCGACAAATTCGCCCTTTACATAAAGCTGGGGAATTGTTGGCCAGTCCGTATAGGTTTTGACGCCGTCGCGTAGGTCATCTGATTCCAGCACATTAATTCCCGCATAGGGAACACCGAGATAATCGAGGATCTGAACAACGCGTCCGGAGAACCCGCACTGGGGAAATTGCGGTGTGCCTTTCATAAACAGCACAACGTCGTTTGCCTTCACCTGTTCGTCGATCCAACTGTTAATTTCAGTCATGGGTTATCCTTCAAGATCCAATCCGGCGCGAATTTAGACAATTCACGCAAACTTGTCATTGACGATTCTGTTATTCGGGAGCCGATGTCTGCAGCGCCAAGGCGTGCAACTCGCCGCCCATTTTGCCCTTCAGCGCCTTATAAACCAGCTGATGCTGCTGCACACGGCTTTTGCCGGTGAACTCCGCTGACACAATGTTGGCCGCGTAGTGATCTCCGTCGCCTGCGAGATCGCGGATTTCAACAACTGCATTAGGAAACGCTTCTTTCAGCATGGTTTCCAGATCGTGGGCATTCATAGGCATCTTATTTTCTCTCCCCGCAAAATCAGGCCCCAGCCATGAAACGCGGCAGCCATGCGTCGTGGCTTTCACACAGCGCTGCGACAGATATGGCCCCATGTCCGGCAAATTTCAATTCCTTGCCACCGGCGGACCCAAGCCATGCTGCATGAATACCCGCAGCTTCGGCTGCCTGAAGCACTGTGTCAACGTTCTCTGGCGCGCAAGAGACAATGTAAATGCTTTGGTCTTCGCCAAAAAGGGCGCCATGGGCCGGAAGGCCGTTATCGGGCAGGGAAATCTCCGCACCCAAATCGCCCGCCATTGCCATTTCGGCCAAAGCTGCCGCCATGCCGCCATCTGATATATCGTGCACCGCATTGAGTGCGCGGCTTGAAATCAGCGCGCGCACGCAGTCACCTGACTTTCGTTCTAGCTCAAGGTCCACGCCGGGAGGAGGGCCTTCCTCGCGGCCCAAAATCTCGCGCAGATAAATCGATTGTCCAAGGTGGCCCTGCGGCTCAGCGCCCAACATCAAGATTGCATCGCCCTCGTTCTTGAAGGCAATGGTGGTCATCTTGGAGAGATCCGGCAAAAGCCCGACACCACCAATCGCAGGCGTTGGCAAAATCGCCTCGCCATTGGTTTCGTTGTAAAGGGACACATTGCCTGAAACCACCGGGAAATCGAGGGCATTGCACGCTTCGCCAATGCCTTCAATGGCTTTCACAAAGGTTCCCATAATCTCCGGGCGTTCCGGATTGCCAAAGTTCAGATTGTCGGTAATGGCTATCGGGTCCGCGCCAACGCATGTCAGATTGCGCCAAACTTCAGCTACAGCCTGCTTGCCGCCCTCAAACGCATCTGCTTCCACATAGCGCGGTGTAACATCAACACAGCAGGCCAGCCCTTTGTGGGGAGCGCCTTCCACACGCAACACAGCTGCATCGCCGCCTGGAATTTGTGCGGTATTGGACTGGATGAGGTGATCATATTGCTCCCACACCCAACGTCTTGAGCACATATCCGGTGAGCCCATGATGGTGCGCAGCGCATCAGTGATATCGTTGGGCGCTGGTACCTCGCTTGCAGGCAGCTGGGCCGGGGAGGCCGGCGCTACCCATGGTCGGTCATACTCCGGTGCTTCATCGCCCAGTTCCTTGATCGGCAGATTGGCGACTTCTTCTCCGTCGTGGAATATGCGGAACCGCAGATTGTCCGTCGTCTCGCCAACGATGGCAAAGTCGAGGCCCCATCTGTTGAAAATGGCTTCAGCATCCTTTTCATGGGCTGGGTCGAGCACCACGAGCATTCGCTCCTGGCTTTCTGACAGCATCATTTCATAGGCGCTCATGCGCTCTTCGCGGCAGGGCACCTTGTCCAGGTCAAGATCAATGCCAAGATTGCCCTTTGCACCCATTTCCACCGCAGAACATGTAAGCCCGGCAGCACCCATATCCTGAATGGCGATAACCGCGCCGGATGCCATCAGCTCAAGGCAGGCTTCAAGCAGGCATTTTTCGGTGAACGGGTCGCCAACCTGAACGGTGGGGCGTTTTTCTTCAGAATCATCAGCAAATTCCTGGCTTGCCAT
>JBPCVY010000220.1:0-2723 GCA_051010055.1 Hyphomicrobiales bacterium | reverse complement strand
TTTCATCGAAATTCACAGACAAAGAGGTTGGCCGTGCAATCTAAATCTAGGCTTCTTGCTTTACTCTCTTCATTTGTTGTTGTGGGCTTACTTGGGTTTGCTTTTGGTTCCGGAAAAATCGGTGTTTCCGATGTTACCCAGTTTGTCCCGCAAGCAGATGCCCAAAGCGCCCAAGTGGCAAAGCGCGAGGAATGGTCGCGCACCAAACCATATCCCCGGCATGATGTTTATTTCCCGGGTTCGGAGGAACTGAAACCTGACGAAATGCGGATAATTGCTTGTGGTACTGGTATGCCGACGCCGCGCCTCAAACAGGCTGCGGCCTGTTTTCTTGTCGAACTGGGTAATGGCGATAAGTTCATCTTCGATATGGGTGAAGGCTCTTATGAGCGGATATCCGCTCTCGGCATTCCGCTCGATCAGCTCGACAAGGTGTTTCTTGGCCACCTTCACCTCGACCATGCGGGCGATTTTCCGGCCTTTTACTTTACCGGCCCGGTGAACAACCGGTTGCAGCCGGTAAGGCTTTGGGGGCCAAACGGCTCAAAACCTGGTTGGGGCACCAAGGCCTGGGTTGAGAACATGGAAAAGATGTGGGCCTGGGAAGCGGCGACCCGTGGTTCGGTTGTTGACCCGCGCGGATTGGAACTGAAGGTCACCGAGTTCGACTGGACGGCCATGAATGCGGTCATTTTCGATGAAAACGACGTTGTCATCCGCACGGTTCCGGCCATTCACGGCGAACAATCGGTAAGTTTCATTCTTGAGTGGAACGGTCTTAAATTTGCATTCTCAAGCGATACGTTGCCATCGGTTGGCTGGCGCGATCACACCAAGGGCGCGGACATCGCCATTCACGAATGCTTCCTGCCCCCGCGCATGATGGAATCCAAACTTGGCATGGAGCCGTCTGAAGCCATTTTTGTCGGCACCCAGGGGCACACATCGGCTCAGGCGTTCGGCAAAATCATGTCGCTCACCAAACCGCGCCTGGCAGTTTGCTATCACTTCCAAAACGACCATGACACCGCTCCGGCGGTTCTTGCGGATATTCGGAAGACCTATGATGGCCCGCTCGATCTGGCGATCGATTTCATGGTCTGGAATGTCACCAGGGATGAAATCCGCACCCGCATGGCAGTGCCGAACCATGAAAGTTTCCCCGCACCGCCGCAGCGTGAGAAGCAGCCACCGGATTCAATGGAAATACTCAAACCCAGCGAAACCACAATCAAAAGCATCGAGCCGGCATCCGCTGCCGTTACGAACAAGCAGATTGAGGAGTATAATAAAAAGAACGGCACAAACATTAAGCCGGGCCTGACGGGCATTCCGTTTAAGTAAGTCATATTGGCCAAGTTATATGAGAAGGGATGAGCGGTGGTGCGTCAGCTCTTGGTATTACTGCTCATCGCTTTGATGGCTGCGCACGCCGGTGCGCAATCAAAATCTGACGACATAAAAACGGTCCAGGATGCCCTCGCCAACTATGGCGCTGGCAAGGCAGATGGCAAAATGGGCCGCAAAACCCGCAACGCCATTATTGCGTATCAGCGCGATTGGAAACTTACCGCTAACGGCAAGATATCGCCTGAGCTCATTGCCCGGCTCAAGGGCGAGAATGATGCAACCCGCGCGCGCTGGGTGCAGGTCGAAAACCAAACTTGCAAGATTTGGAGCGCCCGCCCACTGGCGGAAGAGACGGTTATCTGGACCGGCGCGTGTGCGGGCGGCAAGGCAAGCGGGAATGGCAAGGCGGAATTCCTGTTCACCAGAAAAAGAAAACCGCGCAGGGCCTTTTATGAAGGCTCCTGGGCCGATGGCAAACTGAACGGGCCTGGCACATTTTCATCAGATGATGCGGGACGATACGGGGGCACGTTCAGGGACGGCCTGTTCCACGGCCAAGGAACCCGCACCTGGGCCGATGGCAGCGAATATGAAGGCGGCTGGAAAGATGGCATTGTCCACGGCGACGGCCAACGCAAATGGGCAAACAAGGAGCGCTATGAGGGCGAGTGGAGTGAGGGACGCCAGCACGGCCAGGGCACGTTCATCTGGGCCCGCGGCGGGCGCTACGAAGGGGAATGGAAGAACGACATAAAACACGGGATAGGCAAGGAAAAGGACAAAAAGGGTAATACATACGAGGGCGCTTACAAGAACGGCAAATTCAACGGCAAGGGCAAATGGAAAGGTGCCGGCGGGGAACGTTACGAGGGAGATTTTAAAAACGGCGAAGCTCACGGCCAGGGCACCTATATCTGGGCGAGCGGCAACAATTACCAGGGCAGCTATGAGAAAGGCAAAATGAACGGCAAAGGCGTTTGGACCGGCGTCACCGGCGGGAGTTACGACGGGGAATGGAAGGATGGCAGCTTTCACGGGCAGGGAACCCGCACATGGGCCTCTGGCGAGCGCTATGAGGGCGCGTGGGAAAACGGCCTTCCACAGGGAACTGGAACATATGTGCCAGCCGCCGGTGCGCCCGAAACCCGGCAGTGGGACAAAGGCTGTTCGAAGGGAGAGAACAACCGATCTATCGGCAAAAGCCCGGCTGAGTGTGGGTTTTAGTGCGGGATGAGACTATGTTTGGTCGATTTGACCGGTTCTTTCAGGTCAGCTGGCTAGGCGCGAGCTGCGCCTTGGGCTGTCTGGCCACAAACAGCTTGCAACGCCGCTGGCGGGACAATTTTGCTCCATCAAACAGATCAAAGATAATC
>JBPCVY010000219.1:0-21833 GCA_051010055.1 Hyphomicrobiales bacterium | reverse complement strand
ACCGAGTTGTGCTTCCAGCCCGCGGACATGCTGCGCAACAGCTCCTTGGGTAACTCCCAGTTCTTCAGCTGCGGCGCGGAAGTTCAGGTGCCTGCCCGAAACCTCGAATGCGCGTAGGCTATTCAATGACGGAAGCTGGCTTCTCTTAGACAATAGATTTTCTACTTTCATATCGCAGAAAAACTACATAGCACTTGTGTTATTCGGATACAAACTGGGAAGCTCAGAAGCAACAGCAAAAGGAGACCCGTGATGACTGCAGAAAAAGTAGCGCTTGTAACCGCTGGAGGAAGTGGCATGGGCGCCGATGCCGCAAAAAGGCTTGCAAAAGATGGCTTTCAGGTTGGCATTTTGTCATCATCAGGCAAAGGTGAAGCGCTGGGGGCAGAGCTCGGCGGATTTGGCGTTACGGGCTCCAACACGTCCAAGGATGATCTTCTGAAACTGGTAGACGGTGCGGTTGAACGCTGGGGGCGTGTGGATGTGCTGGTGAATTCCGCAGGCCATGGGCCCAAAGGCCCGATTCTGGAAATCTCCGATGATGACTGGCACGAGGGCATGGAAGTCTATCTTCTGAATGCCGTTCGCCCCACCCGGATTGTAACCCCCGTGATGCAGGCACAGGGCGGCGGCGCCATTATCAATATTTCCACCTTTGCAGCCTTCGAGCCGGACCCGCTCTTTCCCACATCAGGCGTCTTCAGGGCAGGGCTTGCTGCGTTCACCAAGCTGTTCTCCGATAAGTATGCGCCAGACAACATCCGGATGAACAACATCTTGCCGGGCTTTATTGACAGCCTGCCGGAGACCGAAGACAGGAAAGCGCGCATTCCTCTGGGCCGCTATGGCTATGCGGGCGAGGTTTCATCTCTGATTTCCTGGCTTGCATCGGAAGAAGGTGGTTACATGACCGGCCAGAACTTACGCATTGACGGCGGGCTGACCCGCTCCGTTTAGGAAATACCAAACAAATGGCCGGGGTGTTGGAGGTATCAACATGACAACGCTGCCGGACTTTCGCCTGGAAACCCATTTTTCCAGATGGGAATTCAAGGCCAAGTATCATCTCACCGCATCTGATGCGGAGAGCATGCGTCTGGATGAGTTGCTCGCCATGGCAACGCCGGCCCAGCGCGAGGCGTTTCAAACCATGTGGCTTGGCTACACCGAAACGTGGGGAGCCCCGGGCCTGCGCAGCACCATCGCTGCAACCTATAAAAACCAAACGGCGGAAAACATCCTGTGCTTTGCCGGCGCGAGCGAAGGCATTTTCGCCGCCAACATGGTGCTTTTGGACCGAGACAGTCATGCCATTGTGGTAACGCCCAACTACCAATCACACGAAACCTTGCCGGGCTATATCTGCTCTGCAACCGGCGTGCCGCTTGACCCGGATGATAACTGGTCGTTGGATATTGACAGGGTGGCCGATGCCATCCGGCCCAACACGCACCTTATCACCATCAATTTCCCCCACAATCCAACCGGCGCCATTTTGCCGCCAGACAGGTTCAACGCGCTTGTCGAGCTTTGCCGCAAACACGGCATCTACATTTTGCATGATGAAATTTTCAACGGGTTGGGAGCCACTACAG
Source organism: Hyphomicrobiales bacterium (assembly GCA_051010055.1). GTDB lineage: Bacteria > Pseudomonadota > Alphaproteobacteria > Rhizobiales > CAJQND01 > CAJQND01. The sequence goes on along the minus strand of JBPCVY010000219.1, from coordinate 20,238 downwards.
CTCGGCATCTTCCGTTCATTGCCGATGTTTATGAGCGCGGGCTCTCACTCAATGTCATGTCAAAGTCCTTCGGCCTGCCAGGCTTGCGCATCGGCTGGATAGCTTGTCAGGATAAACAGGTGCTGTCGAAGATGGAGCGGTTCAAACACTATCTCTCCATATGCAGTTCAGGTCCGAGCGAACAACTGTCAATCATTGCCCTTGAAAACAAGCATGCAATCCTTGCGCGCAACAACCAGATAATTGAGGAAAACCTGCCCAAGTGGGATCGGTTCTTCGGAAAGCACAAAGACTTGTTCGATTGGCGCCGGCCGGATGGCTCCTGCACGGCGTATCCCAGGTACAAAGGCTCTGACGGGGTTGAAGCCTTTACACGTGGTTTGGTTGAAGAAAGCGGTGTTCTTCTGCTGCCCAGCACCATCTACAGCTCAGAACTTGGCCCTACGCCGACCGATCGCTTCCGGCTGGGGTTTGGACGCAAGGGTCTGGATGAAGGTCTTGCCGCAATGGATGCACACATTATGACAAACAGCCCTTAGAACATTTCGGGACTTAACTCGGCTGGGTTGGTCTTTTTCTTGCTTTTGCCCCCAAACAAAAAAAGCTCTTTATTTGATGCTTGTTTATCACAGATGAAAACTGCGTGAAGTCTATCGCATAATCCGGGAAACATTATCCGGCGTCTTGTGCAACACTCATAAACATGGGACGCTTCCGGGCTTTGCGGTCTTGCCGTCCCTCAGCGCACACCCATAACGTGCAGCCGGCTCTAACCGCAGCAAACAATAAATGCGAAATTAGCATCCATCGGGAGGAAGATTTAATGCTGAGTACCAAGTCCCTATTTAACGGTCCTGCGTCGGCGGTTCTCGCTGCAGGCATAGCGTTTGTGAGCGCGTCAGCGTTTGCAAAAGAAGTCACGATACGTGTTCAGTCGGTTATACCAGCGAAAGCCGATGAAGTTCATATGCTCAACGAATTTGCCAAGGATGTGAGTGATCTCACAAATGGCGAATTGAAAATTGAAGTGCTTCCTGCCGGTGCAGTTGTCGGTGTCAAGGAAACGCTTGATGCGGTTGACAAAGGTTTGATCGAAGGTGGATTTGCCTGGACGCACTACTGGTCAGGTAAACATCCCGCCGCAATGCTGTTTGGTTCCCCTGTTGCAGGTGCGGGCGTTGGCATCGACAATATCGCCTTTGTTTCCTGGTTCCTCTATGGCGGCGGCCAGGCTCTTTACGATGAACTCTGGAAAGAAATGGGAGTGAACGTAAAGGGTTTCATGCTCCAGCCCGTCGGGCCGGAAGCACTGGGCTGGTTCAAGGAACCTATTAACTCCATGGAGGATTTTCGGAAATACCGCTTCCGCACACCTCATGGCATTCCGGGCCAAACCTATAAAGACATTGGCGTGGCTTCTGTTGCCATGGGCGGCGGTGACATCTTGCCTGCGCTTGAAAAAGGCGTGATCGATGCAGCTGAGTGGTGCTGCCCGAAACCTGACAGCGTTTTCGGCTTCCAGAAAGTGCTGAAGCACTATTATCTGCAAGGCTTGCACCAGGTGGTGGTGAACGCTGACCTCTATATTAATGGTGATGTCTATAACAGCCTTACCGATCACCAGAAAAAGGCTCTCGAGGTAGCCGCGAATGCATCACTCATGAAATCGATGAGCTATCGCATCTACGAAAATGGCAAGGCCTTGAAAGATCTCACCGAGAACCATGGCGTTCAGCTTCATGACACGCCGGCAGACTATTTCCCCGCATATATGAATGCGGCCAAAGCGTCGCTTGAAAAGAACGCAGCCGATAATCCGTTCTTTGCGAAGGTTTGGCAGTCGCAGAAAGATTTTGCGGCAATTGCGGTGCCATTCTGGGCTGGGGCTCAAGCCTCAAATGCAGCCCTTGGCAAAGCGTTTGCAGACAGCGTGAAAAAATAGGCTAAGGTTCTGACACATTGGCGGCGGGAGCGTGTGTTCCCGCCGCTGTTCGCGACATTTGGAGCAGTTTAGGGGAGAATACAAAATGTCTGACGACATTGATGCCTCCAAGCTGGACGTATCGGATGAGATGATCGCCGAACGCCGCTCGGGGGACCCGGGTGATTTGCCGGATGATATGCAGCCCTGGGTAAAGAAGACCATCACCATTATCGACACCATTAGTTTGTGGGCCGGCCGCATTATCTGCTGGATGCTGGTGCCGCTCATGCTTGGGATGGTCTACGAAGTATTCATGCGCAAGGTTTTTATTGCGCCAACTGATTGGGCCTACGACGTATCTCGTATGCTCAATGGTGCATTGTTTATGCTTGGCGCAGGTTATGCGCTCATGCGCGGAGTGCATATTCGCGCAGATTTTATTTATCGGAATTGGCGGCCGCGGTTTCAGGGATTGGTGGATGCCACGCTCTATGTGGTGTTTTTTTTCCCGGCAATGGTTTTCTTTTTTCTCATTTCGCTTGAATATGCATCGGAAGCCTGGGTGCGCTGGGAATTGTCCATGGACACTGCCTGGATGGCGCCTGTTGCTCCGGTACGAACCGCCATGCCCGTTGGCGCGGCACTTCTCATAATGCAGGGCATTTCGGAGCTTCTGAAATCCATTTATGCCTTTCAACATAATCGGTGGCCGTGATGAGTCCTGAATTTATCGGCCTGATCATGATCGCCGTTATGCTGCTGGCGATCTTCGTTGGTTTTCCGATTTCTTTCACATTGATTTTTCTAGGCATCGTTTTTGGCGCCTGGGGATTTGGCGCGAAACTCGTTTTTTATCTCATGACGCTGCAGTTCAACAACGTGATGCTGGAGCAAACGCTTGCTGCTGTTCCGTTGTTTGTTTTTATGGGCATTCTCATGGAACAGGCCGGGTTAATGGAGCGTCTGTTCCGGGCGGTGCAGCTTATGCTCGCTTCCACCAAAGGCGCGCTTTATATCGCGGTACTGTTCGTTTCGACCATTTTTGCAGCTGCCACCGGTATTGTCGGGGCCTCGGTCACAATTCTTGGGATCATGGCTGCAAAAACCATGAACCAGTCAGGCTATGATGTGAAACTGGCAGCTGGCACGATTACCGCCGGCGGCACGCTCGGCATACTTATCCCTCCATCAATCATGCTGGTTGTTATGGGGCCGGTTCTGGAAGTGCCGGTGACCGATTTGTTTGCCGCCGCCATTATTCCGGGGATCATGCTGGCGTTTCTCTATACCGCTTATGCGCTCTTTCGGTGCTGGCTCAACCCGGAACTTGGGCCCCCCTTGCCTGAAGAAGAAAGGCCCAACGACTACTTGGTGGTGTTGCGGGAGTTTTTCTTGGGGCTCGTACCCCCAGCTGCATTGGTGGCGTTTGCCCTTGGTTCGATATTGTTTGGCTGGGCCACGCCAACCGAGGGGGCAGGATGTGGCGCGTTCGGTGCGCTGCTGCTGACTCTGGCCTATGGCAAGATGACGCCGAAGCGGTTTTCAGAAGCCTTGATCAAAACTCTTGAGATTTCGGTTTTGATCCTCTTCCTGGTGGCGGCTTCAAACTTCTTCGGTGCGGTGTTCTCGCGCCTTGGCACGCCGACAATGCTCACCGAGTATCTGCTGGCGCTGGATCTGTCGCAAACCATGGTGCTCATCATCATCATGGCGTTGATCTTTATTCTGGGCTGGCCGCTGGAATGGGTGCCCATCGTACTGATTATCGTGCCCATTCTTATTCCGGCACTGGAAAAACTCGACATCAACCTAACGTGGTTCGGCATTCTGGTGGCGGTCAATCTGCAAACCGCATGGCTCAGTCCGCCCGTTGCCCTATCGGCCTACTTCCTGAAGGGGGTAGTGCCGCAATGGGATCTGAAGGATATTTATATGGGCATGATGCAATTCATGGTCATACAGTTGATCGGGTTGATCCTGATCATCGTCTTCCCGCAGATCGCATTGTGGCTGCCGGCTTACATTTACGGACAATGACGGCTTAAGGGGTCTGAATTGTAAGGCTCACGCTGAGCGGTAAAGTTTTGTCATGACGAACTCACGGTGGCCCAGGGCCTCGGCTGCGGTGAGCCGTCCGTTGGATGTGCGCATTATCATTTCGATAAGCGCATCGCCCGCCTGATCGATTGTCATCTCCCTGCGCAAGATGCCGCTGACATCAAGGTCGATATGCTCTGACATGGTGCGCACTGTCCGCGGATTGGCCGAGATTTTGATAACCGGCACAATCGGGTTGCCGACAATGTTACCCTGGCCGGTTGGGAACGTGTGCACCACATAGCCGGCAGCACCCATTAGCGTTACGCATTCTGCCGCCGCTGAGGATGTGTCCATGAAATAGAGCCCTGCGCCTTTTTCCGGCGCCTCTGCCGGGCCGAGCGCGTCAATGTAAGTTGAGGTGCGGCCAATCTTTTCCAAATTGCCCAGCGCCTTTTCCTCAATGGTCGTCAGACCGCCTTCAATGTTACCCATTGTGGGCTGGCTTTCAGACAAATCATCGGTTTTGAAGGGCTCAATCACCTCATCCATATAGGCCTGCCAGATAGACATGAACTTTTCGCCAGCTTCTGGTGTTGCACCGCGCGCCTTGCACAAATGTTCAGCTCCGGTGATTTCGGAGGTTTCACCAAACACCCCATAGATTCCCTGCGGCAAAAGCTTGTCATACATATTGCCGACAGTGGGGCATGATCCGAGGCCGGTCGTGGTGTCGGATTCCCCGCATTTCGTGGACACCCAAAGCTCGGAAACATCGCATTCTTCGCGCTGAAGCTCGCTTGCCCAGTGGACAAAATCCTTCGCCTTGCGCGAGGCGGTCGCGATTGTGTTGATATCCCCATTTTTCTCAATCGAGAAGGCGGCAACCGGTTTGCCCGTCTCCGCGATGCCATCGGCAATGCGCTGTGTCCAACCGGGCTCGATGCCGATAACCACAACGGCGGCCACATTCGGATTGGAGCCGGTGCCGATCATGGTGCGGAAATGCAGTTCAAGGTCCTCCCCGAACTGCAAGCGCCCATAGGCGTGCGGCAGCGCCATTGTGCCTTGGATATTCTTGGCAACTGCCTCGCAACACGCGTTCGAGATGTCATCGACAGGAAGAATGACAACGTGATTTCGAATGCCCACCCGGCCATTTTCGCGGCGGTACGCGTAGATTTTTGAATTGTCAGCCATCTCTTGCCTCCTACCAGCGTTTGGTTTTCAGATTGTGCGTGTGAACGTGACCGCCCTTTTCCGCCGTGGCCACCATATTCCCGATATCTTCACCGTACTTGATTACGGTATCGCCTTCGGAAAGATCGTCGAGCGCGATTTTGTGGCCAATTGGCACATCTGCTTTTGCTGTCAGCGAAAAGTCAGAATTGTCGTGGGTGACAACGCAAAGCATTTGGGTGCCTGCCTTAAGGCCCTCGATCACAACGACGCCAACATTGTCCGAAGGCTCGTGCACAAGTAGATGGGGAATTGTCATTTCGTGTCCCTTTCAGGGGTTAGGGGTGAAGAATAACCTTGGGCATTGAGACTTTGCCCGCATTAATGTCCCGGAAGGCTGCTGGGCCATCTTCAAGTGGGCGGGTTTCAAACCAGTCGAGAGCGCCGAGCCGGCCGGCGGCCATGGCGGCTACACATTGGCGGAAGTCATGGGCAGTATAGGTGTAAGAGCCGATGAATGTGATTTCCTGCAAGGTTGCATGGCGGGTGTCGAAACCGCCATCGCCACCGGCAAGGCCGATATGCAAAATCACTCCGCCCGGACGCACCAATTGTGAGGCAGCGCTGCGGGTTGCAGGCCCGCCAAATGCGTCAATCACCACATCGGCATCATGCGGAGCAGTGTTGGCAGATCTCACCGGATCATAAACCTTGAAGTCGCCAGCCGCGTCCAATGCCCGGTGCCGGATTTTGTTGGTTTCAGCAATCCAGATGTCGGAACATCCGCAATCTGCCAGGCATAATGCGGCGCCCAATCCTATTGCCCCGCCTCCCAACACCACCGCACTCGCCTCAGCAAGTGGCCGGAAACTGGCCTCGCTTATCAGTCTCACCCCATGATAGGAGCATGAAAGCGGCTCAGCCAGCGCTGCTTGTTCAGTAGTCAAGCCATCTGGGAGTTCGACGAAATTTCGCTCATGAACGGTTGCAAATTCGGCAAATACACCCTCCCGGGGCGGCATCGACATGATCTGGCGGTCGGGACAAACATTGTCACGCCCTTCATGACAGGCACGGCATTTTCCGCATGATACAAGCGGATTTATCGTCACCCGGCGGCCTTTCCCTGGCCCCTCAACGATTTCTCCGGCAGCTTCGTGGCCAAGAATGAGAGGAGGCGGTCGGCGCTCATCATGGCCCAGATAAGCGTGCATGTCGGAACCGCAAATACCAACCGCACCGATTTGCACCACCACCGATTCATTTCCCCGGCGCGGGCGCTCCACATCGGCGAGTTCAATCAGTTCAGGGCCTTTGTAAACGAGAGCTTTCATGTTGCCAGATAACCCCCATCAACCGCCAGAACCTGGCCCGTTACATAGCTTGCGCTCCGTGAAGCAAGAAAGACAACGGCTCCGTCAAGATCGGTCATTTCCCCGTTGCGGCCTATAGCGGTTGCGTTTGCATGGAACGTGGATGTTTCCGGATCATCGAATACGGCCTGAGTGAGTTCGGTGGGGAAAAATCCGGGCGCAACAGCGTTTGCCACAATTCCATCCCGGGACCAAGCTTGCGCCATCGCACGGGTGAGTTGCGCAATGCCGCCTTTGGATGCGCCATAGGCAATCCCGTCCTTGAAGGCGCGGTAGCTTTGAAGGGAGGCGATATTGATGATGTTGCCAGCGCCTAGTTCCATCATTGCCGGCACCAAGGCGCGCGCGAGGAAAAAGGGAACTGACAGGTTCAGATGCAAGGTTTGGTCCCATCCTTGCCTTGTCACATCGACAGCAGTCTGGCGCAGGTTAATGCCGGCAGCATTCACGAGGATTGTTGCGGGTCCGAAATGGTTTGAAACCGAATTCCCAAAGCCCTCAAAATCTTCCACTTCCATCAGATCTACCGGATGAGCCGCGATCTGGCCTGATCGCGAAATCTCCGCCAAGGTTTCTTTCCGCCGGGCAACCACCACCACCTTTGCCCCGGCATTTGCAAGAGTTAAAGCAATGTGGCGACCAATACCTGATGATGCGCCGGTGACGAGCGCCACCCGGCCATCCAAGGAATAAAGTCCGTTTATGTATGTTGCAGAGTCAAACATTACCCGCCCACAGAAAATGTCTCACCAGGGAAATACTTTTTCAGCCTAACGTCAGCGGTTCTGGCGTGAGCTTCCATGCCTTCAAGCCTGGAAATGCGGGCGGTAACGGCGGCCACTTCGCGGTTGGCTTCACGGGTCATGCGCTGGGTGGTAACCACCTTGATGAATTTGTGCACCGAAAGCCCGCCTGTGTAATGGCCTGCTCCCTTTGTTGGTAGAATGTGGTTTGTGCCGGAGCACTTGTCCCCAAACGCAACGGTGGTTTCTTCACCAACAAACAGCGAGCCATAGTTTTTCAGCCGGGAGATAAACCAGTCATTGTTGGCGGTCTGCAGTTCCAGGTGTTCGGCCGCATAGTTGTCACTCACTTGAGCGGCTGCTTCATCATCATCGCACAGTACCACTTCTCCATAGTCCCGCCAGGCAGCCTCTGCCGCAGCTTTTTGAACTTCCGGCAGGGCATCTATCAATCCGCTCATCCGGGCCAACACTTCCCGGCCAAGATCTTCAGATGTGGTGATCAGCCAGCACGGAGAATCAAATCCGTGTTCTGCTTGGCCAACCAAATCTTCAGCAACAATATCCGGATCGGCGCTGTCATCAGCGATGATGAGTATTTCCGTTGGCCCGGCAAACAAATCGATGCCCACCCGGCCAAACAGCATGCGCTTTGCTTCTGCCACGAACCTGTTGCCCGGACCTACCAGAATGCGGGCAGGCTTACCGGTGAACAGCCCGTTTGCCATAGCGGCAATTCCCTGAACACCACCCAGCGCCAAAATGGCGTCTGCGCCGCAATAGTTCATGGTCCACAATATGGCCGGGTTTACCCCTTCACCGGGCTTTGGAGCTGAACAGGCAACAATATTCTCCACGCCTGCCACCCTGGCGGTTGTGACCGACATTATTGCCGATGCCACATGGGCATATCTGCCCCCTGGCACGTAGCAGCCTGCGGTTTCGATAGGTATGAGCTTTTGGCCAGCCCACAGGCCTGGCGATAACTCAATCTCAAACTCGTTGATGCTGTCTCGCTGTGCTTGGGCAAATTTCGCCACCCGCTCATGCGCAAATTTGATATCCTCTTTCAGCCTGTCTGGCACTTTGGCGCCTGCAGCGGCCACAGCTTCCGGGCCAACCAGTATTTCACCGTCATAGTTGTCCAGCTTCTCGCCGAAAGCGCGAGCGGCATTTTCCTTGCCAGCATCAATTTCCTCAAGCATGCGGCTTACAATTTGCCGTGTTTCATCTTCGCTTGAAGTGGGATTGAGGTCTGCTTTCTTGAGGTATTTCAAAAGGACGCTCCTCGCCTGCATTGGTACTTGGGTTCTTATTCTTTTGCGGTCATAACTCCTGCATGTGCCCGCCCGGTTGAACGCGCTATCATAGGCGGTCTTCCAAGATCATGTCGCTTGCTTTTTCACCAATCAGAATTGCCGGCGCATTGGTGTTTCCGCTGGTGATTGCGGGCATGATGGATGCATCCGCAACACGCAAGTTGGCAATGCCGTGAACCCGCAAGCGGTCATCAACCACCGCCAGTGCATCGTTTCCCATGCGGCACGTGCTGGTTGGGTGATAAATCGTCTGGCTGATGTTCCGGGCAGCCTCCAGCAATTCCTCATCGGTTTCAGGTGAACCTTCCGGAAGGTGCTCGCGGACGATGAACGGGGCCAGCGCATTTGTGTGGGTCATTGCCTGTGCGAACTTTATGGCTCTTACCGCACACAACTGGTCGGCGGTGGCGGACAGGTAATTCGGCACGATTTTCGGATGGTCTGATGCATGGGGCGTGACGATGTGAATGTGACCGCGGCTTTCAGGGCGCAACTGGCAAACTGAAGACGTAATGCCGGAAAAGGGGTGCATTTCGATGCCGGGCTTGTCAGCGCTCAGGGGCTGGAAGTGAAACTGGATATCAGGTGTTTCAAGATCGCTCATCGATTTTGCGAAAATACAAACCTGGCTCGCGCCAAGGCTCATGGGTCCCTTTCTGAACAATGCATATTGCAGCCCTATGCCCATACGCGGAACCAGACGGTTGATGGCATCGTTCAGGGTCGGGACGTTGACTTCGTAAACCAGCCTGATTTGCAAATGGTCCTGGAGGCATTCCCCGACACCTGCCAGCTCATGGCGGACATCTACGCCTGCCGCGGACAAATCATCTCCTTTGCCAATGCCGGATAGTTCCAGAATTTGCGGTGAGCCGATAGCGCCCGCTGAGAGAATGACCTCACCACCTTCTTTCAGAAAAGCACTGTGTTCGGCGCCTTTCCGGCGATAAGTCACGCCGGTCACCTCCTTTTCTTCATCCCTGGCAAACGTGAGGCACTGTGTGTGTGCGTGGGTGATGATTTCCAGGTTCGGCCTGCCCTTTACCGGGTTCAAAAAAGCCCGTGCCGATGAACAGCGTAACCCGCCACGGGCGGTCTGGTGAAAGTAGCTCGCACCTTCCTGCTCAGCGCCATTATAGTCTTTGGTGCGCGGGACGCCCATTTCCACCGCAGCGCCGATATAAGCTTCAGCAATTTGGCTTTCCGCTCTTATCAGCGATACTGACAGGCCGCCGCTGCCGCCATGATATTCGCCTTCCCCGAACTCATGGCTTTCCGACCGCTTGAAGAGTGGGAGAACATCTTCATAACTCCACCCCTTGTTTCCAAGCTGTGCCCAGTGGTCATAGTCCTGTTTCTGACCGCGCACATACAAAAGACCGTTTATGGAACTGGAACCACCAAGGGTCTTGCCCCGGGGCCAATCCAGCGAGCGGTCATTAAGGCCGGGATCAGGCTCCGTCTTATACCGCCAGTCCGTTGCCGGGTTATGCATTGTCTTGAAATAACCGACCGGCACATGGATCCACGGGTTCCAGTCTTTTCCGCCGGCCTCAAGGATCAGCACCCTCACGGACGGGTCGACGCTCAGCCGGTTGGCAAGGACGCAACCTGCCGAACCGGCGCCAACGATAATGTAATCAAAAACCTTACCGGAATTGATTTCGGCCACCGTTCCCATCCGCACGTTTCAAGGGCTGATCCCAAAGGAGTTGAGCATAGTGTTTTCAACCGAAAGGCGTAAGGGCTTTCCGCAAAACCAATATGAAATGAGCGCCCGGCATTACTTGACTTCATTGGCCTTAAACTTGATACAATTGGCCATCTAATGCCGCAAAAGGTGCCCCATGGACATCCTTGTTATTGTTACCGCCAACTTCAACATGGCCGCCACCAGCGGGTTTCTCGACCCTTTCCGGGCCGCCAACTATCTTGACGGACAGCAACATTTCCGCTGGTCGTTGATTTCAGTTGACGGCGGCGCTTGCATGGCCAGCAATGGCATGACGATTGAGACCGAGTCCTTATCCAAGGTGCGGGGCGAGCTAAGGGATCTGGTGATTGTTTCTGCCAGCTGGGCGCCGGAGAAATATACAGGCGGGCAACTGCAATCAGCCCTCCGCCGCTGGGCGCGCGAGGGAACACCCCTAGGTGCGATAGATACCGGCGCATTCATTCTTGCCAGGGCCGGCCTTCTCGATGGCATGCGCGCAAGCGTGCACTATGAGCATATTGATGCGATGAACGAAATGTTTCCAGCGGTCGAGGCAAGCGAAGATTTGTTTGTTTTCGACAGAAACCGGATGACATGTTGCGGCGGCGTGGCGGCCATGGACTTCGCGTTGCACATCATCAGGCGCTCACATGGGGAAAGGCTGGCAAATGAGGCTGCCCGCTATGTCTTCCATCCAAGTTTGAGACCGGAAGGCAGCCATCAAAATTCTAACCCGGCTGAACCGTTGGGCCCGGCACCGCCGGAAAATGTAAGGCGGGCCATCAAAGTTATGGAAGAAAACCTAGAAGAGACCATTCCAATTTCTGAAATCTGCAAGCGGATTGAGCTTTCCCAGCGGCAGCTGGACAGATTATTTGCAAAGCATGTGGGAAAAACACCCGCTCTTTATTACCGGGACATCCGGTTGGACCGGGCCCGCGGTTTGGTGACCCAAACCGAATTGCCCCTTGCGGAGGTGGCGCTTGCCTCAGGCTTTGCGAGCCATGTGCATTTCAGCCGCGCCTATCGCGAAAGGTTCGGACTTGCCCCCAGAACGGACCGCGTCGAAGGCCGCATTCCGTTTGAATTCAGGGCCTGGCCCATGCACAGGAAGAAACCCGCCCGCAAATAGGTCGAACATAATTTTTCCCGGCCATCAAGGTTCAAAAATTGTCTTTCTGCGCACAGTTTTCACACGCCGAAAGCGTGATGCTAACACGGAAGCATCGAAGCCAAGTTTCGGGTGAATTCCATGCCAGAAATGCCATCCAAAGTTGAGTTCAAATCCATCCAGTCCGGTTACCACGCGGATCCTTCAAAGTCCCTGTCATTGCGCGCTGAAGCTTACACAGAACCGGAGTGGCACCGGGTAGATCTTGAGCACATCATCTCCAAAACCTGGCAGTGGGTATGCCATGTGGAGAAAGTCCGCGAACCCGGTTCTTACGTCACAATAGAAATCGCAGGCAAGCCGATTGTTATCGTGCGTGATCAGGACGGCACCCTGCGGGCCTTCTACAATGTGTGTAAACACCGGGCCCATGAACTTTTGTCCGGTGAAGGCCAGACCAGCAAAATCATGTGTCCCTATCATGCCTGGACGTACAGGCTGGATGGGCAGCTTGCCCGTGCACCCTCTACGGAAAATCTGAAGGATTTTGATCCGAAAACCATTTGCCTTGATCAGGTTCAGGTCGGGGAGTTTTGCGGCTTTGTATTTTTGAACCTTGATCCGGATGCTGAGGCATTACCGGCGCAATCGGGCGATCTTGAAACTGAAATCCGCTACTGGGCGCCCGATATCGAGGAGCTCACATTCGGCCACCGCCTCACCTATGACATCAAGTCGAACTGGAAGAATGTCGTCGATAATTTCCTGGAATGTTACCACTGCCCGACGGCCCACAAGGACTTCTGCACCCTGGTTGATATGGACACCTACAATGTGACCACCCATGGCATCTATTCCAGCCACATGGCGGAAGCTGGCAAAGGCGCCAACCAAGCCTATGACGTTTCCAACGCCACTGTGCGGACCCACGCGGTTTGGTGGTTATGGCCCAACACGTGCCTCATGCGCTATCCCGGCCGCTCCTCCATGATTGTGCTCAACATTATCCCGGTTGGCCCTGACCGGACCCTTGAGATCTATGACTTCTATCTTGAGACGCCTGAGCCCAACGAGATGGAAAAGGACTCAATCCGCTATCTGGATGAGGTGCTGCAGGTTGAAGATATCAACCTTGTTGAAAGCGTCCAGCGCGGCATGAACACGCCGGCATTTCAACAAGGCCGGATTGTCAATGACCCTGAGGGCTCAGGAAAATCCGAGCATGCGGTGCATCACTTCCACGGCCTCGTGCTTGAGGCTTATGCGGACGCGGCTGGCTGAGCCGGGGAAGTTTTGGCCCCTTGCCATTTATGAAGGACACCCATGGGACAGCTTGAAGAAAAAGTGGCGTTTGTGACAGGCGCGCGCGGCGGGATTGGCCGGGCCATATGCGCTCGCTTTTTGAAAGAAGGCGCAACTGTCTTTGCTGCAGACCTCAGCGAACATGGTTCCTTTGATGTCGGCAAAAATGACGGCGCCCGCTTTGTCCGCTTCGACGTAACAAGCGAAAAAGAAGCCATTGCCGCGATGGAGAAAGTCAGCGGCGAATGCGGCAAGCTTGATATTCTCGTCAATGCGGCGGGAATCGAAATTGAGCAAACCATCGAGAACACTTCGCTTGAAGAATGGAACCGGATTTTTGCAAACAACGTCACCGGCACATTCCTGGCCTCAAAGCATGCACTGCCCTTGATGCGGAAGGCGGCAGCTGCCTCGGGCAAGTCCGCCTCCATAATAAATTTCGGTTCCTATGACGGTTTCATTGCTGACCCGGGCCTGGCCGCCTATTGCGCAACAAAGGGAGCGGTTCACGCGCTGACCCGGGCAATGGCGTGCGATCACGGCCCGGAAGGCGTTCGCGTTAATGCCATTTGCCCCGGTTATGTGGACACGCCCATGCTGCAAAGCTTTTTCTCCGGTGAGGGTTCAGGCGGTGAGGGCGGCAACATCGATACCCTGAAAAAAGCGGTTGAGGATGTGCACCCGATGAGGCGCTACGGCAGACCCGAAGACATCGCCAATCTCGTCAACTGGCTGGCATCTGATGAGGCCCAATATGCATCCGGCCAGCTCTGGGTGCTTGATGGCGGGCTGACCGCGCAAGTCCAGCAAATGAAACTGTGAAAGGTTAGAGATTATGGCGAAATCCGTGATCATCACCTGTGCGCCGACGGGCGGCATTCATACACCCACCATGTCACCGCACCTGCCGGTAACCCCAAGCGAAATCGCCACCGCGGCCATTGAAGCCGCAGAAGCTGGCGCCTCGATAATTCATTTGCATGCGCGCGATCCCGAAACCGGCAAGCCCGACCCGCGGCCGGAAACATTCATGCAGTTTCTGCCGGTCATCAAGCAATCGACAGATGCGGTGATCAATGTCTCCACCGGCGGTGGGCTGGGCATGACAATTGATGAACGGCTTCTCGCTGCCACAACAGCCAGCTCGGAAATGGCCTCAATGAATATGGGTTCGATGAATTTCGGCATCTTCCCAATGCTTGAAAAATACTCCAACTGGCAGCACGACTGGGAGCCGGAGTTCCTGGAAATGACCAGGGATTTCATATTTCCCAACACCTTCAAAACAATTGAATATGGCCTCAAGACCCTGGCCGAAGGGCATGGCACCAGGTTCGAATTCGAGTGCTACGATCTCGGCCATCTCTACAATCTTGCCTGGTTCGTCGATAAGAAAATGGTGGAGCCGCCTTTCTTCGTCCAGATGGTGTTCGGCATTCTTGGCGGCGTTGGAGCCGACCTCGATAACCTCGTGCATATGCACACGATCGCCAACAAGCTGTTCGGCGATCAGTATGAATGGTCCGTGCTTGCGGCGGGCCGCCATCAAATGCCGTTTGCAACCCAATCGGCCATGCTCGGGGGCAACTTGCGTGTCGGGCTGGAGGACAGCCTCTATATCGGCAAGGGCGAGCTTGCCCAATCCAACGCTGACCAGGTGCGCAAGATCCGCTCCATCGTCGAAAATCTCGGCCTTGAAATAGCAACGCCCACCGAAGCGCGCGAACGACTCGCGTTGAAAGGCGGCGACAGGGTGAAGTTTTAGGGAGTTGGTCCATGCAGACCAAATTGTTGATCATAATCGATGCTGCCACCCTTAATGCCATGAGTGCGCACTGATGGTTGGATTGGCAGGTAAAACCGCCATCGTTACCGGCGGTGGCCGCGGTATCGGCAGGGCGATTGTGGGCCGGCTCGTGCGTGAAGGCATGTATGTCATGACCTGCGGGCGGGGCAGGCGCCCGGAAGATTTGGCCGAAAATGTGGGCTGGCTGCAAGCAGATGTTTCAGAGTCGGATGCTGCCGAAAATATCGTAAAGCAAACCGTTCAGAAGTTCGGCGCAATCTCCCTGTTGGTGAATAATGCCGGCGTTCAGGTGGAAAAAACCGTTGCCGATTCAACCGATGACGATTGGGATTCGGTGATCGGTGTCAATTGCCGGGGCACATTCAACATGTGCCGCGCGGTATTGCCGGAAATGCAAACCCATGGCGGTTCCATCGTGAACATCGGTTCGATCGCAGGTGCGGTGTCTGACCCGTCAATGGCCCTTTACAATGCCTCCAAGGCGTTCGTTCACGGGCTTACCCGTTCGATAGCCACCGATCATGGTCCAAAGGTGCGCTGCAACGCCATAAAGCCTGGATGGATTATGACCGTCATGGCAGACAGTGCGTTTGAGCTTGCCAAAGACCCGGGCGTTGCGAAAAAAGATGCACTTGCCCGTCACCCTGTAGGCCGCTTTGGCCGTCCCGAGGATATTGCAAATGCCGTGGCCTGGCTGGCTTCGGACGAGGCAAGTTTTGTCACCGGGCAGTGCTTCACAATTGACGGCGGACTAACCGCTGCGTCTCCACTTCAACCGGAATTATTCTGATGGCTGAGTTTGAACATACCGCAGTGCTGGGCGCCGGCGTGATTGGTGCAAGCTGGACTGCATTGTTCCTGGCAGCGGGCAGAAGCGTTGCCGTCTACGACCCGCAAGACGATGCGGAAAATGCGGTGCGCAGCTATGTAGAGATGGCGTGGCCGGCGCTTGAAGAGCTTGGACTGTCCGGGGGTGGAAACCCCGACAGCGTGACCTTTCACAAGTCAGCCGCCGATGCTGTTGCGGGCGCAGGGTTCATACAGGAAAGCGTTCCGGAGAGACTGCGCCTGAAGCATACGCTTTACTCCGAAATTGAACCGGTACTTGAAGAAGGTGCAGTCATTGCCAGTTCTGCCTCCGGGCTTACCCTTTCCGAATTGCAGGGCGGGTGGAAGGATCCATCGCGCCTGGTTCTGGGCCATCCTTTTAATCCGCCTCACCTTATTCCGCTTGTGGAAGTGATGGGCAATGACAAGACAGCGGCGGGCATTGCCGATGCGGCTGAGCGGTTCTACCAGGCCGTTGGCAAAGTAACCATACGGGTTAACCGCGAGGTACCCGGCCACGTGGCCAACCGGCTGCAAGCCGCCATATGGCGCGAAGCCATTCACCTGGTGAAAGAAGGTGTGGCGTCAGTGGAAGATGTGGACAAGGCGGTTTGGGCGGGGCCGGGCCTGCGCTGGGCGGCGATGGGGCCGACAATGCTGTTCCATCTTGGCGCGGGCGAAGGCGGCCTTGCAGCCTTTTGCGAACGTTATATGGACAACTTTAATCGATGGTGGGATGATCTTGGCGTGCTGCACCTTGATGAGGAAACCGCACGCGAGCTCATCGAAGGAGTTGCTTTTGAAGCGGGCAATGAAAGCCCCGCCCGGCTTTCTGAAAAGCGCGATGCAATGATCACCGCCATGCAGAAGGCAACTGCGGAACTAAGGCGGGATTAATTGATTCCCATCGCTTGTCAGGCAGTTTGAAGCTGCCCAAATGGTACAATCTTGTTTTCCACATCGTGGCCTATGTCGGCGCGGCCCATATATTCGATCCCTGAAACCTTGCACCAGTGCCGGGCCACCTGTTCTTCGTCAGCGCCGAAGTCAGGGTCGTTCGGCGGAATGTTTGTGCAGCGCCCAAGCATGATGCCGGCAACTGTTCTGATGGCTGGATTGCTGGTGATGTGGAACAGGGAACGGTCAATCCGGTAAACCTGCTCTGATACTTCCTCAAGCATAAGTACATGATCGGTTAAGTCGGGCTGAAACGGTGTGCCGAGTAGATTACTGAGAATGGTAATGTTGAATGCGGCTGTTTGTTTCGCAGGCGAAATGGATTTCTCAACCGATGAGATGTCGCCGTCCACCAGAAAAGAAAGCGCCCTTTCGATCGCCACCTCACCCCCTTCACGGGTCACATCCGCAGGCATGGGCCCGTGCGCCAGTTTGGGAAAGCCAGCACAGTAGAGAGCCCCCAGTATACTGCCCATGTCGCTATAGCCGAGATATTGTTTGGCCCGCGCATTGTCCGAAAACTGCGGCAGTAAACCCTCCAGCAACCGGCAGGCGCCATAGCCGCCACGGGCAAACCACACCGCATTGAAACTGTCATCATTGGCCATCTCGACAAACGCTTCGCAACGGCTATTATCTGCGCCGGCAAAATGGTCTGATGAAAGGAAACACTGTGGATGGAAAAAAATCTCCGGCGCCCGGTCTTGAAATTGGCGGGCGGCTATCTGCATAACCTGTTCAGCAATCTCCGGGCCGATGCGTGAGCCCGGCGCCACAACACCAATCTTTAAACGCTGGCCGCCCATTCAAATGTTCCTCTCACAAGCTCTAATGCCCGCACCAAATTGCATCAGCATTAAGACCCGTCAACTCTCCAATATCCAATGACCCAAACCAAGCGCTATTTTTTTTGCGGCATAGGCGGCAGCGGAATGCTGCCATTGGCTGTGATCATGAAGGCCTTGGGCCATGACGTTGAAGGTTCAGACCGTGCGTTGGACCAGGGGCGGACGGCGCCAAAATTCGAGTACCTGAAATCCCAGGATATAAAACTTCATCCCCAGGACGGCAGCGGGCTTGTCAGCGGTGGGCAAATTCTGGTGGCATCGGCGGCGGTTGAAGACACCGTGCCAGATGTTCAGTCCGCACTCCGTCTTGGCGCAGATCAAACAACCCGCGCTGAGCTGCTTGCCGGTTTGTTCAACGCAAGCGCCTGCAGCATTGCCATTGGCGGCACCAGCGGCAAGTCAACAACTACCGGAATGATCGGTTGGATTCTGAACCAGGCCGGACGTAATCCGACAATTCTAAATGGCGCGGTGTTGAGTAATTTCGTAACGCGAGACAACCCGTTTGCAAGCGCCGTCGGGGGCGATAGGGACCTGTTTGTCAGTGAAGTTGATGAGAGCGATGGCTCGATTGCCTATTTCACGCCCACTATCTCAGTTTTGAACAATATCGCCGTTGATCACAAAACCCTCGATGAACTGCGGATGCTCTTTCGCAATTTTGTCAATGCGGGTGAAACTGCCATCATAAATCTCGACAATGATGAGGCAGCTGCAATCGCAAAGGAACTGCCACCTGAAAAGGTCATGACATTCAGTCTTTCCGACACCGCAGCCAACGTTTTCGCATATGATATTGAACCGGCGCCCGATGGCGTTGCATTCATGGTAACGGAGCAGGCAACAGGACAAAGCTGGCCCGTGAGATTGCAGGTGCCTGGTCGCCATAATGTTGAGAATGCCCTGGCGGCACTTGCCGCAGCAAAGGCGAGCGGAGTGCCGCTTGGAGTAGCGTGCGCGCTCATTGGCGGATTTGAAGGCATCAAGCGCCGGCTCGAAGTTGCAGGCAGCACCGCCGGCATCACGGTCATTGACGACTTCGCCCACAACCCCGACAAGATCAAAGCAACCGTGCAAACTTTGCACGAATTTCCCGGGCGCCTTTTGATAATGTTTCAGCCGCACGGCTACGGGCCACTGCGGCTATTGAAAAACGAGCTGATTGAGAGCCTTGCCAGCGGATTGGACAGTGACGACTTCCTTCTCATGCCGGAGCCGGTTTATTTTGGCGGCACTGTTGAACGCACGGTCACAAGCGAAGATATCGTCTCAGGCGTCACCGCTTATGGCCGGAACGCATTTGCATTGGCGGACCGTGAGGCATGCGGTCAGCTGATTCTTGATATAGCCAGGCCGGGTGATCGCATTGTGGTGATGGGCGCACGCGATGATACCCTGTCTGAGTTCGCCGCCGGACTGCTGCAGGAATTGACCAATCGTTAGAGCAGTTTTCGATCGTTCGAACGCGGCGGCCTTTCTCAATCCAAAAATTGCAAAATCTGAAAATTCTCCTCATGATACCTGCAGGGCGATGAACGCATTGCGTGATTTGCTCGGCTGGGAGAGGAAAATTGCACACACCGCCTGAACTGATCCTGTCAGGGCTCGACCATTTGAGCGTTGGGTTCGGAATATTTGATTCTGAGAAAAGATTGGTGTCGCATAATCGCAAATTCGTGGAATTGCGCGGCTACCCGGACGATTTTGTTGTTGTTGGCACACTCCTTGAAACTCTGTTGGTGTTCAACGCCGAGCGGGGTGATTTTGGTCCCGGTGATGTCGATGGCCACGTGCGCGAGCGCCTCGCGGAAATTGACAAATCCGACAATCGCCTCGTTGAGCACCGCATGCCAAGCGGACAAATTCTCGCGATCCGTTACACGCATCTTGAAGATGGCGGCCTTCTGGTTGCCATCGAAGACCGCACCTCAGAACGCCAGGCGCAAATGGCAATGGAAAGAAGTGAGGAACGGTATGCGCTAATTTCAGATGCCGCCGAAGAGGCTGTCTATGAGTGGAACATTTCCAAGGATTTGTTCTATGCCTCCCCGCGCCTTGAGACCTTTCTGGGGGTAAAGTCCCACACGGGCGGGAACAGGTTATGGACGTGGCTGGAACTCATCCACGAAGGGGACCGTGACAAATACACCAAAGTGCTTGAGGCGCACCGGTCTGGTGAGGTTGAGCGCTGGTCGTGCGAATATCGAATCCGCACGGCGGATGGAACCTACCGATGGGTGAGCGATCACGGAACCTCTGTGCGGGATAGTAGTGGCGAGGCGGTGAGAATGGTTGCCGCCCTGCGCGATATTACCGAACGGGTGGAGAGTGCTGCAGCTCTGCGCGCCAGCGAGGAATGGCATTCATTGGTCGCCCAGGCGACCAGCGACGGGCTCTATGACTGGAGGCTTGAGACCAACAAGTTGCACGTGTCGGACCAGCTCATAAAATTATTCGGGTTTGAGGCTGACACCCTGCTTTCGGAAGATTGGGCAAACCTCATCTATGAAGAAGACTTTGAGCATTACAAGAAAACGCTAATTGCTCACCTGAAGGGCGAAACCCCCAAGCTTGAATGCGAGTACCGCATCCGCAGCTCGATGGGTGAATATCGTTGGGCGCGCGATCAGGGCATCGCAGTGCGAAATGAAGATGGAAGGGCGGTGAGGCTCGTCGGGGCAGTGCGCGATATCACCAGTATCCGTGCAGCTGAAGAAGAACTGGACTTGCTGCAGGCGCGGCTGATGGATTCGTTGGAATCGCTTTCTGACGGGTTTCTGCTGCTAGACACAGACAACCGCGTGCAGCTCTGGAACAGCCGGTACATGGAGATTTTTTCTGCCGCCGCTGGCCAGGATATGACTCACATTGTGCGGAAGGGCAGACCCTTCTTCGAGATGATAAAGGACGGCTACGATGTTGGCATTTTCATGCCTCATCCCGAGGGCGTTGATGGTTGGCTCGAAGGCCGGCGAAAGGCATGGGCACAGCCACAGGCCGATTTGCGGGTGGAACTTGCGAACGGCACCTGGTTGATGATCAACGAGCGGCGCATGTCTGATGGCGGCCGGGTTGCGATTTACACTGATATTACCG
>JBPCVY010000218.1:0-16584 GCA_051010055.1 Hyphomicrobiales bacterium | reverse complement strand
TGCTCCTTTTTCTGGCCTGAAAAGAGAACGGGGAGGCAAATGCCTCCCCGATCAAACCCGGTTATGCGGTTATGCCTGAGGCATGCCCCTTACATTTTGCATTCTTGCGCATAGACGTCTTGGTGGTTTTCGAAGACCGTCTTCACAACTTTTGTGGTCCATACGCCATCTGCGTCTTTCGTCACTTCGCGCAGATAGAAGTTCTGGATCGGCATATGGTTGTTGCCGTAGGTGAACTTGCCGCGCACCGATGGGAAGTTCGCCTTGGTCATCGCCTCGCGCATGCCGTCCATGTTCGAGGTGTCGCCATTAACCGCTTCCACAGCCGATTTGATGAGGAAAATCGTGTCATAGGACTGGGCCGCATAGAACGATGGATAGCGGCCGTACTTTTCCTTAAAGCCAGAGACGAACCTCTTGTTCTGTTCATTGTCCAAGGACGGGTCCCAGAATTGGGTCATTTGTGAGCCAAGCACGCCTTCAAAGTTTGCCTTCTGGAATTTCGGCAACGAAATGGCATCGACGGTGAACACCGTGTAGAGCGGGATTTTGCCCTGCAGGCCCTGTTGCTGATACTGCTTGATGAAAGCACCACCGGCCTTGCCCGGATAGAAGGCAAAGATGCCTTCAGCGCCCGATGCCTTGGCCTTGGCAAGTTCAGCGGAGAAGTCAAGCTGGGCATCCTTGCCCCACTTGGTCAAATCCTTGCCTTTGATCTCGCCTTTGAAGGTGCGCTCAACGCCAGCCACCATATTCTTGCCAGCAGCGTAGTTTGGCGCCATCACATAGATGGATTTCACATTGTTCTGGTTGAGAACTTCACCCATGGCCATTGGTGTCTGGTCATTTTGCCAAGAGGCTGAGAAAAAGTTCTTGTGGCACAGCTTTCCGGCAAGCTGCGATGGGCCGGCATTTGATGAAATCAAAAACTTACCGCCATCAAGCGCTGACTTACGCGATGCAAGAAGCACGTGTGACCAGATAAAGCCGGTGACGAAGTCAACATCGTCCTGCTTCACTAGTTTGTCGGTCTTCTGCTTGCCGATTTCCGGCTTGAAGCCGTCATCTTCGATGATGAGGTTGACCTTTTTGCCAGCCATTTCGCCACCAATGTGGTCCATGGCAAGGTTTACTGCGTCAACCATGTCCTTGCCCAGCACTCCAGCGGGCGTTGTTAAGGTGGTCACAAAACCGATTTTAACTTCATCTGCGGCAAAGGCTGCAGTGCTGCCCATTAACGCGGCAGCAAATGCTGCACAGAACGTTTTTTTCATATCTTCCTCCCTCACTTGGTCTTTGCTTGATTGTATTTACTTGTTTTTCGCCGATTTCCGGTATGGAACGACACTTCGCGCTCGCAATCAAGCGCACTATAGTTCATCTCGTTAATTTGCGTCATTAACCGCGTTTATTCAACGCCAACCGGAATGGGCTTGGCTTCCTCCACAGGAAAACCAGCGCTGGCCCAGGCATCGGTGCCTTTGGCGAACCAGTACGCGTTCCCGTAACCCCAGCGAGCAGCCCGGATGGTGGCGTTCCACGACATCCAGCACTTGTCGATACAGTAGAACACAAGCATCTTAGTCTTGTCGCCCCCAGTGAGCTTTACAAGTTGATCGCGAAAGTGGCGCTCAAGTTCGGGCTCCAGAAATCCGCGGCCAACTTCCGGCAGCCACACCGATCCTGGGATATTCTTGCGCACTCCGGGGGAAATCCAAGTTCCGTCCAGTGGGTCATATCCGTCACTGCCTGCTCCCAGTACATCTACGAACACAGGGCCTTCGCTGTCAAACAGAGCTTTCAAATCGTCCAACTGAAGGGTTTTTGCCCCTGGCACTTGTTCTGGCACAGGCGTGCGGTAGTTTTGAATTCGGTAACCGGTTGCTGCGTCAAAGTCAGGCCCTGTTACCGGAACATTCCCGCCTGCAAAAACGAGGTCCTTGCAAGCAATCAGTGTCATGGCCATTGCTGCGCACAGCAGAAAAACTGATGAAAACTTGCGTTGGCTGGCTCTGCTTGGCAATCTTGATTTCATTGTTCAACCTGAACTTAAAAACCCCTTCATTAAAACTATAGGTCCAGAAATTATGGAATTAAAAGGCGAATACAACATTCCTGCGCCGCGTGAAGAAGTCTGGGCGGCGCTGAACGATCCTGCAGTGCTGGAGCAATGCATTCCCGGTTGCGATGAATTCGAAATGGTTTCCCCGACCGAGTTCAATGCAAGAGTGACGACAAAAATCGGTCCGGTTAAAGCAAAATTCAAGGGCGCCGTGACCTTGAGCAATATCAACCCGCCGAAAAGCTACACCATATCCGGTCAAGGCGAGGGCGGTGTAGCGGGCCATGCGAAAGGCGGGGCAGATGTCACCCTTGCCGAAGCAGATGGCGGCACGCTACTGAGTTATAAGGTGAATGCGCAGGTGGGCGGGAAAATCGCGCAAATTGGTTCACGCCTCATCAGCTCGACGGCGAAAAAGCTGGCGGCTAAGTTCTTCTCTGCGTTCTCACAAAAAGTTGGAGGTTGAAGTCTTCTTTGGTTGCACTTAATCCAAACGCAATTCGGCTTGAGGAAGAAGGCGCATTCGCCGTTTCTGACAGGGCAGCTGCCCTTGCCGCGCAAGGGCGCTCGATAATCAATCTTGGCATCGGCCAGCCGGATTTTGATCCGCCTGCCCATATTCTGGAAGCTGCCGAACGGGCCGCGCGCGAAGGCCCGCACGGCTACACTTCACCGGTGGGCATGCCGGTTTTGCGCGAAGCTGTGGCTGCGCATGTTTCTGAGCGGCTTGGCATAGAGGCGCGCGCAGATGAAGTGATTGTGGTTCCTGGCGGCAAGGTAACCATATTCTTCGCATGTGGCCTTTTCGGCGGCCCGGGAACGGAAATCCTTTATCCCGATCCCGGCTTTCCTCCCTATCGTGAGGCGGTGCGTTTTACTGGCGCAACCGCGGTGCCTTATCCCATCCGCGAGGAGAATGATTTTGCGTTTGATGCAGAGGAAGTCCTCTCCCTGATTACGCCGCAAACGCGCCTCATCATCCTCAACTCGCCCGCCAACCCTACCGGCGGCGTTGTACCAAAGCACGAGCTCGACAAGCTTGCCGAGGGGCTTTTGGCGCTGCCTCATGTAGCAGTGCTTTCCGATGAAATCTATTCTCAGCAAATTTATGATGGCGGCCCGGCCAGCCTTATGCAGGTGCCTGAGTTGCGCGACAGGGTGGTGCTATTGGATGGCTGGTCAAAAACCTTTGCCATGACCGGATGGCGGCTTGGCTACGGGGTTTGGCCGGCCCATCTTATCGACCATGTGCGCAAGCTGATTACCATCAATCATTCATGCGTGAACGGAGTTGCGCAAACAACCGCGCTTGCGGCCATCACCGGGCCAATGGAGCCTATCGATGAGTTCCGGGAAATTTTCAGGGCCCGGCGCGGCGTTGTCATTGACAGATTGAACGCCTTGCCCGGCGTCACTTGCAAGTTGCCTGGCGGGGCCTTTTATGCGTTTCCGAACATCAAGGGCACGGGCTGGCCGAGCCTGGAACTTGCCAGCAGGCTGCTTGAAGAAGCAGGGGTTGCGCTGATGCATGGCGAAAGCTTCGGTGATAATGGGAGAGGTTATTTGCGGGTCTCATATGCCGCCAGCACCGAAGCCATAAATGAGGCCATGGATCGCGTCGGGGAATTTCTGGAAAACGCAACTCCCGCGTGATAGAGGCTAGACTGTCACTACAAACTAGAACGTCCCGGTAGTTCTGATCAGGTTTTTTCAATGGCAATGGTAGACAGGCCAGCAGGTGATGCACCTGCGGGGTATACCCCGACGCCATGGCGTGAGGCGCGCTCGACGCTGTATATCGCCGTGCCGCTTGCATCTGCCTACCTGTCAGAACATGCCATGGTGCTCACCGACAGGATTATTGTTGGCCGCCTTGGCAGTGTCGAACTGGCAGCGGTGGGCCTGGCTGGCGACTTGATGTTCGAGGCGGCGGTTGCATCCATGGCCGTTGTGGCGGTGGTGGGGGTTCTGGTTGCCCGCTGCGTCGGTGCAGGCGAAAACGACCGCATCCGCTCGCAAGTGCGCCAGGGTCTCTGGGTTGCCCTCATCGTTGGCTTACCCACCACGGCCCTTTGCTTTTTTCTGCCGGAGCTTCTGTCTTATACCGGGCAGGACCCGCAGGTCCTTGCATTCGGTAAAACCTACCTGAGCTTTGCCACGTGGAGCATATTGCCCTATCTCTGGTTCACAGTATTGCGCCAGTTTCTGGCGGCCCTGGAACGATTACGCCCGGTTCTCATCATCACGGTTTCAACCGTGTTCATGAATGCGTTGCTGACCTATTCACTGGTGTTCGGCGAGTTCGGCATGCCCCAGATGGGGGTGGCTGGCGCTGGCCTTGCAACTTCAATTGTTTCTTATGTGATGTTTATCGCCCTGACCTTTCATGTTCTGCGCGCTCAGGGGCTGAAGGACTATTCCCTGTTGGTGAACATCCACAAAATTGACTGGGGCGTTGTGAGGGAGATTTTCAAGCTCGGTCTTCCCGTCGGCGCTATCACCGCCCTTGAGAGCGGATTGTTTGCGGTAATCGCCATAATGGTCGGTACATTTGGCGCAACGGCCTTGGCGGCGAACCTTGTGGTTACCAGTTCGGTCGTCGTTGTCTACATCGCCGTTTTCTCCATTGGCGAGGCGGCGGCATTGCGGGTTTCCTATCACATTGGAAGAACCGCCCCGAAGAGCGCCCGGCAAGCAGGTTTCGTTGCCCTTGCCATGGGCTTTGTGCTGATGAGTGCTGGTGTTGTCATCTTCCTGGTTTTCCCGAAGGAGCTTGCCAGTATCTTCATCGACGTGCACGACCCGAAGAATGCCGAAGTGGTGTCGCTGGCGGTGACGCTGTTTGCCATCGCGGCGGCTTTCCAGGTTTCAGATGGCATCCAGTCCATATCCACACGCGCCTTGCGCGGGCTGAAAGACACCTTTGTGCCCATGTGGATTGCCGCCATCAGCTATTGGGGATTTGGTATCGGCAGCGGCTATGTGCTGGCATTCGTGTTTGACTATAAATCGCCTGGCCTGTGGTGGGGGCTTGTTGTGGGGCTCACGATTGCAGCCACCGCGCTGACATGGCGCTTTTTCAGGTTATCTTCCCAGCGGTGCGGTTAGCCTTCATCCCCCTTTCGGGCTTGGCTTTGGTTCCAGCTGGCGCAGATAGGCAATAATCGCCTTTATGTCGTCCGGTGAAATGTTCTTGTAATACCAAAAGCCCATTGGGGGGCTGAGTTTGGAGCCATCCGGGCGCACACCCTTGGTAATTGCGTTGGCGATATCTTCATCAGAGTAGTCTGAAATTCCGTCGGCATGCGGAGTTATGTTTGATGTCACCGCAACGCCCCATGGTCCCGGTATTTTCTGCCCGCCGGCGCCGAGCTGATGTTCAAGGTCAGGCGCCCCTTTCATAAGCGGGGAGTGGCATGCGGTGCAGTGGCCAAGAGCGTTCACAAGATATTCGCCATACTTTACCTGGTCGTTGCGGTCAGGCTCTCTAACCGACTTTATAGGCGGGCCCCATGCGGGCGGCAAAGGAATATTGTACTCAGAATTCGGTACCTTGTTGGGGTTCGGTTTCACGGTCCTTAGATAGGCGACGATTGCCTTGGCATCCCTGTCAGAAATGTCTTTGTAGGTTTCAAAAGGCATGGGCGGGCCAATGAGCGAGCCGTCCGGGCGTTTTCCTTCCCGTATGGCGGTGATGATTTCCTCATCCGTCCAGCTGCCGATGCCATGTTCCTTATCTGAGGTAATGTTCGGCGCATATGCGGTGAAATGCTTTTCCTTCAACACCAACTGGCCGGCAAGTTCCATGCCAGCAGCTGGGCCTTTCGGTGTTTGCGGTGTGTGGCAGTTTCCACATGCCACCACAGATTTCATCAAATAAGTGCCGCGCTCCAACAGGGTTTCGGCATACGCAAACGGCGCGCTGAACAAAAGCACGCAAGCAATCGCTATAACTCTCATTGTTTCCCCCAGCCCTCAAAATTCGCTCAAAAGCTTATTTTACGGTGACGCACGTACACGAACACAAGTGGCTCACCTTGCTTGAGACGCTGCCAACCAGCATGCCTTTGAGTTCGCTCAACCCCCGGGTGCCCATTACAATCATGTCCACATGGCTTGCCTCAGCAACACCTAAGATGTGCCGGGCAGGGTTGCCCTCTTCCACCCGTTCGGTGACCTTCATGACGCCCTTTTCCTTGCAAATCTGCTTAACTCGCGAGAGCACATGCTTGGCGATGAAATCTAGGGCGTCGGCGGAAAGGGTGGCGGTGTTCTTGTCCTCCACCCGCGCCATGATTTCCTGCGGAATGACGACGAGATTTTCCGGGCGCGATTTTTTCGGACTGAGCTCCACTTCTAGCGCTTTGCGCAAGCCAGCTGGAACATGCCCGCGCAGCAAAACGTGGAGCAATATCACTTCAGCTTCGTATTTGGACGCAATGTCGGCTGCCAACTCGACCGCTCTTATTGAGTATGGCGAGCCGTCAACAGGCACGAGAATTTTGCTAATCACCTGCCACTTCCTCCCGCTTTTTTCTTTGAGCTTATTGGCTGCAGGTTGTCATGGCAAGGCACCCGGCCACTCAGAACGGATAGAGCGGGCCGAAATACACCTTTCTGAAGCCTGGGTAACTGGGGCCGAATGCACGGTCCCTTGCCCTATATGGCCACCACATCCTGTATTTGGTGTGTCTGCGCTGCACATAAACCGGCACGTTGACGACAACCTTTGTTTCAGGCGCCGGCGGAGCTGGTTCTTCAGCATCAGGCGGTGAGGGCGAAATGGGAGGGCGGAAAATCCGCACCTTTTTGGAGCTGAAGCCCCGGTCATATGAAGTAATGACATCTGTTGCGCTTGATACGCCCACCGATACAGCAAAGGCACCCGCGGCAACGGCGATTGCCGCTAGATATTGTACGCCATTTCTCATGAAATACTCGCAAATCACTTGTTCGCCGCATCTGTTAACGAAATGTAAACCATAAAATTCTCTGCGCAAACTGGGAATTTACAGGCAAACCAAGCAATGAAAATCATGGTTAACGGCGCAAATTTTGATGCTGGCGGGAATTTGCAAATATTGCGATGGACGAGGCGGCTGGTTTTGTGGTTTTGTCCGCGCAATTGACGAACCGGTTACAAGTTAGGGGAAGGCGATGGGCCGCACGGTGTATCTCAATGGCGCGTTTATGGATGAAGATGAGGCGAAGGTCTCGATTTTCGACAGGGGCTACTTGTTTGGGGATGGCATTTATGAAGTGGTGCCGGTCATCGACAGGCTGGTGCTCGACCGCGCCCCATTTGTAGAGCGTTTTGACAGATCTTTGCGCGAACTTGGCATGGCATGGCCGTGCACCGAAGAAGAACTGCACGCCATGATCGATGGCATTATCGAGCGCAACAATCTCGACGAGGGCATCGTCTATATGCAGGTAACGCGCGGTGTTGCCGACAGGGATTTCCACTATCCAAAGGATACGCCAACCACGTTGATGGCATTCACCCAGGTGAAAAATCTTTTGGACAATCCCGGTGCGGAAAACGGGGTAAAAGTCGTCACAGTTGAAGATATTCGCTGGAAGCGCCGCGATGTAAAATCAATCGCACTCCTGGCCCAGTGCATTGCCAAGCAGGCAGCGGTTGAAAAAGGCGCATCTGAAGGCTGGATGGTCGAAGACGGACTGGTGACAGAGGGCACCTCTTCCAGCGCCTACATTGTGAAAGATGGTGTAGTGATCACCCGGCCCCTTTCGAACGCCATTTTGCCAGGTATCCGCCGCAAGGTTTTGCTGGAGCTTGCAGAAAAGTATCAGGTGAAAGTGGAACTGCGCCCGTTCACTGTCGATGAGGCGAAGGCTGCAGATGAGGCATTCTTGTCGTCTGCGTCAACTTTCGTGATGCCGATTATCGAAATCAACGGGCAGAAGCTTGGCGATGGCAAGCCGGGCCCGGTTTCGCGCCGCTTCAGAGAAATTTATATCGAAACGGCGCGGGAAATCGCGGTCAGAGAGGCAAGCTAACTTTACGAAGATCAGCGTTGCTGGCTTCTCCAGTTG
The DNA here is from genome assembly GCA_051010055.1 of Hyphomicrobiales bacterium. Lineage (GTDB taxonomy): Bacteria > Pseudomonadota > Alphaproteobacteria > Rhizobiales > CAJQND01 > CAJQND01. The sequence continues at coordinate 8,465 of JBPCVY010000218.1, read as the reverse complement.
GGGTGGATCCACGGCTCCACATTTGATGGCGGCAGTCGATCGCGCCCCAATATCATGTCAGAGGCTTTTTCACCGATCATGATTGATGGCCCGTTCAGGTTGCCGTTTGGAATCCGCGGCATGATGGAGCTGTCCACAACCCTCAACCCGTCCATGCCAATGACGCGGCATTCCGGGTCGACAACGGCCAACGCATCGTCCACCGCACCCATTTTACAGGTGCCGCAAGGGTGATAAGCGCTTTCCACGTGTTCACGTACATAATCATCCAGTTCCTCATCCGACTGGCGTTGTGCTCCCGGGGTGAGCTCTTCGCCTGCAAATGGGGCCATCTTCTCCTGGCTGAAAATTTCCCGGGTGAGGCGGATGCAGGTGCGGAAATCTTCCCAGTCCTTTTCCTGGGACATGTAGTTGAACTTGATTTCGGGATTATCTTCCGGCGCAGCGGACCTCAGGCGGATTGTGCCGCGCGATGCTGAGCGCTGCGGGCCCACATGGGCCTGGAAGCCGTGCTTTCCGTTGGTTACCTTGCCGTCATAGCGGATGGCAATAGGTAGGAAGTGATATTGGATATCCGGATAATCCACGCCTGCCATTGAACGGATGAAGCCTGCGGCTTCGAAATGGTTTGTTGCGCCAAGGCCGGACTTCTTGAGCAGCCATTCCATGCCAATGAGTGCCTTTGAGAACAGGTTCATGCGCGGGTGCAGGGTTACCGGTTGCACGCACTCTTGCTGGACCAGAAGCTCCAGGTGGTCTTGCAGGTTTTCTCCAACTCCCGGCAAATGATGAACCAGGGTGACCCCGACCGATGCAAGGTGTTCCTGATTGCCGATGCCCGACAGCATCAAAAGCTTTGGCGAGTTGATGGAACTGGCAGCAATGATCACTTCCTTGTTTGCAAGCACGGTTTGAACCTTGCCGCGCTGGGTATACTCAACGCCTGTTGCCCGCTTGCCTTCCACCAGAATGCGGCGCGCCAATGCGCGGGTAACAAGTGTCAGGTTCTTTTTCTTTGAAGCTGGGTGCAGATAGGCATTTGCGGTGGACCAGCGACGGCCCTTCCACACTGTCATTTCCATCAGCCCGAAGCCTTCCTGCTTGGTGCCGTTATAGTCTTCAGTGGTTTCGTAGCCCGCCTCGGCGCCAGCGTCGATGAACGCCTTGTAAAGCGGGTTGGAAAGTTTACCACGGGTTATGTGCATCGGCCCATTATGGCCACGAACACCATTGCCCTCACCGCCATGGCTGGTCTCCATGCGGTTGTAATATGGCAGCACATGGCGGTACCCCCATCCGGCGGCGCCACTTTCTTCCCAGTTATCGAAATCGCGGGCATTGCCGCGCACATAAACCATGCCGTTGATGGACGATGAGCCGCCAACCACCTTGCCGCGCGGGCAGGCAAGCTTGCGCCCGCCAAGGTGCGGTTCAGGTTCTGACCAATAGCCCCAGTCATATGTGCTCATGTTCATGGGGTAGGAAAGCGCAGACGGCATCTGGATAAGTGGGCCCACATCTGTGCCGCCATATTCGAGAACCAAAACCGTGTTTTTGCCGTCTTCTGAAAGCCTGCTTGCCAGCACCGAGCCAGCAGAACCTGCGCCAATAACTATGTAGTCAAAATTCTGCGTCATTAATGTCGTCCGTAAATTGAAATTTGCATATCGATATGATCTTGAACGAGACGGCGCGGATGGCCCGGATCGGTAACGCCTCCAAAAAGGGCGGCCTTCAGCCACAGCCCATCGATTAGAGCAGCCGTGCTCTCAGCAGCCCGTTCGGCCGCTGCTTCGTTCATCAAGGGTTTAAGCGCATGGCGCAGGTTGGACTGCAGCCTGTTTGCATAAATGTTGAGGATGCGCCGCAGACGTACAGACGTTTGCGCGCTGCCATACAAGGCAAGCCACGCCGTCATCACATCGACGGAGAACTGCTCATCGGAAAAGCTCGCATCAACAATCGCAAATGCCCGTTCGCGCGGGGTTCTTGCAGCACCTAACCGGGACACTGCCTCAGAACGCAGTTCCTCCAGAAGCGAACGCATGGTCTCAAATAAAAGGTCGTTCTTGTCCTTGAAATAATGATGGACTATGCCCGTCGAAACCCCCGCCTTGCGGGCAATACGCGCCACAGTGGCATCAGCCAGTCCATGTTCATGGATTGTCTGAATTGCCGCAGCAATTAGCTGCTTGCGGCGCAGTGGCTTCATTCCGACTTTCGGCATGGCGCTCCCAACCTCTTCATCAAAGGTATTTTTATTTTTAATTGGACGTCCAATCAAGAAAAAACGGCATAATCGGCTCTTAATTGCCTTAAAGTGCATAGATTTGGGTTTAAGTGCGCGCTTTGTGCCCAAATTTTTCGGACACGTCACCGGCAATCAAATTCCTAGCCTTTTACGTGTGGCTTCTGGTAAACAGCTACCGATTTGAGGAAATTGGATTTACCGGCACATGCTGGCGGGCGGGAACGGACATAATGTACTTCACACTGGTTTCTGCGGGCGGAGAAATTGGCCCGGCGCTTGCCGCCCGGCTGAAATCTGCCGGTCATGAAATCACACTTGCCGACGAGACGTGGATTTCCAATGCCCGCGCGCACGGATTTGCGAATTTGGATGCAGGCTGCGTCATCTGCTTTTCGGAGGGCGAAGATGCGCTACCCCAGGAACTGCTCGAGAACCTGCAGTTCGAGAGATTTGTGCTGGTTCATAGACCGGGAACGGAACCATCTGCATTGTTTCCTGAAAGCAGTTCGCTCGTGCAAGTAACATCCAGTCTGGTTATCGAATTCAATCCATCCGGAAATGATCGCCTGAACAGCCTTGTGGCATTTTTTCTTGATGGTGATGGCGATTTTGATGGCCATGCTGCCATTGCCCCTTCTGCCTTAATTAGCGCTGAGGAGCTGGCGAAGGCCCTGTGCGCTGTGGCGCTGGAAGGAACAAAGCCTCACTACCATATTGCCGGGCCGGACATTCTTTCAGGGGCCGATATCGCAAGTGCGTTTGAAGCTGCCTCAGGCAAGAAGGTCTCCGTTACAGGCCCGCAAGAAGGCATGCAAAAAGATGCATCTGCCTATGAAGCTGAGTTCGGTGAAATTCCCTCCCATGCTTCTGACGCGTTGGAGGCTCTCGTTACCAAGCACAAGCTTTTGCGCACGGCCCTCTCGCCGCATTCGCGCGGTGAAACTACCATTTGCGAAGAAGACGGCACGCTTGTTTACCGCGACAGGGAAATCGGTGATGAATTGTCGCTGCTCCTCAGCACTCCGGAAGCATTTGACATTGCCTCGAAGGCTTGGATTCGTGCCGGCTGGGACGTAAAGCACCATTACAGTTTTTCCTGGCTCGGCCGCCCGGTCATTCAGCTGCCCGAAGACATGGTGCGCATGCAGGAGCTGATAAGCGCGCTGGGCCCGGATGTTATCATCGAAACCGGTATCGCCCATGGCGGCTCGCTAATTTTCTATGCCAGCGTGATGGAGGCTTTGGGTCATGGGCGGATCATCGGCATTGATATAGATATCCGCCCCCATAACCGCACTGCAATCGAAGCCCACCGCATGTTCAAGCGCATCGAGCTGATCGAAGGAAGCTCGACCGATAATGCAATTGTCAGCGCGGTTGGGGAGTCGGTGAAGGACGATATAACCGTCCTCGTCATTCTCGATTCCAACCACACCAAAGCCCATGTGCTGGCCGAGCTGAACGCCTATGGCCCAATGGTGACGCCAGGAAGCTACATCATCGCAACCGATGGGATTATGGCCCAGGTGGCCGGCGGCCCGCGCACAAAACCTGACTGGCAATGGAACAACCCATCACAAGCGGCGTTGGAGTTTGTCAAAGAAAACCCCGACTTCATTATTGAAACGCCGGCGTTCACCTTCAACGAAAGTTATGTGAAAAACCCCATCACGCACTATCCTCTGGGCGCAATTAAGCGCATCCGCTGACCGGAAGAGAATTCTGAACCTATGAGCAACCCTGAAACCAGACGCCTTCCCGATGCTGTATTCTGGCAGGGAAAATCGGTTCTGGTCACAGGCCACACTGGGTTCAAAGGCAGCTGGCTCTGCTTGGTACTTGCGCAGCTTGGAGCAGAAGTAACCGGGCTCAGCCTTGACCCGGAAGAAGGTTCCAGCTGCTTTGAGGCTTGCGGATTGCCGGATGTCGTCGCGCACGATTACCGCATCGACATCCGCGACCGGGTTGAACTTGGAAAGGCGCTGGATCAAACCCCGCCCGATCTCGTTTTCCATCTGGCCGCCCAGTCCCTTGTCCGGCAGAGTTATCGTGACCCGCTTGAAAGTTTTCAGACCAACATTCTGGGTACGGCCCATCTCCTCGACCATTTCCGTAACCGGGATGGCGCGCCGGAAGCGTTTGTCGCTGTGACGTCTGACAAATGTTACGACAATGATGATCAGGGAAGGCCGTTTGTTGAGAGCGATCGCCTCGGCGGGCACGATCCCTATTCGGCCAGCAAGGCAGGTGCGGAAATTGTTGCGGCATCCATGCGCGCCAGCTTTTTCTCAGAACCAGATGCCATGAAAATAGCCACGGCGCGGGCCGGAAATGTTGTCGGCGGCGGCGACTTTGCCGATGACAGGCTTATTCCAGATTTCGTGCGCGCACGGGTTGCTGACAAACCGCCTGTCATCCGAAATCCTTCATCGGAGCGGCCCTGGCAGCATGTGCTGGAACCGCTTGCGGGCTATGTGCTTCTGGCGGAAGATTTGTGCGGCGCCAGCGCAGGCGATTTTACGAGCGCCTGGAATTTCGGGCCGGATGCCAGCGCCAACCAGCCGGTGAGCTCGGTCATATCAACTTGCTCAGAGCTGTGGCCCGGGCAAGAACCCAGCCTTGCCAATGAAAAAGGTCCACGCGAATCCGTGCTCCTTTCCCTTGACAGTTCAAAGGCAAAATCAAAACTGAACTGGCAGCCAAACTGGGCGCTGGATGAAACCCTTGCCTATACGATAGATTGGTACCGGCGCTGGGCGTATGAGCAAGATATGGCGGCGGTCACCAGCGGCCAGATCAAATCCTATTTTGGATAACGGGCGGGGAGCGGATATGAGCGGTGCGCAAAAGAGTTTCAGCGATGTTCCAGCCGTGATTTTATGCGGCGGGCGTGGCACCCGTTTTGGCAGCGAAACAGAGCTTAAGCCGAAGCCGATGATCGATATTGGTGGACGGCCCATTCTCTGGCACATCATGCACCACTATGCCCGGTTCGGCGTGCGCAAATTCATCCTTTGCCTTGGCTTCAAGGGCGACATTATCCGCGACTACTTTCTCGATTACTGGCGCATCAACCGGGACATGGAAGTTTCCCTGAAAGCCGGTGATGTGCGGATATTGGATGGCGCGCGAACCCCGGAGGACTGGGACGTCGTTCTGGCGGAAACCGGAGAGTTGACCGAAACCGGCGACCGCATTGCCAAGGTTCTGGAACGTATTGATGGTGATCAGTTTTTCGCAACCTATGGCGATGGCGTTTCGTCTGTCGATATCGCATCGCTTCATGCCCAGCATACGGAAAACGGCAGGCTGGCGACAATTTCAGCGGTGCGGCCTTCTTCGCGCTTTGGCGAGCTTGATATCAAGGGAAACCAAATCCTCACCTTTCAAGAAAAGCCGCAAGCCCAGGCCGGATGGATCAATGGCGGTTTCATGATGTTTCAGAAACAGGCCTTCGCGCATCTTGAAGACGGCGCGAATGTTTCCCTTGAAAAGGGGGTGTTGGAGGTCCTCGCCGAAAGGGAAGAGCTTTCGGTTTACCAGCATGATGGATTTTGGCAGTGCATGGACACCGCCCGCGAGCGCGATCTTCTCAACGACATGTGGGAAAGCGGCAATGCCCCGTGGCAGGTAATTCCGAAATGAGTACGCCGCAAAAGCTCACCTTCGAGCCGCTGGCCATTTCGGGGGCCTTTCGCATTAAAACTCAGCGCCATGACGATGAGCGTGGCAGCTTTGAGCGGCTGCACTGTCAGGAAGAGTTCGTGGTGGCAGGTATTACTGAACCGTTTGTTCAGGCAAATCTCTCCCAGAACAAGGGCAAGGGCATCGTCCGGGGGCTTCACTATCTTGCCGCACCTTTCCGTGAGGGCAAGTTCATCCGCTGCCTTGAAGGGGCGATTTTCGATGCATTCGTGGACCTGCGCATCGGCTCGCCCACGTTCGGAAAATGGCATGGTGAGGAAATCAGTAATGAAAATGGCATCGGGCTTTATATGCCCGCTTGCTGCGCCCACGGTTATATGACGCTGACAGAGCGGGCAACCGCCATCTACCAGGTGCAGACCCTGTTTGATGCTGAAGCCGACAGGGCGGTGAGATGGGATGACCCGGAAATCGGCATTGCTTGGCCCGATTGTCCTTCCCCGCGCCTTAGCGGTAAAGATGCTGCAGCGCCATTGTTGTCTGAAATTCACCGCGGCGAGCTATTGGCTTTTTCGTCCCCCTAGCGCCTTTTCAATAAGCGAGACGGGAATGCCGATCAGCGCATAAATGGGCCAAAGAACCAGAGCGCCGGCCAATGGGACTGCATATTTCAGAGAGTAAACCATGGCCTCGACAGGCTTTTGGCTGGGCCGGAAGATGCAACGGAAAAAGTGATAGACGATGCCTGCCCTGAGCCGTGTGAGATTGAAATCGCGGGCCACCAGTTCCGGATAGTTCTTTTCAAAAAACCTCACCCGGGCTACCGCCTCGCTGAACCTGCCATATTTGCGGTATCCGCCTTCCACGTAGCGGTTCGGGTTCATCAGCTCGATAAAAAGCGGCTCTCGGATCATGCCGAATGCGTCCTGCATCAATAACAGTTCCAGCCCGGCCTGATGCTCATAGCCCTGGTTGTAATAAACCTTCTCCAAATCCGAGAACCGCAAAATGTCCGAGACAATCAGCACATGATAATTAACGCCCACCCCGGCCAGATGGGTATAGGCATCATAAATCAGGGCTTTTGGATCAATCAGGGGCCCATGTTCACCCTGATATTCAAACTTCTCAAATTTGACCTTGCGGAGCCCCTCTTCGCCGGTTTCAGGATCGCGCCAACTGTCATTCGACTTGACCACGCTGATGGAGGGATCGCTTTCCAGCCGGCGAACCATCTTTTCGATGGCATCTTCGCGAAGCGCCCAATCACTCGACAGAACCATATGGTATTTGCCGTTTTGCGGCGTAAAAGCCTTTTGATGGTTGAGGGCGAAATTGGCGGAGATATTGGCCGGATTGCGGGAATATGTGACCCGGCTGTCGGCAAGCTTTTCGACGCAGTTTTCAACCGCATCGGAGGAGGAATTATCAAAGACAAAGATTTCAAGCTCGCGATAGGTCTGCGCCGCTATCGACTTCAAGCAAATGTCGAACAGCGCTTCGCGCTCAAAGGCGGTAATGGCAACCGTTACCAATGGTTTTGACTGCACGTTTCTTTGCCCCAGCTTGAGTTTGCCCCACGCGGCGTCTCATACAATATTCGCCCGTGAGTTGCTATCCCGCATTGGATATAGGCGGGCGGGCAGGAAATCTGATTGTTTCGACCAAACGTATTTTTTTTCAAATGCCCCCTCGCATTCTGCGCCAAGTGAGGTTACACACGGCATTTGTGCAACTTCCCGCGTTCAGGATTCTCACTGGATGGATCTCAAGGTCATCTTCGATTTCATTTCGATTGTTCTTGCCGACATAGTCTTGTCGGGGGACAACGCTTTGATTATCGGTATGGCGGCGTCTTCGCTTTCGCCTGAACTGCGCAAGAAGGCTATTGCATATGGCATGGCGGTGGCTGCGATCTTGCGCATCGTCTTTGCTGTATTTGCAACGTATCTCCTTGAAGTTAAAGGACTTTTGTTCATAGGTGGCTTATTGCTGCTATGGGTATCGTGGCGCCTTTACCATGAAATCATTGAAAACAGGGCAAGGGCGGCCGCAGAAGCTCAGGCCGAAGCTGAGGAGGGTGGCTATCAGGGGCCGCCAAGGCGCACCCTCACATCGGCGCTCATATCCATCACGATTGCCGATGTTTCAATGTCGATAGACAATGTGTTGGCAGTTGCCGCGATTGCCCGCGACAACACATTCCTTCTGGTTTTCGGCCTTGCCCTTGCCATCGCGCTCATGGGCTTTTTTGCGACGATCATCGCCAAGCTGCTGACCAAATATCCATCTATCTCTTGGGCCGGTCTGATTGTTTTGATCTATGTCTCGCTGCGCATGCTGTGGGAGGGTTGGCCGGAAGTGGCTGTGCTCACGGGCTTGAACTAGAAATCAGGTCATCAACTGCGGCTGGCCGAAGCCGATTGACTTCACCGTATCGTTCTTATAAAAGTACGCATGTTCTTTTTATCGAACGACAGTGGTTTTTATGAATATGCCGGCCTTGCAAAACACTCAAGTTGCGCCAGAACGCAACAAGCACAAATTTTCCCGAGCATCAATATTGGCT
>JBPCVY010000217.1:0-8424 GCA_051010055.1 Hyphomicrobiales bacterium | reverse complement strand
GCCTTTTCCCCGGCCAACGCCTCAATCCGGCGCACACCGGCGGCCACCGCCGTTTCGCCAATAACCTTGATGAGCCCGATGTCGCCGGTGCGGCCCACATGGGTGCCCCCGCACAGCTCCAGCGAATAGGCCGGCGTGTTGGAGCCTTCCAGGTTACGGCCCATGGAAACGACGCGCACCTCGTCACCATATTTTTCGCCAAACAGGGCCATGGCGCCTTCCTCAATGGCATCATCAACGCTCATCAGCCGAGTGGAGACTTCATCATTTTGATCAACCACGCTGTTGGAGATTCGCTCGGTTTTGGCAATTTCATCAATACCAACGGCCTTTGGATGAGAAAAGTCGAACCGCAAACGTTCAGGATCCACCAGCGAACCTTTCTGGGCCACGTGATCGCCAAGGGTTTGACGCAGGGCTTCATGCAGAAGGTGGGTTGCAGAGTGATGAATGCGCACACCCTGACGCCTGCCGTGGTCCACAATCAGTTCTGCAGCATCGCCAGCATTCAGGCTGCCGCTCACAAGACGGCCCGTGTGAACATGAAGACCGTCAGCTTTCTTCTGGGTATCTTCCACCAAGAATACGGCACCTTCAGTGGTTTTGATCTCACCGCGATCGCCAATCTGGCCGCCGGATTCGCCGTAAAACGGCGTCTGGTTCAAAACCAGAGAAGCTTCTGCACCTTCTGAAATGTTGTCCACCGGCGCACCGTTTGAAACGATGGCGGCAATGACCCCTTCGGCGGTTTCAGTGTCGTACCCAAGAAAATCGGTCGCCCCATGTGCCTCGCGCAGTTTGAACCAAATGACTTCGGTTGCCGCATCTCCTGAACCTGACCAGGCCTTGCGGGCCTCAGCGCGCTGTTTTTCCATGGCCGCATCAAATGCATCGGTATCGACTGAAACGCCGCGCCCTTTCAGGGCATCTTCGGTGAGATCGAGCGGGAATCCATATGTGTCATAAAGCTTGAAGGCCACATCGCCGGAAAAAACTTCACCGCTGCCAAGGCCCTCTGAATCATCTGCAAGGATTTTAAGGCCACGTTCCAGTGTCTTGCGGAAGCGGTTTTCCTCAAGGTTGAGGGTTTCGGTGATGAGCGCCTCGCCGCGCAAGAGTTCGGGATAAGCCTGGCCCATTTCGCGGGTGAGCGCAGGCACCAACTTCCACATAAGCGGTTCGGTTACCCCGAGAAGTTCCGCATGGCGCATGGCCCGGCGCATAATGCGGCGCAAAACATAACCGCGCCCTTCGTTGGAAGGCAGTACCCCGTCGGCAATGAGGAAACTTGATGCGCGCAGGTGATCGGCAACCACCCGGTAGGATGCCTGTTGGGGGCCTTCTGATTCCTTACCCACCTGATCTTCAATCGCCCCGATGAGGGCTCGGAAAAGATCGGTTTCATAATTGTCATGGGTGTCCTGAAGCACAGCGGAGATACGCTCCAACCCCATGCCGGTGTCGATGGACGGACGCGGCAGGTTGGTGCGCTCGTCCTTGGTGAGTTGCTCATACTGCATGAACACCAGGTTCCAGATCTCAATAAACCGGTCGCCATCTTCATCCGGGCTGCCAGGAGGGCCGCCAGGTATGTGATCGCCATGATCGTAGAAAATCTCGGAACAGGGACCGCACGGGCCGGTATCACCCATTGCCCAGAAATTGTCCGATGTAGGAATGCGCAATATCCGGTCTTCGGGTAGCCCGGCTACTTTTTTCCAAAGACCAAAGGCCTCATCATCTTCCGAAAAAACAGTGACCAGCAGTTTCTTTTCCGGAAGTCCGAATTCCTTGGTGACAAGGTTCCACGCAAGTTCGATTGCGACATCCTTGAAATAGTCGCCAAAGGAAAAGTTGCCGAGCATCTCAAAGAATGTGTGGTGGCGGGCGGTGTAACCCACATTGTCGAGATCATTGTGCTTGCCGCCCGCACGCACACACTTTTGCGCCGTCACCGCGCGCGAATAATCCCGCTTTTCAACCCCGGTAAAAACGTTTTTGAACTGCACCATGCCCGAATTGACAAACATAAGCGTTGGGTCGTTGCGCGGCACGAGCGGACTAGAGGCAACGGCCTCATGGCCGTGCTTGACAAAATAGTCGAGAAAACCTTTTCGGATTTCATTTACGCCGGACATCGGCACTCCATTCTTTCATTTGCGCCCATTTGCGGACATTGCCTTGAAATTGAGGGTTTAGGCCCAGGCCAGCCTTTTACCCTTGCACGCCTGTGGATGTCCATAACAGGTAAGGATTGGGCGGCATATTATGAAGAGTTATAAAAAAGCCACCCGGCCGGTGGGGTGGCCGGGTGGCTTACAGCGCTTATGTCTGCTGGCCGCAGTCAAGTCATTGACTCGCGGTGAGTTTGTTCCAGGGGAAAGGAACACTGCGGCCCTAGGGTTTAATCCCTAGTTCGGGGAGCATAACGCCTCGCGCTGTTTTACATGAACAAGCTATGAGATTTGGGGTGGCGGTGGGCCATTTTATGACCGTTCAAAAACTCTCAAAATCACCCCGCCACGTCGGTGATCTCGCCCGTTTCCGGGTCTACACTCTCTTTGTCAGAGGGTCCTGCTTCCAGATGGTCTGCCAGAAGCCCTGCATTCTGTCTGATACGTTGCTCGATTCGCTGTGCCGTTTCCACATTTTCTTTCAAAAATGTTTTGGCATTTTCCCGTCCCTGGCCAATACGTTCCCCATCAAACGAATACCAAGAACCAGATTTTTCCACGATATTGGTGGCAACGCCGAGATCGATAAGCTCACCGGTTTTCGAAATACCCTCGCCATACATTATGTCAAATTCAACCTGGCGGAACGGCGGGGCAACCTTGTTTTTGACCACCTTCACCCGGGTTTGATTTCCGACAATTTCATCACGGTTCTTGATGGCGCCGATGCGGCGGATATCAAGACGGACGGATGAATAGAACTTCAGTGCATTACCGCCGGTGGTGGTTTCCGGCGAACCGAACATGACACCGATTTTCATCCGGATCTGATTGATGAAAATAACCATGCAGTTGGATTTTGAAATGGAACCCGTGAGCTTGCGCAAGGCCTGGCTCATGAGCCGTGCCTGCAAACCAGGAAGGCTGTCGCCCATTTCCCCTTCAAGTTCGGCGCGTGGTGTGAGAGCTGCAACCGAATCGATTACTACCACCGAGACAGCGCCAGAGCGCACCAGGGTATCGGCTATCTCCAGCGCCTGCTCGCCAGTGTCCGGCTGGGAAATCAGCAGTTCATCCAGGTCAACATGAAGCTTGCGCGCATATGAGGGATCAAGCGCATGCTCCGCATCGACAAAGGCGCAAATGCCACCGCTTTTCTGCGCTTCTGCCACTGTATGCAGGGCAAGTGTGGTTTTACCGGAGGATTCCGGTCCATAAATCTCAATCACCCTTCCCTTCGGCAACCCGCCAATACCAAGCGCAATGTCAAGGCCCAGTGATCCGGTGGAAACGGATTCGATTTCCACCACCTGGCCTTCCTTGCCCAGCTTCATCACTGAACCCTTGCCGAACGCACGTTCAATTTGGCTGAGGGCTGCTTCCAGTGCTTTTTCCTTGTCCATATTGGTTTTGCTTTCCACAAGCTGGAGATTCGATCGCGCCATAACCTGCATTCCCTTTCATGATTCCACAATGGGCCCTGTGCCAGCAAATTAACTTGGCCCCACAAATGAATTGTCTTCAATGTACCTATTTTGTTCTTATTAGCAACAAATTTTTTAAAATACTGATTTCATTTTGAAATTTGGATTATGTTCACATTTGTTCTTGTCGAAATCTGATTCCTGAGATTGCCCTTGCTCTGCCGCTGTGCTTTGTAACCGGCTATCACCTCAAGGGGCAGTTTTACACATGATTATTGATGGGCTGCAATATTGTAACTGGTCAGAGAAAATCTTCCGGCAGATGCGCGAAGGCGGCGTTTCAGCGGTGCATGTGACTATCTGCTATCACGAGATGTTCCGGGAAACGGTTGCCAATATAGAACGCTGGAACCGGTGGTTTGAAAGCTACCCGGACCTTATCTGTCACGCGCGCACCGGGGATGATGTACGTACTGCCCAGGCGCAAGGGCGCACGGCCATCATATTCGGTTTTCAGAACTGCTCGCCCATCGAAGATGATATTGGCCTGGTGGAGATATGCCACAGCCTTGGCGCGCGCTTTATGCAGCTCACCTATAACAACCAGTCACTACTGGCCACCGGCTGCTATGAGGCTGAAGACACTGGCCTTACGCGGTTTGGAAAACAGGTGGTGCGGGAGATGAACCGGGTGGGGCTGGTCATCGACATGTCCCATTCAGCGGAGCGTTCAACCCTTGAAGCCATCGATTATTCCGAACGCCCCATCGCCATCACCCATGCCAACCCGGCAAGCTGGCACGCGGGGCTGCGCAACAAGTCCGATGGGGTGCTGAAAGCTCTGGGCGATAGCGGCGGCATGCTGGGCTTTTCCCTTTACCCGCATCACCTGAAGGGCAAGTCTGCCTGCACCCTTGAGAGCTTTTGCGAAATGGTGTGCCGCACCGCCGAGCTTATGGGTATTGATCATATCGGCATCGGTTCGGATTTGTGCCAGGACCAGCCCGACAGCGTAGTTGAGTGGATGCGGGTTGGCCGCTGGTCAAAGGAAATCGACTATGGAGAGGGTTCGAAATCTGATGCGGGCTTTCCACCCCAGCCGGAATGGTTCACCGACAATCGCGATTTCGACACAATCGCCCGCGGGCTGAAGGCGGCAGGCATGAACGATGATGAAGCCGCCAAGGTTATGGGCGGCAACTGGTTGCGCTTCTTCGATGAGAATTTCGGGCCGGGTTGAGTTTTATCTCCCAAGGGCGCGCTCAACGGCCAGGGCGGCAGAAAACAGTGCGTGGTCATCACCGCCCCGGGCCATGAGCATCAGGCCCACAGGCGGGCCATCTGGTTCACCGATGGGCATGGAAATAGCGCAGGTGTCGAGGAAGTTTCCAACAAACGTGTTGCGCAGGCACAAGAGGTTGAGCCGCAGATAATCTTCATCCTTGTCCAACTCGGAAATTGCCGGCGGCACGATAGGGGCTGTGGCCATGATAAATGCGTCAAAGCCAGACAAAGCACGCCTTGCGTCAGCAACAATATTCCGCCGGAAGCGGATGATATCGATGAGTTCATCAGCAGATTGAAGCCCGCCGGACTTGATGCGTATGGCGACACGCTGGTCGAAATCTGCGCCGCTCTTTGCCAACAGGGGCTTGTGTTCAGCATAGGCTTCAGCGGCCACAATGCCCCCCTTGGCGTTGACTTTCGGAAGTTCATCAAGCCCCAGCAAGGTGATATCCACCAGCGCAACACCGGCCTTGGAAAGCTTGCTATAGGCCGCCTCCAGCGCCGCACCAACGTGAGCATCGAGCCTCTCATGCACCATGGTTTTGAGGACTGCAAAGCGCAAGGTTCCCGGCGCCCGCTCCGCCAGCACACCATCCCAGTCTTCAGCCAAAATGGCATCGGCAGAAGCACAGCAGGAAACTGAGTTGGCAAACGGGCCCGGCGCATCGAAACTTTCTGCCAACGGGTATACGCCGCGGGTTGAAATACGCCCGGTTGTCGGCTTCACTCCAACCACCCCATTAAACGCTGCCGGAATGCGGCATGAGCCGCCTGTATCAGTTCCCATGGCAAGCGCTGCCATGCCATCGGCAACAGAAACTGCCGCCCCGGAGGATGAACCGCCCGGAATGCGCCCGCTCTCCCTGTCCCAGACAGATTTCGGCGTACCGTAGTGTGGATTAAGGCCAACACCGGAATAGGCAAATTCGGTCATATTGGTGCGGCCCATATTCACGAACCCGGCGGCCTTCAGGCGGGCAACGGTGGTGGCGTCCCGGGCGGCTGGCGCGGCACCTTTCAAAACAATGGAACCGGCAGTGGTGACCTCTCCGGCAACATCGAACAGGTCTTTCAGCGACATGGGAATGCCGGCAAAGGGCGAAGGCGCCCGGCCGCTTGCGCGCAGGCCATCCATTTGGTCTGCATCTGCCAACACTTCGTCTTCGGCGACACGGATGAAGGCCCGCACACCCTCCCCGCTCTCATCCTTGATGTTCGCTAGGGCTTCTTCCACGAGAGCCCTGGAGGTGGTTTTTCCTTCTGCAAGGGCAGTGCTTAGTTCATGCAGTGTCTTCATTGGGTCAACCTGTTATTTTTGGTGAAGTTTTTCAAAGCCCTAACGCGTCCATTGCCCGGTGCCAGGCAAATCCGGCAGCCATAAATGGCTCACGCATGCCATGAAAGGCAATGGTGGGAATGTCAGTTGAGGAAAGTGGCAGCACATCACGGTTGCCGGTGGCGGCATATTCACCAAGGGCGGTGCCCAGCGCGCTAGCAGCAGCAACGCCGCGCCCATTGTAGCCAAGACCCATCATCAGCCCGGGCTCTGGTTCGTGCAGATGGGGAATCTTGTCCATGGTGAGCGCCAGGCGGCCCGACCAGCAGTAGGAAATGGGCACATCGCGCACTTGCGGATAGACTTTGGCAATACCGGCTTGCAGGTGAGCAAAATCATCAGCGCTTTTTGGCTCGCGCAACAGGCCGCGGCCGCCAAAAACCAGCCTGCCTTCCTTATCGAACCGGGTGTAATACAAGAACCGTCTGGTATCTGCGGTGCAATGGCCCTCCGGCAGGATCGATTTGCGCAAATTGTCTGACAACGGCTCCGTTGCAACGATGAAGCTTGAAATAGGGATGATGGAACGGTCGAGCGCAGGGGAAAGGCCTGAGGCGTGAAACCCGCTATAGCCGTTGGTGGCAAGGATAACCTTTTTTGCGGAAACAACACCCTTCGCCGTTGAAACCGCAAACCTGTCATTCTCCCGCTTCAAAGATGTCACCTTTGTCTGGCCGCAAATGCGCGCACCCGCTTTCATCGCAGCGTCGGCAAGCCCGCGCGCATAGGAAAGTGGCTGCACCGTGCCACAGCGCATATCAACCATTGCGCCCAGATAGCCCGTGGCGCCCGTCAAATGAGCAGTTTCTTCCTCATCTGCCCACCTCACCGGCGCACCACGTGCTGCCCAATCACTTGTGACTTTGCGCTGGTCTTCCATATGGGCCTTTTTCGCAACGCAGAACAAAAGCCCGGCCTTGTCGCCATCGCAGTTGATTTTGTGTTTTTCGATAAGCTGCCACACCACATCGGTGGTTGTGCTCGCAAAGGCAATGATTTTGGCGCTGGCCTCGCGGCCAAACTTTGCCTCTATCTCGTAAGGAGCAATCTTGAGCCCGGCGTTCACCTGTCCGCCATTGCGCCCTGATGCGCCCCACCCAGGCTCTCCAGCCTCCAGCACAATGACCGAGGCCCCGGCTTCAGCTGCAGAAAGAGCTGCTGTGAGGCCGGTAAAACCTGCCCCGACAATTGCCACATCGCAGTCAGCATCCCCCTCCAGCGGCGGGCAATCCGGCTTGGCAATTGCTGTTGCCGCCCACAGTGAGGGCGGGAAAGCCGAGCTGTCAGACATGGATGGCAGAAGCGGTGCTGTCATGGCCGAGATTGGTGCATGAATTGGGATTTCCCGCAACGGTTTTCGGCTGGCACTTTGTGACCTTCGGCCAAGTCTCGCAATGTGATCGCGGCAGGCGGTTTTTCAAATCAGAATTCGACACGACACCTTGATTGCTCGATCAGAATTCCGCTCTGCCACAATGTAAGCGTCCTATGCCATTAGAAAACTCTGAATTCTCGAAATTTTAGTATTTGAAAACACTGGACGGCTTGTTCGAAATAAAACTCTATCGTACCGGACCTTGGCCAATCACCGCGAGAATTCGTGATTCCAGTTTTTCCCGCAGTTCCTCAGCCGTTTCCCAGACAATTTGGTTAAATTGGCGAATATCAAAATGGACGTGTTGAACGAGGTTTTTGTGACAGGTCCAAATGACAGGGATGCCAATTCCTTGTGCAAACCCGGCTTCGTAATAAACTCCACCTCTCGGAATCGATAATCGTTCTTCTATTCCGCCCTCGGGAAGATGATCGATTATTGAACAGGTAAGTCACAAATGATAAATCGCGACCTTCGAATTTCGGCGATAATTCGATCGTCAATCTTGTCGACATGCTCTTGTTGATCGACTCTAATGGGGTCGTAACCCGCTGCCTTAACACTTGGCTCAATGCCATTAAAAAAAGCTTCATTCATACTGTCGTGAAACCGCATCGCAATGAATGCCCGGGAGTGACTTGTTCCACGTAAACTAAGCTCTTCTAAACGTTGCCATCCCTTGAATGTGATGCGAAAACCTGTCTCGTTTTCAAGGAAACCATTTTTTTGCAATACTCAATCAGGTAACTTGTCTCACTGCTTTTTAGAGAATCTGTCCACGCATGCACATTTTGGCTAACGACATTATTTCCACCTTCCCCTTTCCAC
>JBPCVY010000216.1:0-16937 GCA_051010055.1 Hyphomicrobiales bacterium | reverse complement strand
GTGTGTATTGATGCTGCCGCAGCCCAAAACCACTGAAGGTGAAAAATTTGATACCGGGATCTATGCCGTCTACCGGCGCATTCTGCATGCGGCAATCCGGATGCGGTACCTCACAATTGCCATAGCGGTCGCGGGGTTGGTGGCATCAGCTGTTGCGTTCGGGTCGGTCACGCAGCTTTTTTTCCAACATCGGCGATGACCAAATTTATGATCGATTACTACGCGCCGGAAGGCACGAGGATTGAAGCTGTTTCCGCCGCGGTTGAGAAAATCGAGAACAAACTGAAGGCAGATGAAAGAGTAACAGGAATTGCCAGCTTCATTGTAGCGGGCCCGCCGCGGTTCTATTTACCGGTAGACCCGGAAGCTGCCAATCAGGCCTATTCTCAACTGGTTGTAAATGTTGTTGATTTTCGTGAAATTCCGGCAATCGCAACAGAGCTGCAGCCTTGGTTGAACGAAAACCTGCCCGAGGCAACAATCTTCATCAGGCAGTTCGGCGTCGGCCCAAGCAATACATGGACTTTTGAAGCCAGAATCATTGGACCCGCCACCGCAGACCCGAATGTTTTGCGCACCTTTGGCGACAAGGCGGTCATGATCCTTGAAAAACACCCCTGGACAAAGGTGACCCGCACGGATTGGCGCAATAAGGTCTGGAAGTCGGTGCCCGCATACGATCAGGACCGGGCGCGCTGGACCGGCATCACTCCGGAAGACCTGAGCCGAACAACAAAGCGCGCTTATGATGGCCGCAAAATCGGACTTTACAGGGAAGAAGACGAACTCATCCCGATTGTACTGCGCCATATAGAAAAAGATGCCTTGGCCGTCGACAATTTCGAACTCCTGCAAATTCAATCGCAACTGTCGACAACACCGGTGCCGCTTGCCCAAGTGGTGCGGAAGGTTTCTACTGAGTCTGAAAATCCGATAGTCAATCGGCGTGACAGGCAGCGCACGCTGACGGTGCAGGCCAATCCAATCGACTCGATCACCCTGCCCACCTACCGCAATTCCGTACTGGCTGAATTCGAAGCGCTCGAAGCAAAATTACCGCTTGGTTACAGCTTTGAATGGGGCGGTGAGTATGAAGATACGGTAAAATCGCAGGCCTCGCTCACACCAGGAATGGTGCCGGCGTTTGCGGTTATGGTTTTGATTGTTGTTGGTTTGTTCAACGCCTACAGGCGGCCCCTGGTCATTTTTCTCACCATACCTTTCATGATCATCGGAATTGTGCCGGGGTTGCTGCTGACAAATACACCGTTCGGGTTTGTTGCCTTGCTCGGAGCAATGAGCCTATCGGGCATAATGATTAAAAACGCTATCGTTCTGATCGATCAAATCAACGACAATATTGCTGATGGCGAAGACATTTACGACGCACTTGTCAATGCAGGAGCGTCCCGTTTGCGCCCGGTTGCATTGGCCGCCGCTACCACCGTGCTTGGCGTGATACCTCTGTTGCCGGATGTATTCTGGGTGGGACTGGCAGTGACGCTTATGAGCGGGCTCACCGTGGGCACGGTTTTGACAATGATTATGGTGCCGGTTCTGTTCGCAACATTTCACAAAATTCCTGCCCCGGACAATGTCTCTGGCACCAAGGTTTCCGCGGAAACTTGATCGACCGCGATCCCAATCAGTTTAGGTTTTTCCAGAAAATCCGTATCCTTGAATGCAGGCAAGGAAAAAGGGGTTGTAAAACATACAACCCCCTTTGTTTTCGCTTTTCTGTATACCGCCCGGTTAACGCTTGGAGAACTGGAACGAACGGCGGGCTTTGGCCTTGCCGTATTTCTTACGCTCAACAACACGGGAATCGCGGGTAAGGAAACCGCCCTTCTTGAGCACCGGGCGCAGGCCCGGCTCAAAATAGGTCAGTGCCTTGGAAATACCGTGGCGCACCGCACCAGCCTGACCGGAAAGGCCGCCGCCGGTAACCGTGCACACCACATCGAACTCGTCGCGGCGTTCGGTTGCTTCAAGCGGCTGCAGCAGGATCATGCGCAAAGTCGGACGAGCAAAATAGGTGTCAAGCTCACGCCCGTTGACCGTAACCACACCGTTGCCCCGTTTGATCCAGACACGGGCAATAGCATCCTTACGTTTGCCGGTTGCATAGGAGCGGCCATGCTCATCAATCTTCGGCTCAACGGCAATTGCAGGTGCGTCACTGGCTGCACCCTCGCCGGCGCCTTCGACGCCCATGGCTTCGCCGAGGTTTTCCAGAGTTGTGCTTTCTGTATCAGACATGACCGTCAGCCTCTCTTGTTCTTCGAATTCAGAGCCGCCACATCCAAAACTTCAGGCTCTTGCGCCTGATGGGGATGTTCTGGTCCTGCATAAATTTTCAGGTTCTTCATTTGCTGGCGCGAAAGCGGACCGCCCGGCAGCATGCGCTTGATGGCAAGCTCAAGAACGCGCTCGGGAAGTTTGCCTTCCAGGACCTTTTCAGGAGTGGTCGACTTGATACCGCCCGGATAACCTGTGTGGCGGTAATAAACCTTGTTTTCGCGCTTGGCGCCAGTAAGCGCGATCTTTTCAGCATTGACGATAATGATATTGTCGCCGCAATCGACGTGAGGTGTGAATGTCGGCTTGTGCTTACCGCGCAAACGGCTTGCCACAAGCGAAGCCAGCCGGCCTACAACAAGGCCCTCGGCATCGATCAGCACCCATTTTTTCTCGACTTCTGCCGGTTTTGCAGAATAGGTGTTCATGTGTTCGATCCTGTTCGGATGGTTGGCATAAAAGCCGCACTGCGGCCCTGCTTAAACTGGCGCGCTTTCTACGCTTCCAAATCGCCTCTGTCAATCACTTTAGATCGAAATTTTTGCATTATTTCAGTAATTTACATATACGGTATTATATTACCTAACTCTCGCCAGTAGCGTTGAAATATGTCATCTCCGCATTGCCAATGAGGGTGTCGTCGGCGTATGACAAAATGCGCGCCCTCAAAACGATTAAAGTCTTGCCATGCTTGAGAATATCAATCTCGCACGCAATGTCTCCCAAGGGCGGTTTGCGCAAAAAGGAAATGTTGAGATTGGTTGTGACCGATAGCCGGGCGCCCGCCCCGTGATGAGCCAGGATCAGAAAATATGCGCCAAAATCAATGAGCTCCATCATGGCCGGACCCGAAATGGTTCCACCTGGGCGTAAATGGCCATCATCAACGAGGAGCTGCACACGGGCATGGCCTGCTTTGAGCGCCTCCGCCTTATAGTTGCGCCCATACATAAACGCCTGCGGGAATTCTTCGCGCAACCAGTTCAAGGTTTCGTCTGCACTCCATGTCAAGTTTTGAGCCCGCTCGCCCATTTCTGCCCCCGTTTACATGTCAGGTATGCTTGCAACATCAATTAGAAAATGCGACAGCTTTTTTTCAGGTTTTTTGAGAAAAACGCAATAGTTACGTTGCATGAATTATGTTGCCATTAAGACCGGCACAACAAGCAGAAAAAATGTAATGAACATTCAAGGCGCCAACACCATCGAAGGAATCTTGCTCACTTCTTTGGATGAGCATGGGGTGCTGCGAATTACCCTCAATAACCCGGTGGCCCGCAATTCACTGAGCGAAGCAATGCTCAGCGCGTTGCAGGATGCATTCGACAAAGCGCGCGATGATGTGAAAATCCGCGTTGTTATTTTGAGTGCAATCGGCCCTGTATTTTCCGCAGGCCATGACATGAAGGAAATCACTTCACGACGCGCGGATGCTGACAATGGAAAAGCCTATTTCCAGGAAATTCTGGCGATTTGCTCCAAACTCATGATGTCGATTGTTACATGCCCCAAGCCGGTGATTGCTGAAGTTTCAGGCATGGCAACTGCCGCCGGACTGCAACTGGCTTCCAGCTGCGACATGATAATTGCATCTGAAGAGGCGCGCTTTTGCACTCCGGGCGTCAATATCGGCTTGTTTTGCTCAACCCCCATGGTGGCCCTGTCTCGGGCTGTTTCACGCAAGCACGCCATGGAGATGCTGCTCACCGGCGATATGATGGACGTTGAGACAGCTTATCGGTTCGGCTTGGTAAACCGCATCGTGGAACGCCCAGAGCTTTCCGCCGTCACCGAAGAGATAGCCCACCAAATCGCCGCCAAATCTGCTGCCGTTGTCGCCATAGGCAAGGAAGCCTTTTACAAGCAGAAGGAATTGTCCCTGGAAGAGGCCTACACCTATTGCAGCGAAGTCATGGTCACCAATCTATTGATGAAGGATTCTGAAGAAGGAATTTGCGCCTTCATTGAAAAGCGCGATGCTGATTGGAAAGACCGGTAGAGCTGCCGATTATGGACCATTCCAACTATTCTGAGGATTACATCCGGGGCATCCTCAACACCGTCAAAACCATTGCGCTTGTTGGAGCATCGGCAAACGAGATACGCCCTTCTTACCTTGCGCACATGTATATGAAGGAAAAAGGCTACCGCATTTTTCCGGTAAACCCGCGCCTTGCCGGGGAAGAGATACTTGGCGATAAGGTTTTTGCTTCACTGGCCGATATTGATGAACCCATCGATATGGTCGATATATTCCGCACATCTGAAGCTGCTGGCGGGGTAGCCGATGAAGCTCTAAATCTCTCCCCCCTGCCCCAGGTCATTTGGATGCAGCTCACAGTCATCAACGAGGAAGCGGCAAAAAGGGTTGAGACTGCCGGCATAAAGGTGGTCATGGACCGCTGTCCGAAAATGGAATACGGCAAGCTTTCGGGCGAATGGGGCTGGGTTGGCGGCAATTCCGGGCACATTACCTCCAAGCGCCGCGCCATGATCGGCAACCGGGTGCAGAGCCTGGGCATCAATCCGCGGCGAAAATCGTAACCGTTTGAATCCTCACGATTCGGGCCGATTGCTTTCTGAGGCAATCTCTATAAAGTTTGCTCGATCAACCGGCTGCCGCTGGACAAAATCAAAATGATAATTTGTAAGGAGGCATTTCCAAATGGCGCTCGAAGACACTCCTGGCTTTGATACCCTGGCAATTCATGCCGGTGCAGCACCGGACCCGGCAACAGGTGCCCGGGCAACCCCGATTTACCAGACAACTGCATTTGTTTTTGACGATGTCGATCATGCCGCGGCACTCTTCGGTTTGCAGGCTTTCGGCAATATCTACACCCGCATCATGAACCCCACCCAGGCTGTTCTTGAAGAGAAAATTGCAGCTTTGGAAGGTGGCACCGCCGCCCTCGCCGTTGCCTCGGGCCACGCAGCACAAATGTTGATTTTCCACGCCATCATGGAACCGGGTGATGAATTCGTAGCCTTGCGCCAGCTTTATGGCGGGTCCATCAACCAGTTCAATCATTCATTCAAATCTTTTGACTGGCAGGTGAACTGGGCTGATGCGGACGATCTTGAATCCATCGAAAAAGCTATCACCCCGAAAACCAAGGCCATTTTTTGCGAATCCATTGCCAACCCAGGCGGGCTTGTTACCGATCTTGAAGGCATTTCGAAAATTGCCCGGCGGGCCGGCGTACCTTTGATTGTCGATAACACTCTTGCCACGCCTTACTTGTGCAAGCCAATCGACCACGGCGCAGACATTGTTGTGCACTCGCTTACCAAGTTCATGGGCGGGCATGGCAACTCCATGGGCGGTGTGATTGTTGATGCAGGCACCTTCAACTGGTCGCGCGAAGGCCGCTACCCGAAGCTTTCCGAGCCATGCGAAAGCTATAACGGCATGAAGATGCATGAGACGTTCGGTAATATCGCCTTTGCCATCACATGCCGCGTTTTGGGTTTGCGCGATTTGGGCCCGGCAATATCACCGTTCAATGCCTTCCTGATATTGACTGGCATGGAAACCTTGAGCCTGCGCATGCAATGCCATTGCGATAATGCGCTTAAGGTTGCTGAGTGGTTGTCCGGGCAAAAAACAGTTTCCTGGGTGTCATATGCCGGTCTTTCCGGCGACCGCCATCATAAGCTGGCGAAGAAATTCTGCCCCAATGGCGCCGGCGCGGTCTTCACGTTCGGCCTGAAAGGCGGCTATGAGGCCGGTATTAAACTGGTATCGAACGTGAACCTGTTCAGCCATCTGGCTAATATTGGCGATACGCGCTCGCTGATCATCCACCCCTCTTCCACCACCCATAGGCAGCTTTCAGAACAGCAGCAGATTGCAGCTGGCGCCGGGCCGGATGTGGTGCGCCTTTCCATCGGCATTGAAGATGTAGACGATATTATTGGGGATTTGGAGCAGGCGCTTAAGACGGTGAAGTAACTGTCGCCTGGGCAGGTTCAAGCGCTGCGATATGCAGGTGCCAAAGGCATGCTGCAAGCAAAATGACTGCACCACCCTGGTGCAGCAAGGCAAGTTCAATCGGCACCTGGGCCAGCAAGGTCCAGATGCCGAGCGCCACCTGAACCAGCACCACTAGCCCGGCAAAACCGGCGCTTACTGCAAACGGACCTTCCCGGTGAACCTGCAAGGTGCGGAAGATGTGGATGCCGGCGAAAATCACAATCACATAGGCGAGGACGCGGTGATTGAACTGCACGGTCATGGCATTTTCAAAAAGGTTGCGCCAGGCCGGCTCCATAATGAACAGGCCAGATGGCACAAGCGCATCATCCATGAGAGGCCAGGTGTTGTAACCCATGCCCGCATCCATGCCGGCAACAAACGCGCCCAAAATGACCTGCACAAACACCAAAATAGTAAGCACCAGAGCGCCCCACCCGGCCCGATCTGAGATTTGTCTTTCCCGTTTCCCGATGCCAAGGGCCATCCAATATAGATATGCGAAAATGGCAACCGCCAGACCCAGGTGAAGCGCCAGCCTGTATTGGCTCACATCAACCCGCTCACTCAGGCCAGACATCACCATATACCAGCCGATGAACCCCTGAAGTCCCCCAACCAGAAATGCCACCACTAGTCCGGGTTTCAGCTTCTTTTCTATCCGGTCAGTTGCCCAGAAAAACACCAGCGGGATGAAAAACGCGATTCCGATAAACCGGCCAAGGAAACGGTGTGCCCATTCCCACCAGTATATAAACTTGAACTCTTCAAGCGACATGCCCCGATTGATGACTTTGTATTCGGGGATTTGCTTGTAGAGGGAAAAGGCGTGCTGCCAGTCGGCCTCGCTGAGTGGTGGAATGGCGCCCAGGATGGGCTTCCACTCGGTGATTGAAAGCCCTGAGTCGGTAAGCCGCGTTGCTCCGCCAACCAGAACCATCGCAAGGATGAGCGTACAGATAAAATACAGCCACGCGCGCACATAAGGCCGCGCCGCGATCTGCCGTTCGCTGGCGGCCCCCTGCACTCCACTTTCTGCCACAAAATCCGTCATTGCCCACACATAATCCCAGCGCCCATCTAACTTCAACTGGCCAAACCGGCGCGCGTCATGACGTCGCGTGTCTTGCGCACTACCTCACAAATCTATAATTCGATTTGCGTTTAACTTACGGATTACAAAGTGATGAATCTCAGAGTACGCAAACTCATCGGCATGCTGGCCTTGGTGGCATTTGTTCTCTTTTATGCTGGTTTTGCCGTTTGGATTGCCGGCAACTGGATCAATCATCTTAACGCCGGCGTGCAAATTTTTTTCTACCTTGTTGCAGGTTTCGTGTGGATTTTTCCTGCCTTTGTGATCATCCGCTGGTCAAGCGGCCCAGCAAGCACCGACTAGGCTATTTGCAACTTGCGAGATGTCTGAGGTTCTGCCTGTCGCGCGTGATGCCGGCGAAGGAATTGAATAACTTCTCACCTTCCGGTGTGTTGTAAACACCGGCTGCCGCCATAACACCGGCTATGTAGTAGTCATCAGAGTTTCTGATCAAAATTGGCCCGCCCGATGCCCCCTTCATGGTATCGCAATCCGATAGGTAAGCATTCCTCTGCCGGTAGCGGACGTGACATCCTTTATGGGCGGAAAGAACAAATTTACGGTCACGGCCGTACCCAGCATGGATAAGCCTGTCCGTTTTTGTAAGCTGGTCTTTTTTGAATATGGGCACCGGTTTGACGGAAAATTCCTTCTTCAAAACCACAAACGCGTAATCCGTCTCCACAGATTCCAGAGACAGTTTTTTTCCGAAATCATAATCTGCATTGAATGAAACGCACTCGGCAAGGGAATGACCCAGATGC
Source organism: Hyphomicrobiales bacterium (assembly GCA_051010055.1). Classification (GTDB taxonomy): domain Bacteria; phylum Pseudomonadota; class Alphaproteobacteria; order Rhizobiales; family CAJQND01; genus CAJQND01. The sequence goes on along the minus strand of JBPCVY010000216.1, from coordinate 8,803 downwards.
TTTTCCCGCCTGAAGCCGGCCACAAAATGAATTGCTGACGGTTGAATTGGCTTTTTGCTGACGCTGTCAAAGAGGCAATGAGCTGCCGTAACTACGAGCCGTGGCGCCACTAAAGTTGCCGTACAAGCATCAACTGCACTGAACTTGGGGGTGAAAATTTTACCGATTGCACTCCAGGGATGATCCCAGCTGTCGATAATTTCACGATTGTCTTTTTCAATGATTCCCGACGGCGGCGCCTGCGCGCTCACGAGTGAAATTCCGAAAGTTACCGGTGCGAGAATTGCTGCCAATGCTGCCGCGCACGGATATGGGTAATTCTGTAACATTGCGCCCAGCAACTCCTGTCACCTGAAAATAACCGCCGTTTGTCCAAAAAATCAGACGCACGGGTATATATCCAAACTACCGGAAACTGGCCCGCGCTCTTGGTTGCTTTAGCATCCATGTTGAGTGGGTGATCAGTCAACCCGCCAATCGCACATGTGCGAATTCTCAAATGATTAGGGAGGAGTTCAGATATGAAGCGCTTGTTGAAAGCCACGGTGGCCGCTTCCACCTTGTTACTTGGCGCAACAGCTGCCAATGCTGAGGAGTTGAAAATTGGCTTCATGGCAACACTTGAAGGAACCTATACGGTCCTCGGCGAAGATAGCCTTCGCGGGTTCCAAATTGCATTGAAAGAGCGCGGTGAAAAAGCCGGCGGTAAGGACCTGAAAGTCATTATCGGCGCCACTGACGCCAGCCCGGAAAGCGCATTGCGCGCCGTCCGTAAACTCGTCGAGCAAGACAAGGTTGATGTTATTGTCGGCCCGCTGTCAGGCTCTGAAGGCATTGCCTTGCGCGATTATTGTAAATCGCATCCGGAAGTTACCTTCATCAACGGTATTTCCGGCGCCCAGGAAACAACCTTCGTTGACCCCTGCCCCAACTTCTTCCGTTTCAACATGGATGGAGCCCAATGGGGTGCCGGTCTTGGCGAATATGTTGTGAACGAAAAGAAATGGAAAACGGTAGCAGCGGTTGCTGAAGACTACTCATTCGCCTACACCAATTTCCTCGGTTTTGCTCTTGGTTACTGCGGTTCCGGCGGCAAAATCGTCGAGCGCCATTGGGTGCCCCTCGGCACCAAGGACTTTGCCTCCATTATCGCTGCATTGCCTGACGATGTAGATGCTTTGTACCTCGGACTTGGTGGCGGTGATGCGGTAAACTTCCTCAACCAGTACCAACAAGCTGGTGGCGAAGCCAATCTCATTGGCGGCACGATCATGGTGGATGGTACGGTTCTGTCTTCAAAAGGCACCGCCAAGAAAATGCTGATCGGCACACCGTCTTCCGGCCCGCAGGCAGATACATGGCAGAATGAGAAATGGCAGAAATTCGTCCAAACCTATAAGGACGCATTCCCGCCGGAGAAAAGGTTCCCAAGCCCGTCAATGCTCGCAACCGGGTACTATAACTCCGCATCGGCTGCCTTTACTTGCCTCGACAAGGTCAAGGGAGACCTTTCCGATGGCCACAAAGCTTATCGGGCATGCCTTAAAGATCTTCAGCTTGATGCACCGAACGGTAAAATCACGCTGGATGGCAACCGCCAAGCCATTGGCACCAACTTCGTCTTCGAAGTTGTCGAACAGCCTGATGGCAATCTTGGCACCAAGATGGTCCAAAAGATTGATGACGTAAATCAGACCCTTGGTAAGGACGAAGCAGAGTTCCGTAAACTCGGCCTGCCGTCCCGCGAAATCGTTCAGTGTAACTGACGGTTATCTATAAATGGGCCGCCGGACATTCCGGCGGTCCAATCACCATGTTTGCAATGGTCCTCGGAGCAGCGCGCTGTTCCGACGGGGGGACCGCTATGTCGCTGATCACCTATTTAAACAAGATCCATTTCGCCGATGAAGTGCTTGAAGAAGCTCTTTCGGCAGAAACGGAAGCTTTGTCTATCAACCGGCCACTTGTCGTCACTGACAGTGCGATTGCCGGAACGGGGCTGGTTGAGCGCATTTACGATGCGCTGAAACCAAATCGCGATGTAATCGTATTCACTGACACCCCCTGTAACCCGACGGAGGCGGCATGCCGGTCAGCTGCTGAACTCTATAAACATTCCGAATGCGACGGCGTAATCGCATTTGGCGGGGGGTCGTCCATAGATCTCGCCAAGGCAGCCGGATTGCTGGCAACGCATGAAGGCGGCCTGGCGAGCTATGCGGCGATTGAAGGTGGTGTTGAGCGGATCAAGAACATTATGCCGCCGCTTATCGCCGTGCCAACAACTGCAGGCTCGGGTTCTGAAGTGGGCCGTGCAGCAGTTATAGTACTTGATGATGGCAGGAAACTGGGGCTAATTAGCCCCTATCTCATCCCTCAAGTGGCAATATGTGACCCCACCTTGACGCTGGATTTGCCGCCTGCCCTCACCGCCGGCACAGGCATGGACGCCATATCTCATTGTGTAGAGACTTATGTGGCCACAGCCTACAACCCGCCCGCAGACGGCATTGCCCTTGATGGCTTAAGCCGGGCAGCAGCAAATATCGAGCTTGCGGTTGAACATGGCCAGGATATCGACGCCCGCCGGGAAATGATGGCCGCGGCCATGAACGGCGCGCTGGCAACACAAAAGGGCCTCGGCGGTGTGCACGCCATGAGCCACGCACTTGGCAGCGTTGCTGGGCCGGAAATTCATCACGGAACCCTCAATGCAATCCTGCTGCCCCATGTATTGCAGTTCAACGCCCCGGCGGTTGGCGACCGTTATGTAGCAATCAAACAGGCTATGAAACTGCCCGCTCAGGCTGATCTTCCAAACGCGATCGATAAACTGAGAGCAAAGCTGAACCTCCCCTCCAGGCTTTCAGATTTGGGCATAGATGAAAACACCGTCGAGCGGGCCGCGCCGCTGGCGGAAAAAGATCACACAAACCGCACCAATCCTCGGCGTGCAAAGGCGGCTGACTATAAGGAGATAATGGCTTCTGCATTATAACGGTTGTTCTCAACCGCACCAAAGCAACCCAAGAATACTCAAGTGAACATCCGGCTAAGCGGCGGCTTTGACAGTAATGCAGGCATGTGCGAACATGTATTTAGTGGCTGTACAAATCAATAAATCCGGTCAAGGAAACAACGGAGGGAGGCATGAGTACAGCTCTTGCCGTCTATCACGGCAAATTTGGGCGCGCGACACTTTACCGGTTAAATAAACCGCTTGCGACGCACGCACATCGAGAGGGGCATTTGGTTTTTCACATCGACGGGCCGGATTGCGCAATGGAAATTGGCGATACGGTGTTCCCGTTGTCGTGCGCGTTTGCAACCGCTGTGAATCCATGGCAACCGCATAATTTTATTCCAAGTAATTCAATGTCTGGGTCGATATTTCTCACCCTTTACATTAAGCCAATATGGTTTCTTGAGTTTGGTCGTAGCGCTCAAAGCGCCCTAAGATTTGGGCGGGCTTCGATTGAAACAAGTGATCAGATCTCCCGGCTGGTGCACTTGGTTTCATCCCTGCTGCTGGAAGATGAGCACAGTGATCTCTTCGATGGTTATCTCTACGAGCTCACACGTGAATGCTATGACCAGTCCTGGCAATGGATTTCAAGCGATAACGGTTTGCGCAGCGATTGGTCTTCGGTGCGTGATTTTCGTATCAGAAGGTCGATAAGGCTGATGCGCGAACGCATCGGAGATGAGATTGCCCTTGATCAGGTTGCTCAGGATTCCGGGCTTTCCCGACCCCACTTTTTCAAGCTGTTTCGCCAGAATATCGGGGTAACGCCCAATATCTATATGAACACGCTTCGTATGGAGAGCTCGATTGACCGTTTGACGTCGACCTCCGACACAATCACGTCCATCGGCCTTGATCTTGGATTTGCATCCCAGGCAAGCTTCACCCGGTTTTTCACCGCCAATGTGGGCATCCCGCCCACTGACTATCGCAGGGCTACCCTGCTGCACGTCTAAGGCGGATTTCAACGCGAAGTTTCACCCGCTCGGCAAAAAGAGAATACTGAGAGGTATACGGTTTTCCCCGTGCGCACCGTAATCTCTTGGAAAGTGAATAATAAGCGGGGAGGACATTCAAGGAGTATGGCTGGAATAGTTGCATATGGCCGTGCGCTCTTGGATGTGCTGCCGAAGAAATTTTTGGGGCAATGCGCATGAAAAGTTTTATTGAGCGCCGCCCCATTTGGTCCTTAGTCATTTTCCTTGCGATTGCCCTTTTCGTGTGGGCCATTTTTGCACCCTGGCCTGCCGGGTTGGTGTCGCTTATCGGCCGCAAGAAAATCTTCCTCAACGCCTTGTTCAACGGCATCACGCTGGGGGCACTTTATTTTCTGGTGGCCAGCGGCTTCACGCTCATTTTCGGCCTCATGAAAAATGTCAATCTGGCGCACGGCTCACTCTATATGCTGGGCGGATATGTCGGCTACGAGGTGGCGACTGCCACCAATTGGTGGCTCCTCTCCTTCGTTGCTGCGTTCGTGGTCGTCGGGTTTCTTGGAATTCTCCTCCAATATGTTGTGTTCCGCCGCATGGAGGGTGAAGACCTTAAGCAAACCCTTGTCACCATTGGAATTTCTATCGTTCTGGCCGATCTCATGTTGTGGACATGGGGTGGTGATTTTTATCAGATTCTGGCGCCTGAAATATTATCCGGCCCGGTAAAACTCCCGCTCATAACGGCTGTGAAGAGCAGCGGCGAAGCGGTTTACCTGAAATATCCCATTGTCCGGCTGGTGATCTTGGTTGCAGCGATCGCCATTGGCATTTTCATGTGGGTAGCACTGAACCGCACCCGCATCGGGATGCTTATCCGGGCCGGTGTTGACGACCGCGATATGCTGTCGGCCACCGGCGAACCCATTCAGCGGGTGTTCGTTCTGGTGTTTGCGTTTGGTGCCGGCCTTGCCGGGCTCGCCGGAGTGGTTGGCGGCACGTTCCAGTCGATTGCACCTGGGGAAGACACCCGTTTTCTTCTGGCTTCCCTTGTGGTGGTGATTGTTGGAGGCATGGGCTCAATTCCAGGTGCGGCGCTAGGAGCGCTGCTGATTGGTCTCGCCGAGCAATTCGGCTCGGTTTATTTCCCCACCTATTCGGTGGTCCTTACCTTCCTCATCATGGTGATTGTGCTGGCGTTCCGCCCACAAGGCCTTGTCGCAATGAGGCAGTAGCCAATGTCTGTGATGGAACATAGCGCCCTGCCCGCCGGCGAAACACGCCAGGATGCAGCGTGGTGGGACTTGAGCCGCATCCCGGCTCAGTACTGGATTGTTGGCGTCTTGTTGCTGATAGTGCCGACATTCTCCAGCAGTTTCATCATGGTGCAAATATTTGGCTGGGCCTACATTCTCGGCATGATCTCCCTGTCGCTCATGTTCCTGGCGGGATATGGCGGCATGGTGAGTTTGGTGCAGATGACTGTGGCGGGCGTTGCCGCCTATATGACGGCCATCTTGGGCACCAGCGCGATCGACGCAATTTCCCTCGGCTGGCCATGGTGGCTGGTGGTGCCGATTGCCATTGTTGTCGCCACTGTTTTCGGCACTCTTACCGGCGCCCTCGCGGTGCGTACCGAGGGCATCTACACCATCATGATCACATTGGCGATTGCCACGGCGTTTTTCTATTTCGCCCGCCAGAACTACGTAATTTTCAACGGTTTTAGCGGCTTCAACAAAGTTCTGCCGCCAGTGGTTTTTGGTGTTGATTGGCGTGAGCCGATGCCATTTTATTATCTCACCTTGTTCTGGGCAGTCCTTGCCTATCTGGCAGTGCTGTACGTATCGCGATCACCGTTCGGGCTTGCTCTGCAAGGGGTGCGCGATAATGCCCGGCGCATGGCAGCGCTGGGTTTCAATGTGACCGCCCACAGGATTGCCGCGTATACATTTGCAAGTTTCATCGCTGCCATTGGCGGCGTTTTGCTTGTCTGGCTGAACACGCAAATATCGCCAGGCGCAATATCTGTCGGCCCGGTCATCGATATTCTCATTATCGCTGTTGTTGGCGGTATCCGCCATCCAATCGGACCGTTCATTGGCGCCATCATCTATGTGCTGTTGCGCACTTTCGCACTTGATGCACTGGTTGCGGTGGGCCTTGCAGGTGAACGCTTCCAACTTCTCATCGGCATCGGTTTTCTGGTGATTGTGTTCTGGTCATCTGATGGTGTACTCGGGCTTTGGGAGAGGATGCGCGAAAGAGCGCGAAAATCTGATCCTTTGACGGGCGAACCGCGGGAGGGCGCGTGATGGTTGAGAGCGTCGCCCAAAGGCTTTCTTCTGCAGGCACAGCGAATGCCCTGGAGCTACGCGGGGTATCGCGCACGTTTGGCGCCCTTGCCGCGCTGACCGACATCACCATGACAGTCAAACCGGGTGAACGCCGCGCCGTGCTCGGCTCAAACGGGGCCGGCAAGACAACCCTTTTTAACTGCATAACCGGAGACTTTTTACCGACCACCGGCACCATTCGGCTGTTCGGCGAGGATGTCACAACCTTCCCTGCCCACGAACGCATCCGCCGGGGGTTGCGACGCACTTATCAAATCTCGCTATTGTTTACCGGGCTCTCGGTACTGGACAATGTTTACCTTGCTTGCCGTGGCGTCTCCCGGGGCCGCTTTTCATTGCTGAGACCACGGCGCAACGATGCACTTGTCCATTCCGCAGAAGAGCTCATCAACGCGGTGCACCTGACAGATGCCCGGGATACGCAAGTTTCCGCTCTTTCCTATGGTCAACAGCGTCAGCTGGAAATCGCCCTTGCCCTTGCAGGTGCCCCACGGTTTGCCTTGTTTGATGAGCCCGCCGCCGGCCTTTCGCCAACCGAACGCCGTGAACTCATCGAAATCCTCACAAGCCTTCCCAACCATATCGGCTACATCATTATCGAACACGATATGGACGTTGCCCTGAGGGTCTCAGAAAGCGTCACCATGTTGCACAACGGGGCTATTTTCAAGGAAGGCAAGCCCCAGGAAATCGAAGAAGACCCGGAAGTTCAGGAACTATATCTGGGAGGCGCCGATGGCTGAAGAACGCCGCACCGGTCCCCCCAGCCTGGAGATCAAGGGGCTCAACGTCTATTACGGTGCTTCACACGCACTTCAAGGGGTTGACCTTACTCTTGACCATGAAGTGCTTTCCGTTGTGGGCCGCAACGGCATGGGCAAAACGACCTTGTGCCAGGCTATAATGGGGCTTGTGCCGGTGGCATCCGGTTCAATCAGGTTCCACGGTGAGGAACTTGCCGGCAAGGACCCTGCAGAGATTGCCCGCCTTGGTATTGGCTACGTGCCCCAGGGGCGCAGGCTTTGGCGCACGCTTACTGTAGATGAACATTTGCGCCTGGTGAGCGCTGGCCATGCCGGGAATTGGTCGATTGACCGCATCTACGGCACTTTCCCGCGCCTTGCTGAACGCAAGAATAATGGCGGCGGGCAACTTTCAGGCGGCGAACAGCAAATGCTTGCCATTTCCCGGGCGCTTTTGCTGAACCCGCGCCTTCTTGTCATGGATGAGCCTACCGAAGGCCTCGCACCGGTCATTGTCGCCCAGGTAGAAGAAATCCTTATGCAACTTGGCCAGGAAAGCGACATTGATGTTCTGGTCATTGAGCAAAATATCGGTGTTGCCACGGAAATCTCCAAAGAAGTGGCGATTATGGTCAATGGACAGATCAACCGGATCATCGAATCGGGCGTCCTTGCCGCTGACCGTGATCTTCAGCAGCGCCTTCTGGGTGTTGGCCGGCACGCCCACGATGACACCCCCGATGTGGATGTGCGCATCCCCGGTGAACAAGCTGAAACGGGCGCAACGCCGGATACTGGCCCGATCAAGATTTACATTTCAAACCCCAAGGTCCCGAACCGCTGGTCACAACCGGTTCCTGTCAGGGTTATCGAACAATCAGCCCGCACAATCACCGTGGCCCCGCGAGAGCCTGGCGGCGGGCTGGTTCCGCAAACAGAACTGCGCCCCCTCACCGCCCCGGGTGAACACATCATTCTTGTCGCCGGCACGCTTGACACAAAAGGCGCGGAGTTGCGATTCATTCGCGACATTATCCGCGAGCAAGGCATGCCGGTGCGCATGGTCGATCTGTCCACATCCGGTGCCCATTCCGGAGCGGAAATCCCTGCTAATCAGATAGCAGCCTTCCATCCGCGAGGCGCAAGCGGTGTTTTCACCGGGGACAGGGGTGAATCCGTCTCCGGTATGACCGTGGCCTTCGAGCGCTGGATCAAACGCCAAAGCGGCATTGGCGGTATCATCAGCGCTGGTGGGTCCGGCGGTACCGCAATCGTAACGCCGGCAATGCGCGCCCTTCCCGTAGGCGTGCCGAAAGTTGTGATTTCAACAGTGGCCTCCGGCGATGTTGGCCAATATGTCGGCCCGTCTGACATCACGATGATGTACTCGGTGGCAGATGTTCAGGGATTGAACTCGATCACCCGGAAAGTTCTGGGTAACGGCGCAAATGCACTTGCCGGCATGGTGCGTGGTATTCGTGAAGGCGCCAGCTCCGCTTCTGCGGATCCTGATTTGCCGACCATCGGCCTTACCATGTTCGGGGTTACCACCCAATGCGTGCAGCAAGTCACAGCTGCTATTGAAAGCAATTATGACTGCCTTGTGTTTCACGCCACCGGTGTTGGCGGCCAATCGATGGAGAAGCTGGTTGATGGCGGCTTGATTGGCGGTGTTATAGACATCACCACCACCGAAGTTTGCGACCTTCTCGTGGGCGGAAAATTTCCCGCAACTGATGACAGGTT
>JBPCVY010000215.1:0-8663 GCA_051010055.1 Hyphomicrobiales bacterium | reverse complement strand
ATCTTGCAGCGCCGGGGCGCAGTCGCGCCCTTGTTCTTTTCCCTCGTCATCCTTCGACAGGCTCAGGATGAGGGACAGAGGGAAATCAACCGGAGCGAACGTTCCCGTTCGCGACAAGGGGCCAAGCGGCCCCCGGCCGGTCAGGCCGCGTCCGCGCAGGCGTGAGTGCGCCAGCACGAACTGGCGTGAGCGAAAAAACAAACGCGGGCAAAATTAACCGGAAAAGTTAATTGGCACCAAAAGTGTCGGGTTTTCAGCTTCCCGCTTGTGCCCGGTGGCGCAGGAGGTGGTCGGCCAGAACAATGGCCATCATGGCCTCGCCAATGGGCACCGCCCGGATACCGACGCACGGGTCGTGGCGGCCTTTGGTGATGATTTCGGTTTCTTCGCCCTTGGCGGTGATTGTCCGGCGGGGGATAGATATGGATGAGGTAGGCTTTACCGCGAACCGGGCGACCACATCCTGGCCCGATGAAATGCCGCCGAGAATGCCGCCCGCATTGTTGGAAAGGAACTCTGGTTTGCCGTCCATCATACGGATTTCATCGGCATTTTCCTCGCCGGAAAGGGCTGCAGAGTTGAACCCGTTGCCGATTTCAACCCCTTTCACGGCGTTGATGCTCATCATGGCCGATGCAATGTCCTGATCGAGCTTGCCGTAAACCGGCGCGCCAAGGCCGGTGGGAACGTTCGAGGCAACCACCTCAACAACCGCCCCGCACGAGGACCCGGACTTGCGCACGGCATCAAGGTAGGTCTCCCACAATTTGGCGGTTTTAGCATCCGGGCAGAAGAAAGGATTGTTATCGATTTCGTCCCAGTCCCAGTTCTTACGCTCGATTTTGTGGGGACCCATTTGCACCAGCGCAGCGCGCACCTCCATGCCGGAAATCACCTGGCGGGCAACCGTGCCGGCAGCAACCCGGCAGGCGGTTTCGCGGGCAGAAGAGCGCCCCCCGCCGCGGTAGTCCCGGATGCCATACTTTTCAAGATAGGTGAAATCCGCATGGCCTGGCCGGAACTTGTCCTTGATGTCGGAATAGTCTTTCGAGCGCTGGTCGACATTCTCGATAAGCAGGCAAATCGGTGTGCCGGTGGTGACTTGGCGGCCATCATCATCTTCGAACACGCCGGAGAGTATTTTGACCTGGTCTGGTTCCTTGCGCTGGGTGGTGAATTTCGACTGGCCCGGCCGGCGCTTTTTCATGGACACCTGGATCATCTCTTCGGTCAGATGCAGCAAGGGCGGGCAGCCATCTACCACACAGCCGATTGCGGGCCCGTGGCTTTCGCCAAACGTGGTGATGCGGAACATATGCCCGAAGGAGTTATGCGACATGCTTTGAACCTGATTGATCAGTGAGTTGCCTGGGCGTCTTTCTAGAGCAACATCCGGGTACTTTGAAACATTTTGTTGCCTTGAGATGAGACAATGCTGTGTGCTTTTAGATTTTACCGGCGGCGTAGGGGGCAGCGTCAAACCACTCTATGCTTCCGTCAGCCAGGCGGAAGAACCGGTTTTGCGGCACTTTCAGCCGAACAATTTCGTGGCCTGGAAGTGAAAGGACAATGCCACGCAGAATGCGCGAAATGCCGCCATGGGAAACCACGACTGCAGGTGCTGAAAGCTCTGACAGCCACTCGGCCACCCGCTTGGTTGCGCCCGCATAGCTCTCGCCGCCTTCCGGCTGCCACTCATAATAGGCTTCCGGCGCAAACTCCGGGTCAATGCCTTCGCTGTTCAGCTCGCCCCACGTGCGCCCGTCATAAACGCCAAAGCTTTTCTCAGCCAGCCGTTCGTCAATTTTCAGGGCGTCATCGGAAATGCCAAGGGTTTCCTGAACATAGGCCATGGTCTGGCGCGCCCGCTGAAGCGGGCTCACGTGAAAATAAAACCCGGAAATGTCCGGAAGCGTATCGGCAAGGCAGGCTGCGATTGCGCGGGCCTGATTGTGGCCGAGTTCGTTCAGTTCAGTATCGCGCTGGCCCTGCAGCCTGCGTTCGCGGTTCCATGCTGTTTCGCCGTGACGGAGAAAATAAATCGGATGCGCTGTCATCACGCTCAGACGACGGAAATGTCCGGCGCATCCACCGCTTTCATGCCAACAAGATGGTAGCCGGCATCAACATGGTGCACTTCGCCGGTTACGCCCCGGCTGAGATCGGACAGAAGATAAAGGGCCGCATCGCCCACTTCGTCAGTGCCGACAGTGCGCCGCAGCGGAGAGTTATATTCGTTCCACTTCAAAATGTAGCGGAAATCACCAATGCCAGATGCGGCAAGGGTCTTGATTGGGCCGGCGGAAACAGCATTTACGCGGATGTTCTGCTTGCCGAGATCTTCGGCAAGATATCGCACCGATGCCTCAAGAGCGGCCTTGGCAACACCCATCACATTGTAATGGGGCATAACCTTTTCAGCGCCATAGTACGTGAGGGTAAGCAGCGAGCCGCCATAGTTCATTAGCTTTTCAGCGCGCTGGGCAACGGCGGTGAACGAATAGCAGGAAATGTTCATGGTCTGCTGAAAGTTTTCCATGGACGTATCCACATACCGTCCCGTCAGCTCGTCTTTATCGGAAAATGCCACCGCATGAACCAGAAAATCAATGCTGCCCCAAGCTTCCTTCAGCGCATCGAAAGTGGCGTCGATAGAACCTTCATCTGTAACATCACATGGCAAAACGTGGGTCGCGCCGACTTGTTCTGCAAGCGGGCGTACCCGCTTTTCAAGCGCTTCACCCTGAAACGTAAATGCCAATTCGGCGCCATGCCGCGCGCAACTTTCTGCTATTCCCCAAGCAATAGAGCGATTATTGGCAACACCCATAATCAACCCCCGCTTTCCGGCCATCAGTGGTCCGGGTACGCTCATTTCACCACCTCTCTATAATCGGAGTCCCCAGCCGAGAATGGCCCGCATCCTACACAAACCATCGAGTCGTTCTATCAAAAACGCGGTATTATGATGTAATTTGAGAATTGTTTCATAATGTTACGGAAATGGTTGCGCATTCGGGCGGTATCGAATTCGGTTGCCCGGAAACTTTTGGCAGCGTATTCATTCCGGGACGCACTGGAAATGGAACCAATGAACGAGATCGTAGACAAAGGACAAACGGCGGAAGAGGGCGATTTTACGACCCGCGACGATCCGTTTGTTCTGTTCGCTGATTGGCTCAGCGAGGCTGAGAATTCAGAGCCAAACGATGCCACCGCCATGTCGCTGGCAACCGTCGATGCTGACGGTATGCCGGATGTGCGGATGGTGCTGCTCAAAGGGTTCGACGAGCGCGGGTTCACATTTTTCACCAATCTGGAAAGCCAGAAGGGGGGCGAACTTGCAGTTAATCCGGTTGCTGCGTTTTGCCTGCATTGGAAGAGTCTTCGCCGCCAGATCAGAGTGCGCGGACCGGTGAGCCCGGTTACCGATGCTGAGGCGGATGAATATTTCGCTACACGAGCCCGCCAGAGCCGCATCGGAGCTTGGGCGTCGCAGCAATCGCGCCCTCTTGAAAGCCGGTTTGCCCTTGAAAAAGCGGTGGCCAAGTATGCAACCAAACATGCGATAGGCGACATTCCGCGCCCGGCCTATTGGTCCGGGTTCCGTATTGCGCCTCTTTACATAGAATTTTGGAAAAATGGGGCCTTCCGCCTGCATGACCGCATCGCCTTCAGGCGCGATGCGCTTGACGGGCCCTGGTCCAAAACAAGGATGTATCCGTAGACCATGACCAGCCCCTCCAACGACGAACGCCGCACTCTTGTGCTGACCGGAGCCAGCCGGGGCATCGGCCATGCCACCGTCAAGAGATTCTCATCTGCGGGCTGGAGGGTTATCACCTGCTCGCGCCACGCCTTCCCGGAAAACTGCCCGTGGGAGGCAGGCCCGGAAGACCACATGCAAATCGACTTGGCCGACCCAGAGAACATTCGGGCCGGTATTGCGGAAATGCGTGAACGGCTGAAGGACCAGAACAGCCGGCTCGACGCCATGGTGAACAATGCCGCCGTTTCGCCGAAAGCAGCCGATGGTGCGCGCCTTAATGGCATCGATATGGATATTGAAGACTGGAAGAAGGTTTTTCAGGTGAATTTCCTTGCTCCGGTCATGCTGGCGCAAGGGTTCCGCGAGGAGTTGCGCAAGTCGAAAGGTTCCATCGTCAATGTCTCCTCCATTGTCGGCTCCAGGGTTCATCCGTTTGCTGGTGCCGCATATGCCACATCGAAAGCCGCACTGATGTCGCTCACCCGCGAGTTGGCCGCCGACCTTGGGCCGGAAGGCATCAGGGTGAACGCCATTTCACCGGGCGAAATTGAAACATCGATTCTGTCTCCGGGTACTGAAAAACTCATTGAGGATATTCCGTTGCGCCGGCTCGGCCAGCCAGAAGAAGTGGCCAAAGCCATCTATTTCCTGTGCACTGAACAGTCGAGCTACATTACCGGAGCCGAGTTACATATTAACGGCGGGCAGCACGTTTAATGGCAGGCAGCGGCGAACTTTCACCGCGGTCGCTGGTTGCCCAGGCGCTCCATGCGATTGATGAGGCAACGGGTGCGGTGGTGCCGCCCCTTCATCAGGCTACGACATTTGCCCGCGATGAGAACTATGAGCTTCCCGGCAGCTACTCCTATAGCCGTTATTCAAGCCCGACGGTGGCGCAGGTGGAAGAGGTGCTCGCCAGGCTCGATGGCGGGAAGGATGCGCTTTTGTTCTCATCCGGCCTTGCAGGTTTTGCCGCCCTGTTTGAAACGGTGCCGACGGGCGCCCACATCGTCGCGCCGCAAATCATGTATCACGGCGGGCTCGACTGGCTGCGGATCATCTCGGAAAAACGCAAAATCGGGCTCACATTGTTCGACCAGACCCGCGATGGAGCGCTGGAAGAGGCAATTGTTCCGGGCAAGACAGCGGTTGTTTGGATTGAAACCCCGGTGAACCCGACTTGGGATGTTATCGACATTAAAGCGGCTGCGGATGCAGCCCATGCAGCAGGTGCTGTTCTTGGTGTCGATGCAACTGTGGCAACGCCAGTTTTAACCCGCCCGTTGGAGTTCGGAGCAGATTTCACATTTCATTCAGCGACCAAATATCTCAACGGCCATTCCGATGTTACTGCAGGGGTGCTGGTAGCTGCTGATAAGACACCGCTTTGGGATGAAATTTGGCATAACCGCAAGTATCTCGGCTCTATTATCGGGCCGTTTGAAGCTTGGCTTTTATTGCGCGGGCTGCGCACGTTATTTGTCCGATTTGATGCATCCAGCCGCAACGCCATGGCTATTGCGCGCCATTTTGAGAACCATCCGAAACTGGATGCGGTGCTTTATCCGGGCCTTGAAAGCCATCCGGGCTACGAAATCTCCAAACACCAGATGCAGGGAGGTTTCGGCGGCATGATGTCTATCCTTGTGAAGGGCGACGAGGAAGACGCAAAGAAGGTTACGGCCGCGCTGAAACTGTTCATTCCGGCCACCTCGCTGGGCGGTGTTGAGAGCCTCGCTGAGCACCGAAAAACAGTAGAAGGGCCGCACTCACTGGTGGCAGAAAACCTTATTCGTTTGTCGGTGGGCATTGAGCATGTGGATGATTTGATTGCCGATATCGATCAAGCCCTGGAGGTTTTGTCCTGATGCGGGTCTGGGCTGGGGTGGCGTTCCTTGCTTTGGCACTTTTAGCCGCCGACGTTCAGGCAGAACCGAAGCAGGTGGTTGTGCAATTGCCCGCAGCACCGGTTTCAATCTGGACCGACGGCAAATCGCTGGGCGTGAGGCTCAAGAATGGCCGCATTGCAGGTTTCACAGCAAAGGGCAAAAGCGCAAAACCACCGAAACAGTTGCAAGAAAAAGTACCGGCAGGAGGATTGCCAGACGGTGTCCTCGTGCGTGGTTCCTCCGATATTCGCAAAGCATGGCTTACAGGGCCTACTCGGCGCTATGGGCATGCAGTTCTGGGGGATGGCATTGAGGCTGGCGGGCTGGCGGTCAAAACCGCAAAGGGAAAGTTTCTGGAGTATGTGCTCCCCAAAAGCGAGGTTTTCGAAGACCGGTTCGCGCGCATTGCCGATTTAGATGGGGATGGTGCAAGCGAAATTATCGCCGTCAACTCGCATGCTGACTTCGGTGCAGCGCTGTCGGTTTTTGGTGTGCGCAATGGAAAACTTTCTCTCTTTTCCCGCACCCCGTTTATCGGCACGTCGAATCGCTGGCTGAACCCAGCGGGAATTGCCGATTTTGATGGCGATGGCCGCAAGGAGGTTGCCATTGTTGTCACTCCGCACATCGGCGGCACCCTTCAATTCTGGGAGTTGCGCGGCGGCAAGCTGAAACTTCAGGCGGAGAAATATGGTTTCTCGAACCATTTCATAGGTTCGCGGATTCAAGACATAAGCGAATTTGCCGGTGGTTCAAATCCGGTGCTGGTTTTGCCTGGCGCTGACCGGAAAACACTTTTAGGTGTTTCATTGCGCGGAAAAACCGTGCGGGTTGATTGGCAAATCGCACTCGGCGGCAAAGTCATGACAGAAATTGTGTCGTTCAGATCGCAAGAAAAAAGCCCTGCCATTGCGGCAGGGCTTTCCGATAATTCGCTATTGATTTTGAACTGATCTCAAGCAGCGCGCAGGTTCTCTTTAGAAACCCAGGCTTCGGTGTCGTCCAACGCCTTTTCAAAGCGGTCGAACATTTCGTTTATTTCTGCCTCGGTGATAATGAGCGGCGGGCAGAGCGCAACGGAATCACCGCCTACCGCACGGTTTACAAGGCCATGGTCGAGCGCGAAGTCTACGGCTTTCGGGCCAACACCCTGTGAAGGAGCGAAACTGCGTTTGGTGGTCTTGTCGGCAACAATCTCAACCGCGCCGATAAGCCCCATACCACGCACCTCCCCGACCAGCGAATGGTCCGCAAGGGCGTTCAGGCGGCCCTGGAATGTTGGCGTCATGTTGGCGGCGTGGCCGACAATGTTTTCACGCTCATAAATTTCGATGGTTTTCAATGCCGCAGCTGTCGCCACCGGGTGCGCGGTGTAGGTGTAACCGTGGCCGAATGTGCCGATTTTACGGCTCTCATCCAGCATTGCCTGGTAGAGGTCTTCCTCAATGGAAATTGCACCAAGCGGGAAGTAGGCTGAAGTGATGGCCTTTGCCATGGAAACGGAAGTGGGTTTGATATCAAGGCTTTGCGAGCCAAACCATTTGCCGGTGCGGCCAAAACCGCAAATCACTTCATCGGCAATGAAGCGCACGTCATAGGCCTCAAGCATGGCCTGCAATTTCGGGAAGTAGCCCTTTGGCGGAAGAATGACACCGCCCGCGCCCATAATCGGCTCGGCGAAGAACGCCGCAACCGTTTCAGGGCCTTCGTCCTGGATGAGCTGTTCAGCCTCAGCCACCAAACGGTCAGTGAATTCTTCTTCTGATTCACCATCCTGGCCGAACCGGTAATAATGCGGGCATGAGGTGTGCACCACATTTTTGATGGGCAAGTCAAAGTCCATATGCACTGGCGGCAGTCCGGTCAGCGAACCAGATGCCACGGTCACCCCGTGATAACCTTTCACCCGGGAGATGAGCTTTTTCTTTTCCGGCTTGCCGCGGGCATTGTTGTAGTACCATGTGAGCTTTGACTGCATGTCGTTGGATTCAGAACCGGATGAGCAGAAAAGCATTTTAGATGCATCGCACGGCACCAGCTCTTTCAGCTTTTCAGAAAGCTCAATGGCCATGTCGTTGGATTTGCCGCCGAACACATGGGTGTAGGAAAGCCGGCGCAATTGCGCGGTTATGGCCTCGATAAGTTCTTCATTGCCATAGCCAAGCGATGTGCACCACAGCCCTGCCAAGCCTTCGATATACTCTTTGCCGCGCTCGTCGCGCACATAAATGCCCTTGCCCTCTTCAAGAATGAGTGGTCCGGTCTCCCGGTGAGCGGCAAGATTGGTGTAAGGATGAATGACTGTTTCGATGTCGCGAACAGCCATATTTGACAGTGCTGCCATGGTCGTTTCCTCAAAGGATTTGGGTGGAACCGAATTTTACTTACAAAGAGTGATAGACGAGGCTTGAAGCCCAAGGCAAGTCCGATAATCTATTGTTCTTTCAATAGGGACGGTTCTGTGGCCATGAGCGACGAATTGATTAAGCAAAGCGCGGTTGGCATTGTTACTCTGCTTAGAAAGGGCGAAGTTTCGCCCCGCGAATTACTTGATGCGCTGGAAACACGCATTACGGAAGTGGATGGGAAGGTGAACGCCTTGCCAACACTTTGCTTCGAGCGCGCGCGCAAAGCCGCAGACGAACTTTTGGCGAAACCTTTCGCCGAGCGCGGAATGCTGTACGGTTTGCCGGTGCCAATAAAGGATTTGGCGGATGTTTCCGGTGTGCGCTCTACCCATGGCTCGCCGATTTTTTCGAACAATGTGCCTGAAAAGTCCGATATCCTGGTGGAGCATCTGGAGGCAGAAGGGGGCATTGTTTACGCCAAGTCGAACACGCCTGAATTCGGCGCCGGTGCCAACACGTTCAACGAAGTATTCGGCAAAACCCTCAATCCTTGGAACACATCGCGCTCGGCTGCAGGTTCATCAGGCGGTGCAGCAGTGGCGTTGGCCACGGGAACCGCGTGGGTTGCCCATGGCTCGGATATGGGTGGCAGCCTGC
>JBPCVY010000214.1:0-7560 GCA_051010055.1 Hyphomicrobiales bacterium | reverse complement strand
GCCATGGGGCTGAGGCCTGAACCAGTTTCCACCCAGGTCATTCCGCGCGACCGCCATGCAATGTACTTTTCCGTGCTCGGGGTGGTGGCATCATCAATCGAACGCCTCGCAACGGAAATCCGTCATTTGCAACGCACCGAAGTTCTGGAGGTTGAGGAATATTTCTCGCCGGGCCAGAAGGGCTCTTCGGCCATGCCGCACAAGCGCAATCCAGTGCTTACCGAAAACCTTACCGGACTGGCGCGCCTTGTACGCTCAAGCGTGACACCGGCGCAGGAAAATGTTGCCCTGTGGCACGAGCGCGATATTTCCCACTCATCAGTTGAGCGCGGCATTGGCCCGGACGCTACCGTTCATCTCGACTTTGCGCTGAACCGTCTCGCCGGGGTAATCGAAAAGCTCGTCGTGTATCCAGAGAACATGCAAACGAACCTGGATAAACTCGGTGGGCTTGTGCATTCACAACGTGTGCTTTTGGCGCTTACCCAGGCAGGCGCTGCCCGTGAAGACGCCTACCGGCTTGTTCAACGCAATGCCATGCCCGTGTGGCGTGGTGAGGGGAACTTCCTCGACCTTCTGAAAAAGGATGAAGAGGTAACCGCAAAGCTGAGCACTCAAGAAATCGAGGCCCTGTTTGATCTGGGCTACCATACCAAACATGTGGACACGATTTTCAAGCGTGTCTTTGGGTAGCTTATTTACTCAACGTTTTCTCGGGGATCAGTCCCCTTGGTGAGAAGCGGAGAAACAGTAACAAAACAAGCCCCATCGTCATCAGGCGCATATGTGCTGCGCTGTTGAGTAGATGCGCGCGCAACCAGCTGTCTTCCGGCATGCCGGAGGTGATGACATCCATCAACCACAGGCCAATAGGCTCGGCCTCAATCCAGAAAAACCAGACAACGAAGCCACCGATAACCGCGCCCCAATTGTTGCCCGAGCCGCCTACGATCACCATGACCCAAATGAGGAATGTGAAGCGCAAGGGTTGGTAGGAACCGGGGGTGAACTGGCCATCAAGGGTAGTGAGCATGGCCCCTGCTATCCCAACAACTGCCGAGCCCAAAATGAAAACCTGCAAATGCCGGCCGGTAACGTCTTTGCCCATGGCCTCGGCGGCAACTTCATTATCGCGGATGGCGCGCATCATGCGGCCCCAGGGCGAATTCAAGGCGCGTTCGGAAAGCCACAGAATGAACAAAAGCACAACGGCGAACAGCCCTGCATAACAAAGCTTCACGATAATCGATGAGAGCTCGACTATCGAAATGCCCCAGTTGGCTGCCAGTTCCTGGAAATAGTCAGAGTTCTGAATATCGACTTCGTAGGGCACAGGGCGGGGAAGTCCGGATACGTTTTTTACCCCGCGTGTCAGCCAATCCTCGTTCTTGAGCATGGCAACGATGATTTCCGATATGCCAAGGGTGGCAATCGCCAGGTAATCCGAACGCAATCCCAGAGATATCTTGCCAACGCCCCAGGCCGCAGCAGCTGCAAAGATGCCGCCAAGCACCCAGGAAAAGATGATTGGCAAACCAAGCCCGCCGAGATTGCCGGTGGCTGCAGAATCAACAGCCTCGATGGCTTCGACCGCCGGGTCAAAAAACGCACGGGCGACGAAATACCCAACAATTGCGATAGCGGCGATACTCAAGGTGCGCACAGTGCCATTAAGCTTGTAGGTGCACCATACAATCGCCGCAACGGCGATGAGGACGATGAGGAAGGTAAGGAGAATGCCGCCCCCTCCGGCCTCCCAGGCAGCAGGAACAGGGCGCGTCGAAACAAGCACCCCGGCAAGTCCGCCCAGTGCCGCAAATCCCATGACGCCAACATTCAACAGCCCTGCATAACCCCACTGAATGTTCACACCCAGCGCCATGATGGATGAGATGAGGCACAGGTTCAGAATGGCGAGCGAGAGCGACCAGCTCTGGAATATGCCGACAATGATGAACAGGACGGCCATGCCGGCAAACAATGCGATATTGCGTGTGGTATCGCTCATATGGTTTGTCCTTTGAAGATGCCTGTTGGCTTGACAAGCAGAACAATCACCAAAATGGCGAACGAGACGGCAAACTTATAATCGGTTGAGAGCAGCTGCACTAAACCTTCAGGCGCCCAGGATTCCGGCACCAGATAGGCGAGGAACTTGCGGTAGGCAAATGTGACAGAAACTTCCGAGAACGCTATTACGAACCCGCCGGCAATTGCCCCCAGCGGATTACCCAAACCACCAACAATGGCGGAAGCAAAGATCGGCAAAAGAATTTGCAGGTAAATGAACGGCTTGAAGCTCTTGTCCAGCCCGTACAATACGCCGGCTATTGTTGCTAATCCGGCGGTGAGCATCCAGGCAATCATCACCACCTTGTCTGGGTTGATGCCTGACAGAAGCGCCAGATCTTCATTGTCAGAATAGGCGCGCATGGATTTGCCGGTACGGGTTTTGTTAAGAAACCAAAACAAGGCGGCAACCGTGATAATGGTCATCACAATAGTGATGCCTTGTGTGGTTTTCAAAGCCAAGCCTTCATTAAGGCCGGTAAACTTCCTGAATTCCCCCGCTTTGATAATGAACCGTGGGCCATCGGTAAAAATCTGGTCATTGGGCCCGATAACAAACCGTATCAGGCCGTTGTAGAAAAACATCACGCCAAGGGATGCAATCAAGAAGATCACAGGGTCAGATTTCTTCTTCCTGTAGAAGCGGTAAACCAGCTTATCTGTCACCAGGCACAACACGATTGTCGCCAAGATGCCAACGGGCAGGGCAATGAGGGCGGTGGGTAGAATGCCTAGGGTGAATCCGGATGCAACCAATCCCCATGTAACCAGGATGGTTGTCATTGTGCCGAACGCCATTGTCTCGCCGTGGGCGAAGTTGGAGAACCGCAAAATGCCGTAAATCAGCGTGACGCCGAGCGCGCCAAGGGCCAGCTGGCAGCCATAGGTGAGCCCCGGAACGAACAAGAAATTTCCCAGCAGTACAATCGAGTTCAGGAAATCCATCCGCTCAGCCCCCCAAGAACGCTTTGCGGACGTCGGGATCGTTCAACAACGCCTCGCCAGTGTCCGTGTAACGGTTTCTGCCTTGCACCAGAACGTAGCCCTTATCAGCAATGTTGAGTGCTTGTTTTGCATTCTGTTCCACCATCAAGATTGCAATCCCCGACTTGGCAATCTCAATGATGCGGTCGAACAATTCATCCATAACGATGGGCGATACACCGGCTGTGGGCTCATCAAGCATCAAGACTTCCGGCTTTGTCATGAGAGCTCTGCCTACGGCAACCTGCTGTCGCTGGCCACCGGAAAGCTCGCCTGCCGGCTGCTGGCGCTTTTCCTCCAGAACCGGAAACAGTTCAAAAACCTGCCCCATGGTTTCAGAAATATCGTCCTCGCGGATAAACGCGCCCATTTCCAAATTCTCCTCCACGCTCATGGAGGTGAACACGTTATAGTTTTGCGGGACAAACCCCATACCTTTGAGAACCCGGGCTTGCGGGGTCAGTGTTGTAATATCTTCACCGTCCATCAGCACCCGGCCTTCGCGCAAATCCAGCATACCGAAAACGGCCTTCATGGCCGTCGATTTGCCTGCGCCGTTTGGCCCCACAACAACGGCGATTTCGCCCTTTTCAACACCTATGGTGCAATCGTGAAGTATGTCGGCTCCGCCATATCCGCCGGTCATGTTTTCACCGATAAGGAAACTCATGGAACCGCCTCAGCCTGCGGCTTGTTTTTAAGGCCGGTGCCCAGATATGCCTCGATCACTTCCTCATTGTTCTTAACTTCGTCAACCGTGCCTTGAGCCAAGACCTTGCCTTCGGCCATGCAAATAACGGGATCGCAAAGCCGGCCAATAAAATCCATATCGTGCTCAATCATGCAAAATGTGTATCCCCGCTCGCGGTTGAGCCTTTGAATTGCATCGCCGATTGTTCTGAGAAGGGTGCGGTTCACACCAGCGCCGACCTCATCAAGGAACACAACCTTTGCATCGACCATCATGGTGCGGCCAAGCTCGAGCAGTTTCTTCTGGCCGCCGGAAAGGTTGCCGGCAAACTCGTCGGCCACGTGAGGGATTTCAAGGAATTCGATAACTTCGTTTGCCCGCTCGCGAATTTTCTCTTCTTCTTCGCGTACCTTCGAAAAGCTTGTCCAGGTTTGGATAAGGCTCTCACCGGCCTGGTTGCCCGGCACCATCATCAGGTTTTCACGCACCGTCAGGGTGGAGAATTCGTGGGCAATCTGAAATGTGCGCAAAAGGCCCTTTGCGAACAGCTCATGCGGGGGCAGCCCGGTAATATCCTCACCATCCAGGTAAACGTTGCCTGCGGTGGGTTTGTAGAGGCCGGCTATGACGTTGAAAAGGGTGGTTTTGCCCGCCCCGTTAGGGCCAATTAAACCTGTTATCGAGCCGGTTTCAATGGTCAATGACGCGCCATCAACGGCTCGAATGCCGCCAAACAGCTTGTAGATGTCTTCTACAACAATCATCAGTTCATGTGCACAGGGGCAGGGCAACGGCCCGGAACCATATGGTCCGGGCCGTGCATTTTTATCAGAGTGCTTAGCGGAACTTCGCTGTGGTGTTCTTCCCGTCCTTAACGAGAATTTCGCGATAGTTGCCGGCACTTTCGCCAGCACCAATCAATTCCACCGCGGTGGCGCCCACATAGTCGATGTCACCACCCTTGGCCAGGATATCGAGAGCCTTGCCAAGTTCACCTGGCAAAATCTGTTCACCTGGCGCGTTGGCGACTTCCATCACCTTGGCCTTCAAGTCTCCGCTTTTTGAAGATTTCGCAGCTTGCATGGCAAGCAAAAGAAGGGCTGCAGCATCATAGGATTCGCCGGTAAATGCTTCACCCTTGATGTTCGCTTTTGCAGCCAGCTCTTTGAAGACTTCTGCGCCCTTGCTGTCGGTGCCCGGCAACGTGCCGAAGGAACCGTTCAAGTCAGCGCCGATGGCGATTGGAAGTGAATCGCCAATCATGCCATCAGGCAGAACAAAGGTTTTGAAAGCCCCTGAATCGAGAGCTGCCTGGATAACACCCTTCCCGCCCTGGTCAAGATAACCGGCCACAATCAGCACATCCCCGCCAGCCTGGGCCAATGCACCAACTTCTGCGGAGTAGTCGCCTTTGCCGTCTTCGTGGGCAGCAGAAATGGTGACCTTGCCGCCAACAGCTTCAAAATTCTTCTTGATGCTTTCGGCAAGACCCTTGCCATAGTCATTGTTGGTGTAGGTGAGGGCGGCTGATTTGACGCCCCGGTCTTTCAGAATTTCTGCGAGCACCTGACCCTGGCGCGCATCCGAGGGAGCTGTGCGGAAAAACAGGCCATCATCTTCTGCAGTAGAAAGCGCAGGTGATGTCGCGGACGGCGAAATCATTGCAACGCCGTTTGCGCGTGCCACGTTCTGCAAAATAGCGCCGGTAACGCCTGAACAGTCGGCGCCCATAATGGCTTTTACCTTGTCAGAGGTGACAAGACGTTCTGCCGCAGCAGTTGCAGCCGCACTGTCGGTGCAGGTTGAGTCACCGCGAACCGCCATGACCTTTGAGCCACCCAACAGCTTTCCGCTGTCGCTGACTTCTTTCATGGCTAATTCTGCGCTGGCAGCCATATCAGGTGTGAGCGATTCAATAGGCCCTGTGAAGCCGAGAATGATACCGATCTTGATATCTTCAGCGGCCACCGGGCTTGCAAGAAGCGCTACCGCGGCTGCAGTTGATAGAAGTAGTTTTTTCATTTTAGTCCTCCCCAAGAGTTTTTCTTTTAACATGGGCTGGTGCAAAACTTCGGGTTTTCCCGGTTTGCCGACCCTGATTATGAAATGGTGCAGTTCGATTCTGGTTTGTCAAGCATATGAACCACATATCCTGAAACTGATTAATGGTAATTGTTGCAAAGTATATACGTCTTCTTATATAGCAACCATTTCGGCTCATGCTGTTGCTTATCAAAAAACCTGTGTTTTTGTGGCCAAACAGGCCTCGATAATGGCGTCTGTGCCAATGCGGTACTCCCGGTAGAGATCATCGATTGTGCCGGTTTGACCGAAATGCTCAACACCAAGGGCCTGCACTTTATATCCGTGCACACCGCCCAGCCATGAGAGTGCTGCCGGATGACCGTCAATGACGGTAACGAGTTGTGCTTGCCTGTCGAGGGGGGCGAGCAGCTGCTCCACATAGGAAGTTTCAGTTTTGCCATGCTGCTGAGCGGTTTGCGCAGCTTTCCAGCCTGCATTGAGTCTGTCGGCGGACGTTACCGCCAGCAAGCCTGCGCCTGGAAACCGCGACAAGATTGATCCGAGCGCCTGTTGCGCTTCAAGAGCAACAGTGCCGGTGTAGGCGATGGCAAGGTGTGTTCCTTCCTGAGGCGGGCGCATCCAGTATCCGCCATTGATAATGCCCGTGCGGGTTTCTTCATCAAGCTGTCTGAGGGGTTGGTCAACGCTGCGGGTAGATAGGCGCAAGTAAACTGAGCCGCCTTCGCGCTCGTGCAGCCATTCGTCTTTGCCAGCGGTCTTTGGCTGGCGTTGAATATAGTCAAACGCCCATTCCATGATGATAGCGAGTTCATCCACATAGGAAGGCTCAAAACTCGCCAGCCCATCCTGGGCCATTCAGATAAGCGGGGTGGAGATAGACTGGTGCGCACCGCCCTCAGGGGCAAGGGTGATGCCGGAAGGGGTGGCGGCCAGAATAAATCGGGCATCCTGATAGCAAGCATAGTTAAGAGCATCGAGGTCGCGCTGGATAAACGGGTCATAAAGGGTGCCGATAGGCAGAAGCCGTTCACCGAAAATCTCGTGGGAAAGCCCGAGGGCTGCAAGAAGCAGAAACAGGTTGTTTTCCGCAATGCCAAGTTCGATGTGCTGACCATCGGGGCCCATATGCCAGCGTTGTGCGGACATGAGCTTTCTGGTTTGGAACACGTCTTCACGCGGGGTTTTGGAAAACACACCGCGCCGGTTCACCCAAGGCCCAAGGTTGGTCGAGACTGTCACATCGGGCGAGGTGGTGACGATGTGCCGGGCAAGGTTGGAATCTGATTTGGCAATCTGGTCGAGAATTTTGCCGAACCCTTCCTGGGTTGACATTGCGCCCTTGATGTCCGGCCCTGACATGGCGCCGACTTCAATGGGCGGGGCGGTGAGCCGCCGCATGCCTTCCCTGTTGAACGGCGTATTCTTAAACCGCCGCCTCTACCGCAGTCCTATCGCAGGAAAGTCCCGCATACCTGTCCCATTCCTCACCCTCTGCAACACCGCAGCTCTTTCGGAAGCTTGCCATTTGGGCCGGCGTCATCAACCCGGCATGATTGTCCTTGTGGCCGGCAAGGGGAAGGTCCTTGCCCTTGACCGTATAGGCAATAAAGCAAACCGGCTTTTCATCTCGTGGTTCAAGGGAGGCCTTTAAAAGGGTTTCCATGCAATGGCCGGCTAGATTGGTCATCAAATCGGCAAGCGAGGCGTCATCAAACTGGGCGATAAGCTCCAGGGTTTCTGGCTTTCCTGATAGGTCTTCTTCAAGCTGC
>JBPCVY010000213.1:0-13386 GCA_051010055.1 Hyphomicrobiales bacterium | reverse complement strand
GGGTGTTGTTGGCAGGTGCTTCCACATCCAGGAATTTGTCATAGCCTTTTGCGGAACCGAGCTTTCTTTGAATGTCTCTGACGGCATCGGTGAAGGCAATTTCAGCAAATGCGCGGGCCATGATGTTTCCTTTCCAGCAAAACTGGTTTGGCGAAGGATCAGCTCATAGCAATATGTACCGATTGGTACATTTTTGAAGATAAAATTCACGCGAACAGCTTGTTGCCATGGTCGATGTTCTGGGCGAGTGGATAGCCAGTAGTGAGTTTCGCAGCACCATGTTCATCACAGCTTCTGAGGAGTATCAGGACGCGCGCCACCCCATTCACGCCCAGTTAGCCGACGCGCTCATAAACCAGGCACTGCAACCTTTTCCTCAATCCAATCAACCGCTTTGACAATGTCATCAACCGTCGCTGTCGGCGGCGGGTTTACAAGGCTTTCCGCCCCTTCGACATATTTGCCGGTGCGCACAAGAAGGCCTGCGCCAATCCCTGCCGCAATCGCCCCTGAAACATCAGCTTCCGCATCATCGCCAATCATCACAGCCTCTTCAGCTTTCACGTTCATGCTCTCAAGGGCTCCGCCGAAGAATTCAGGCGCGGGCTTGCCCAGAACTGTCGCAGTTTTGCCCGAGCCAAACTCCAGGGCAGTGACGAACGCGCCCGCATCAAGGCTGAGTTCCCCATCATGGTCTTTGAAGGTGCGGTTGGCGGCAAGCGCAATAAACTCAGCCCCTCCAACCAAAGTGCGGAAGGCGGTGTTGAGCGCCCGAAAGGTGAACCCCTCGCCGGCATCACCAACCACCACAGCAGTGCCGGGAAATTCGGCAAGGCCTTCAAAATCTTCCTGCAAGTTCGGGTGAATGAGAAGATTCGGCTTGCATTTATGTGCCGCCAGCCAGTCCCGTGCAGCCTGGGCAGGAGTGAACAACTCGTCCTCACCACACTCAAGTCCCATAGCGTGCAAATTTGTAAGGATTTGCCGCTTCGGTGTGCGCGTTGTGTTGGTGAGAAAGCGCAGGGGCAGCCCAATATTGCGCAGCCGCGATACCGCCTCCAGTGCGCCTGGCAAAGGTTCACTGCCGACATAGATCACACCCGACAGATCAAGCAGCACTCCAGCAACCATGCTATTATCATGCAGGTCAAAGCCGAGCGGGTCAATTTCACTGTCCACCGGAAGGCTGCGAATAATTGTGATCCTAGAGCATGTGACGCAGGTAAAAAGAGATGCGATGAAAACGCGGCGGAAAATATTATGCCTCATCTTGGCTGCGCCAGCTTTTGCCCTAGTGCGCCCTTATAGTGCAAATGCCCAAACCAAGAAAAAGAGCTCTAAAACTTCCACCAGGAAGAAAAAACCCAGCTCTGCAGCGCCGCGCCGCAAACAGAATTTCACCAGCTGGGAGCGCGACACCAGATATGAGGGCTGGGGCCGCCGTTGAGGCGCTTTCCGGAGGCCTTCCGGGCCGCACTTCCGTTTTATGCTATGGTTGAAGAAACAAGACCCGGTAAACGGGCCCATTTAATCAGACATAGAGCTGGGAGGTATCTGAAATGGCTTACTATTTGTGGACTGGGAACTACACCCGCAAGGCGGTTCGGGGAATGATGAAAAACCCCTCGGACAGGGAAGCTGCCGCGCGCAAGGCCATTGAGGCTGCGGGGGGCAAGATGCTTCATGTGTTTGCCGCCCTCGGCTCGCACGATTTGGTTTTGCTGGCCGAATTTCCCGACGATGTGAGCGCTGCAACCGTCTCAGTGCTCACGGGTGCGGCCGGCGCCGTTGAAAATGGAAACACGACACGGCTTATGACGATGGATGAACTGGCGCAATCAATTGCCAAGGCATCGAAGATCGCAAGCGAATACGTGCCACCGCAAGATTGATAGAATTTTCATTGTTCCGCCGCCTGATTAATCGGGCGGCGGTTTTCCGACTGCTGCATCTGCCGCTGCGGCCTGTTTGCGGCGCCACTCGCCAGGGCGCTCGAATGCGCCCTGCCAGATGCCGCGCCCGGCGCTGCGGGCTTCATTCTCCGTAGCCAGGTAATCTTGCGCGTGGGAACGGTAGGCAACCGCCCAGCCCTGGCGCACCATTTCCCGGTTAAGCTCTTTGCCCTTTGCGATGCAGCGCGAAACATTGCGTGCATATCGGTCTTTCGTCACCACCACACAATCCACCTCTGAACCTGAAACCAGCGTGCGCAGCGCCCGGGCCGCGAGTTTGCCACATGAATATTGGCTGCCTGTTTTGTCCTGACACATCTGGCGGCCCTCTGGCGCATCAATGCCGTAGAGCCTGATCTCGTTTCCCTCAACCACCAGGGAATCGCCATCAAGCACCTGCACTGGGCCGGCAATTTTGGTTTGCGGCAGGCGCGATATGAAAATCGCCATTCCACCGGCAATCAGAACCAGCACCGCCCAATCGATAATCTTGCGGCTTTTGCTTTTATACGAGCGCCTCATAGCTTGGAAAATTCGCCGGCAAAATAGAATTCGGGGCTAAACTTCATCGGGCTCCACCGCCCACCGGGCTGCCGCCTCATCATCGCTTTCGCGCGCATCCACCCATTCGCCACCTTTTGACCCCTCCTCAAGCTTCCAGAAAGGGGCTTTGGTCTTGAGCCAGTCCATCAAGAATTCCGCTGCTTCAAATGCCGCCTGGCGGTGCGAAGAACAGGTGATGACAAGAACAATATCCTCGCCCGGTTCCATGCGCCCGTAGCGGTGCACAATCAGTGAGGCCTCAAGGGGCCAGCGGGCATTCGCCTGTTCGTCGATTTCAGCCAGCGCGGCCTCGGTCATGCCCGGGTAGTGCTCCAATGTCATGGCGGTGAGTTTGTCACCGCCGGACATCTCGCGCACGGTGCCCAGAAACATGCACGTTGCGCCGATATCCGTATTGCCGGATTTTATCTTCGCAAGCTCGTCTGCAGAGTTGAATGGCTCTTCTTGTACCCTGATCATGGGTTTCAAATTTAATCCATCATGGGGACATCCGGCAGCCAGAATACAGCCGCCGGATGCGATATCAACCTGCAACGAAAAATCAGTTGCCGAACAGGCCCTTCAAAAGTTGCTTGCCAGCATCTTTCAGGGCTTCGGTGTTTTCCTCGCCAATTTCCTCGGAAACCGAGTCTTCGACTTGCTGAACGGTTTGTTTCTCAACCGATTTCACAATCGCCTTGGTGTCAGGATTTTTAAGCGCCTTGGTCGATTTCAGCATGGTATCGATGGTTCTATAGGCCTGTTCGGGGTTTTCCAGGATACCCTTGATATCAGGATATATTCTCGGGTTTGCCCAGGGCCCCTTCACCTTGATCGGCACTGCAAAGCCCTGCAGATTCTGCTGGCCTGCTGCGGCAATTTTGGGAGCCAGCCTGAAGTTCAGTTTCCGAGCTGGCAAGTCCGCATAGCCCTTGCCCGTCACCTGCACGTCAGGTGCTAAAAGCTGCAGATTATTGGTGCTGGCGCGGCCTTTGCTGATGGCGAACCCGGCAGAGAATTTTGAAAACTCCGTTCGCGCTTTACCGGATTTATTCCAGCCTTGCAGTATATTCTCGTTTACACCGCGCAACAGCCGGCCCACATCCACACCGCGAATGGCCCCGTTGGCAACTTCGATGGCGGATTTGCCGGCAAGGTTCAGGACGAGTTGCGCCTGGCTGCTGCCCACCGATTTGACGTTGAAGGCAACGGTTGAAGTGCCTTCCAGCCATTCAAAACCGGCAAAGTCCCGCAACAGCGAGAAGGTCTTAACACCGTCAGCTCTCAATGCACCGGCAAACACCGGAACCCTTTTCGAACCGTTTAAGATAAGAGATCCCCGGCCCTTGCCGCCGTAAAGGTTCACTTTCTCAAGCTTGGCGTCCAGCACACCTCCGCGCAGGCTTGCTTTCACGCTGGCGTTCAACAGAACCGTTTTGCGGTAAAGGATGCGTGCGGCGGTGAGTTGTAAATTCGCAGACACCGAGCGCAGAGCCGTAAGATTTATGGGCTCGGTGCTCCAGCCTGATTTCTTCGGCGTAGTATTTTGCCGCTTTGCCAGGTAGGTATCGATATTGATTTGATCGACGCCAAGGCGCGCTGCAATGTTGGGAATGTTCGAGCTCACCTGGGCAACAACTGTTCCCTGAGCATTCATATCATCAAGACTGATTGTGGCTTTGGAAACAGTTATTTTATCACCATGATAGGCAATTTGCGATTTCACCGAAAACGGGCCGAGGCCATTTCCAGGCGCGATGGGTTGTCCCGCCCATTTCAACAGATTGCGCAAATTCGGAGCTTTGGCATTCAGGCCACCGTTCAGGGCGAACCCTTTCTTCAACGAAACTGCGCCGGAAAATGCTGCTGCCAGAGGGTTGGCGTTTACCGATAGTTGCACCGGGGAAGACCCGCCCGATGCAAGGTTCAAAGGCTTGGGAGCCTTCAGCGAGAATTTCACTTTCTCCTTGCACCACACCAAGGTGCCGTCCATGGCGACCGGCCCGCCTATACGCGGCATCGAAACATCAATATTAACTTTGCTTGCCTTGAAGGCTGCGCCCGTGCGCTCATCAAGATACTGGACGATGCCGTCCTTGATCTTGATGGTTCCAAGTTCAACTTCCGCTGGCGCCAATGATGCGCCAGTGGAGCCATCACTTGAAACATTGGCGAACGACCAGTTGACCTTGCCGTTGCGGCTCACAAGCAGGTTTACGCGTGGACCGGAGAAAGTGAACTCCTTGACCTCAACGCGCCGCTGCAAGAGCGGTTTAAGCGCCACGTTCAGACGCATTTGATTCATTGCAACAAAGGTGCCCTTCGGAGCTCCGGGCGGATTGGAAATGGCGGCATTGTTGAGCGTCACCGCCAGCTGAGGAAACACCGAAATAGACGGATCCTCATTGAACGTAAGTGTGCGTCCGGTTCTTTGCATGACTTGCGTTGCGATCTGTTCGGCAACAAACTTAGGAGACACCAGAACCGGAATGGCCATGATAGCAACAACGGCCAGGACGACAATTGCGAGAAACAGTCGAATTAAGATTTTCAAAACATCATCCCCAGTAAAAAGGGCAAAAATACCACTAAGTTAAGTTGGTTCGTACTTGGTTAACAAATTCCTAAAAATCAATGTTGGGTCTTGCGCTTGCCAACAGCCCATCGGAAAATTACCAGACAATATAGCCACCCCAACATTGTGAGCAAACAAGCGAATGAACAAACCTCTTTGGCAGCCTTCCGCCAAGCGAATTTCTAGCACCAATATCACCCGATTCGCGGAATTCGTGAACAAACGTGATGGCCTGAACCTTACCGGCTACGATCAGCTGCACGATTATTCCGTAAACGAGCAAGAGGCTTTTTGGACACAAGTGTGGGATTTCTGTGGCGTAACCGCACAAACGCGCGGCAACCGGGCGATAGTAGACAAGGAAAAGCTGCCCGGCGCCAGGTTTTTCCCAGATGCGCAGTTGAATTTCGCCGAAAATATGCTCCAGCACCGCGGCGACGGCCCGGCAATGATTTTCCGCGGCGAAGACAAGGTGCGCGAGACTGTTTCGTGGGATCAGCTTCAGGGCAAGGTTTCACGGGTAAGCCAGGCGTTCGCAAAGGCTGGCATTGAGGTTGGTGACCGTGTGTGTGCGGTAACACCTAACATGCCTGATACGATGATTGCCTTTCTCGGTGCAGCTTCCCATGGGGCAACCTGGTCATCGTGTTCGCCTGATTTCGGCGAAAAGGGAATTCTGGATCGGTTCGGTCAGATAAGCCCGCGTTTCATGGTTGTATGCGATGGGTATTACTATAACGGCAAGGCCATCGATATCGGCGATAAGATCGAGACTATTTTAAAGGAGTTGCCGAGCGTCGAGAAGGTTATCATCATTGATTATCTCGGTGGCGCTCAGAAACTGGCAGGGCGTATCGAAAGGGCTGTAAGCCTTGATGACTTTATTGCCGAATTTGCTCCCGCTGAGATTGCCTTCAGCCAGGTGCCGTTTGATCACCCGCTCTATATTCTGTTTTCGTCCGGTACGACCGGGGTTCCCAAATGCATCGTGCATTCCGTCGGCGGTATCATTCTTAAGCACCGCCAGGAACAGACATTGCAAAGTGATGTTACGCCGGAGGACAGATTGTTCTTTTTCACCACCTGCGGGTGGATGATGTGGAACTGGCTTGTCTCAGGGCTTGCTACCGGCTGCACGCTGATGCTGTATGACGGCTCGCCGTTCTATCCCAATGAAAAAGCGCTTTTCGATTATGCCGATGAAGAAAAGATCACTTTGTTTGGCACATCGGCCAAGTTTATTGATGCGGTGAAGAAAACCGGCTGGCGGCCGCGCGATACCCATTCGCTGGATTCTATTAGATCAATTTTTTCAACGGGTTCGGCCCTGGTGCCAGAAAGTTTCGATTTCATCTATAACGATGTCAAGCAGGATGTGCATCTGGTTTCCATTTCCGGTGGCACCGACCTTGCGGGATGTTTCGTCGGCGGCAATCCTATTGGCCCGGTATGGCGCGGTGAAATCCAGGCCTCCGTTCTAGGCATGGCGACAGATGTGTTTGATGATGAGGGCAATCCCTGCCCTATTGGCGAAAAGGGCGAACTTGTCTGCACCAGGGCCTTTCCATCATTGCCGCTCATGTTCTGGAACGATCCGGACGGCTCCAAATATCATTCCGCTTACTATGACCGGTTCGATAATGTCTGGTGTCATGGCGATTTTGCCGAATGGACCGAACATGGCGGCATGATTATTCATGGCCGCTCAGACGCCACCTTAAACCCTGGCGGTGTTCGCATTGGCACCGCGGAAATTTATGCCCAGGTGGAAAAACTGCCGGAAGTCCTGGAAGGCTGCGCAATCGGCCAGAGTTGGGAGAACGACACCCGCGTTGTCTTGTTTGTCAAGCTGCAGGAAGGCCATGAACTGGATGATGAGCTGACCTCAAAGATCAAGCTGCAAATCAGAACCGGCGCCTCGCCGCGCCACACCCCCGCCGTTGTTGTGGCTGTGGACGACATTCCGCGCACAAAATCGGGCAAAATCACCGAACTTGCCGTACGTGATGTAGTGCATGGCCGGACGGTAAAAAATGTTGAGGCACTGGCGAACCCGGAAGCGCTCGATAATTTTCGCGATCTGCCGGCGCTTACTCCCTGAACGGCGCAGCTTCTACGATTTTTACAAAGCCTGACCGGGTCTACTGCGCTAGTGCAACAGTGCGGTTTCGCACCCTCACGCAAGCCTCAGGTCCACACAACCGCACATTTCCATTTGAACTATCGACCACATAAACCCACGGCTTGCCGTT
This sequence comes from Hyphomicrobiales bacterium, assembly GCA_051010055.1. Lineage (GTDB taxonomy): Bacteria > Pseudomonadota > Alphaproteobacteria > Rhizobiales > CAJQND01 > CAJQND01. The sequence continues at coordinate 6,064 of JBPCVY010000213.1, read as the reverse complement.
GACGGAGGTGGCGACATGTTCTGGTTTAAAATACATGACGTTGGGCGAAACCAAAATCACTGCCAACGATAAGGTGACGGGCGGCACGAACGGTATTGATGCGACGGCTTCAGGCGCTGGCAAGATTACTGTAATCGCTGAAAAGGCAGTTCTTGGTAAGGCTGGCGATGGCATCAATGCTGACAGTAAAGGCGGCGCTTTTGAGGTGACCGCGAAGGACACTGTTGAGGGTCAATCTGGTGGAGATGGTATTGAAGCCTCGACCACTGGTGGCGGCACGGTCAAGGTTACGGCTGACAAGGACGTTAAGGGCGATGCCACGGGCATTTTGACCTCTGCGGAGAATGGCGCTACGACCGTTTCGACGGACGGCAAGGTAGAAGGTGTCAAGGGTGACGGTATCAAATCCACGGCAACGGGCTTTGGTGCGATTACCATTACGACTGATGTCTCGAAGGATGGCGGTGAGGTAATTGGCGCCCTTAACGGTATTGTCACAAGTGCAACGACTGGGAAGACCACGGTTATTGCCAATGACAGTGTAGATGGTACGGCCGAGGACGGCATCCAATCGAGTAGCACCACAGGCGAAATAGATATTACGGCGAAAGATACGGTCACTGGCGGAAAATTTGGTATCGACGCAACTTCCACTGATGCTGGAAACATTACGGTTCTGGCCGAGAAAGCAGTGTTCGGAAAGTCCGCAGACGGTATCAACGCTGATAGCCAGGGTGGATACGTTTCGGTGACGGCGAAGAATACTGTGACCGGAGAAGGCGGCGATGGCATTGAGGCTTCGACCACTGGTGGCGGTACAGTTGACGTGACAACGGAGCCGGGCAAGCTGGTTCTCGGCAAGGTTGGCAATGGTATTCTCATATCGGCTGAAAACGGCAAGACGACAATTCTGGCTCAGGGACCGGTAGAAGGTCAGTCGGGTGACGGTATTGAGGCGACAAGCACTGGCGGTGAAATTGATATTACGGCCAAGGATACGGTAACCGGCTCAGCCTATGGCATTGACGCAACAGCAACCGGATTCGGCAAGATCACTGTATTGGCTGAAAAGGCGGTGCTAGGTAAGGCCGAAGACGGTATCAACGCTGATAGCCAGGGTGCCAACGTTTCGGTGACGGCGAAGGATACTGTGACTGGAGAAGGCGGCGATGGCATTGAGGCTTCGACCACTGGTGGCGGTGCAGTTGACGTGACGACGGAGCCGGGCAAGCTGGTTCTCGGCAAGGTTGGCAATGGTATTCTCACATCGGCTGAAAATGGTGAAACCAACATCGAAGCGAATGGATCAACAGAAGGCAGCAATGCAGGCATTCTTGCCAACAGTACCGGCGGTGCTATCAACATCACCAACAACGGTCAAATAGAGAACTACAATGGCAGGGTCGACGACCCGACAGTGCAAGATAGTTTGCTTGCAATTGAAACCTCAGGCGGCCCGACCACGATTGACAACAATGATACGATCCTTGGTTTCATAAAAACTGGCGCCCTTTCTGATGTATTTAACAACCTCGCTAACTGGATTACTGGAGGAACCAGCGATTTTGGCGGCGGCGACGATACTTTAAACAACTTCGACACAGTGACGGCAGCTAATCAGGCCGGAGTTGCTGAGACGACGGTTTTCAATGGTCTTGAGCAGCTTAACAATTCGGGTGTGATCAATTTGAGTGATCAAATTGTAGGCGATAACTCAACGCAGTTCGACCGTTTGGAGACATCAGGAAATTACAATGGCAATGGAGGCGAACTGCAAGTTGATGCTTTCCTCGGTGGACCAGGTTCTAAGGCAGATGTTCTCGCGATCGGAGGCAATACTTCTGGTTTGACCAACGTAACTGTCATAGACGTCAATTCGGGAACAGGTGCATTAAATCCTGACGGCATTCCTGTTGTGGAGGTCGGAGGATCAACAGCCGAATCACATTTCCAACTGACCGATGGTCCTATCGAAAAAGGTTTGTTCATATATGACCTATTTCTGGATGGCCAAGTACATGAACTTCAAAGCCGGCTAGGTTTGCCTGCATTTGAACCTTCTCGGATTGCCGGCGCAGTCCAAAATGCATCAATTGAAGCGACCGGACTTTGGTTCAGAGGTTGATGGAACAACCATCCTTTTCGGTGGATTCGGCGGTTATATTAGTTCTGATGTGAATTTTGACGTTTCGCGGTCCAAATCGGAAATATCCGGCGGTCAGTTTGGTGGTTACGTCACTTTTCTAAATAATGGATTTTTCTTCGATCTGCTCGGCAAGGTCGATGTTATGGACCTAAAGTACAAGCTGCCGACAGTCGGGTCTTCAAGCTCAGATGTCTTCAATTATGGTATCGTTGCTGACACCGGATATCGGATGGGCGATGAAAACGGCTTCATTGAACCAGTAGCGAGTTTTGTTTGGTTGGAGTCGGACATAGATCCATACAACATTGCTGGTTCGACAGTGCTCTTCAACGACGTATCAAGTGTGAGGCTTGGCGGCGGTGCTCGGGCGGGTACCGGATGGCGAACAGAAGACGGTGGGCTCACTGAGTTGTCGATCGTGGGACGAGTATGGAATGAGTTTGAAGGAAACTATGTCACTTCAATTCGCTCGAATGGTCAGAATTTCGTCGCTACGGATAACATCGATGGGGTGTTTGGTGAAGTAACAGGTTATTTCAACTGGATGATGGACCAACAGACGTCAATGTTTGTGAAGGCCGGCTCGAAATTCAACAGTGATTTCTATACGGTTACCGGAATGGTGGGAGTGCGGTATAACTTCGGTGAAGGTTTAGTAAACAACTAGAGAAATGCGGACTATTCAGAGCTTGAAGTAGAATGCTTTCCCAGGTTTGCGTTTAAATTGGATACCTGTTGTAAGTAATGTAAATCTGGTGCGTAAGTATTCAATCGCCTAAGATTTACATCCTCGCAATGGCAAAGAACCTCGATCGAACTATTTCTAATCCGCAATCTAAAAAATTCAAAAAATTTTCGCAGCGCGAAACTTGCCGCGAATTCCGGATAAGATGTGGACAGCCTTGTGTGAAGTTAGTATCTCAACTTCTACGACCCGCTTTGCGGGCATTGCCAAAACGACGAAAACGCAGGAGTTGAAATAGGAATGGGAACAGTCATTCAACCTCCACACGCGGTGAGTTTGCCGGTGCGTGGAACCGACAATGTCTTTCCGGTGCGCCGGGTTTATTGTGTCGGCCGCAACTATGCAGCACACGCCATCGAAATGGGTCATGACCCTGATCGTGAAGACCCGTTCTTTTTTCAGAAAAACCCCGACAACCTCGTTGCTGGAAACGGGGACTTTCCTTATCCGGACAAAACGAGCGACGTTCATCATGAAATTGAGCTGGTTGTTGCTTTATCGTCAGGCGGTACAAATATTCCCGTCGAAAAGGCGCTCGAATGCGTCTACGGCTATGCGGTTGGCCTTGATATGACCCGCCGCGATTTGCAAGGCGAGATGAAAAAAGCCGGCAGGCCCTGGGAAATCGGAAAGGCATTTGAGCGCTCAGCACCCTGCAGTGAGCTTGTGCCTGCAAGCGAAATCGGCCACCCGGACAGCGGGGCGATCTGGCTCAAGATCAATGGCGAAATACGCCAGGAAGGCGACCTTAACCAATTGATCTGGAAAATTCCAGAAACCATTTCCTACTTGTCCGGCCTGTTCGAACTGGCCCCGGGCGACATCATCATGACGGGCACGCCGTCGGGCGTAGGACCGGTTGAAAAAGGCGATGTGTTGCACGGGCATATCGAAGGCATCGGCGAGCTTTACGCCAAAGTGACCTAACTTTGCCCAGCTTTCTTCAGCGCTTTGCTGCGTAGTAGGACACCTGCCGTTCAAGATAGGCGAGGAGCTCGGAAATGGTGAATGCCATGGCGAAAAGTACGAGCAGAACCGCCCAGAAGTGCGTCATGAGGAAGTTCGCCGAATAGACTTCGAAGAGAGCGCCGAAGCCAACGATCGAAATCAAAAGCTGGCCGATGATGACGCCTTTTACCGCCCGTATAACGCCTATTCGCACACCGCCCAGAATTTCCGGCAGGGCCGCCCAAAAATAGACTTTGGTAAAGGCATCCATCGGAGATGCGCCGAACGAATCTGCCATTTCAACCAACGATCGGTTGATTTGCATAACGCCCGCACGCGCATTGAGGATGATGATCCAAATCGCAAAAAGCGTTGTGGTGATCACAATGGCTTTCATGCCAAACCCGAACAGAACCATCAGAACGGGCACCAGCGCGGTGAGGGGTGCGCTGAGGAAAATGTTCACCCACGGCAATAACAGCTCGTCCAATAGACGGTACCTGCCCATCATAATGCCAACAGGTAATCCGATGACGATGGCAGCCGTCACGCCCATCAGGAAGGCATAGGCGGTTTCCCACATCGCTTTCTGGAATGCCGGCGTACCGATTACAGAAAACAGCGTTTGCAGGACTTCTGAAAGCGGAGGGACAAAAAACGTCACCCCCAGGCGCCCAACGATTTCCCACAACAGCCCCCACAAAATCAGCGAAGACATGCCCGGTAGCTGATAGCCAAAAACTTTCATAGCAAGCGCCTATTCCACATAGCTCTTTAGTGAGGCCCAAATTTTGTCGACAATGTCGAGGTATTCAGAGTCGCGCCGGATATTGTCTGCTCCCTTGTGCCGGAAGCCGCTGGGTCGGATGATCTCTGAAACCCGGCTTGGCCTGGGAAGCAAAATCGCAATCTGATCGGAGACGTAAACTGCCTCCTCAATGGAATGGGTGACGAAGATAAACGTCTTACTTTCGTCTTGAACAAGCGACAGCAAATCTTCCTGAAACTTGCGCCTGGTTTGTTCATCAACCGCCGAAAACGGCTCATCCATCAACAGAACTTCCGCATCCACCGACAAGGCGCGGGCAAGCCCCACCCTTTGCCGCATGCCACCGGAAAGCTCATGCGGATAGCTGTTTTCGAAACCGGCCAAGCCAACATAGTCGATGTATTTCTTGGCAATGGCCTCGCGCTCTGATTTGGCAACACCACGCAGTTCCAGCCCAAAAGCCACATTGCGGATCACGCTTGCCCACGGCAAAAGCGCAAAATCCTGGAAAACGAAGGCACGGTCCGGCCCCGGCCCGGTAACTGTTTCGCCATTGACCTGCACCTCGCCAGCGGTCGGCTTCAAAAGCCCGGCGATTATTTTCAGCAAGGTTGTCTTTCCGCACCCGGAAGGTCCAAGAAGCGATGTGAGCTGACCGCGCGGGAAGTCCAGCGACAGGTTTTTCAGCGCTTCAACATTGTCATAGTTTTTCGAAACATTGTGGGCGGTGACCGCATAATCCACTTCTGTTTCATCGTGCGGAGCGTGCATTTCGTTAGTCTGTAACATAACCACGATTATTCCCTTTAAAGAGTATGCCTTCGAACTTTTCGAGTAAGTTCAAGAACAACACTGCGAGAAGGATTATGGAGAAAATCGCAGCATACATGCTTGGGTAATCTGCGATTGAACGGCTGTAAGTTATGATGTCGCCAACACCGGTCGGCGTGATTTTAAGCTCCGACAAAATGGCGCCGATGAACCCGGCAGAGATACCGAGCCTTAAACCCGAGAAAATAATCGGTGAGGCCGCCGGTATGACGATTTTCAAGATAATATCGGTTTCGGTGCCCAGGAAGGAACGCCCCATTTCCTTTAGTGAAGATGGAGTGTTCCTCACCGCACCTCCGGTGTTCAGAACAATCACCGGCATTGCCATGATGCAAACCACGAAAACCTTGGACGTGAGGCCAATGCCATAGGCCATGACAAGAAGCGGTATCAGGGCTGCCAGAGGGGCAGACTGCATCACGATAAAAATCGGGGAAAAGAGCCAGTCAAACCTGCTGCTTAACCCGATCCACAAGCCCAGTCCGATGCCGAAGAACGCAGAAATTGCAACGCCGACCATGAGCGGTTTCAGAGTTTCGGCATAAGCGGTGAATATGGTGCCATCCATAGTCATCGCCACCAATGCAGACATGGTTTCCGTGAAAGTTGGGAACGCATAACTCAC
>JBPCVY010000212.1:0-3981 GCA_051010055.1 Hyphomicrobiales bacterium | reverse complement strand
AGTTGTGCGCCACGAGCTGGTCGCGCAGGACATTTGCTTCAAGCTGCATCAATTCGAGGCGGTCCTTGACCACATCGCCAATACTGATGAGGCCGATGAGGCCGCCATTTTTCACGACCGGAAGGTGGCGGATGCGCCGCTGTGTCATCAGGCGCATGATTTCCTTGATATTGTCGTCCGGGTTGCAGGTGAGCACATGCTCGGTCATGATTTCTGAAACGGTCATCTGCAAAAGGTGCGGGCCATGGCGGGTGAGCCCGCGCACAACATCGCGCTCAGAAATAATCCCGTCGACGCTCTCGCCATCATTGCTGACGACAACCGCGCCGATATTTTCCATAGCCAACCGGTGCACAAGGGTGTTGAGCGTTTCGTGAGGTTTTACGGTAATCACGTCAGCCCGTTTTGCCTTGAGCATCTCATTAACCAGCATGGTCCAGCCCTCCCAACCAGGGCGCAATGCCGGCATGATTTCAAATTCAAAGTTTGTTGAGGCAGTGCGCCGGCGGGGTGGCGCCCAATTTCTGTAAACACCGCCTCTGCAACGTTTTTTCTTTATAGCACGATTAGGCGCCGGTATCGAATTTGGCCGGTAAACAAGTTCGTTACTGGGTGGATGGGTGAATTCTTGTCTGTTTTCCGCATGCTGAAAGTAAATGATGGTTGAATACTAAGGCATAACTTGAAAAGGCCACAGCTAACGTAAATGATACGTTGCAAACAAATATAAGGAGGAGGCAGGTATGATTTCGGTTCGTTCGCTTATCGCCGTACTCGGTGTTGCCGGGTTTGTTTTCCCCGCTGGCGCGCAGGAAATGCAAGCCAACAAGGATCAGCTCTCCGAGCTTTATACAGGCAAAGCCTATTCCCCATATGCAAAGCGTACATTTCCAGAGCGGCCTTTATGGGGCGACAACCATCTTCATACCTCTCTTTCAATGGATGCTGGCGGGTTCGGAAACCGTGTGCCGCCTGATCAGGCCTACCGCCTGGCGCGCGGTGAAGAGATTGTTGCATCATCCGGCCAACCCATCCGCCTCTCGCGCCCCCTCGACTGGCTGGCGATAACCGATCACTCAGACGGTATGGGATTTATTGATGACGTTCTGGCGGCAACACCGCTTGTCACCAAATACAAACAAGGCGCGCGCTGGTCGAAAGGGTTTCGCGCCGGTGGCCAGGAAGCGGTGAACGCTACGCTTGATCTCATCACCACCTTCTCGCAAGGCAAGATGGACCCGGAATTATTTGCCAATTTTTCTCCCGGGGCGCGTCGCTACGCCAACATTTGGGATAGCGTCATCGATGCGGCCGAGAAGTTCAATGAGCCTGGCCGCTTTACAGCTTTCATAGGGTTTGAATGGACATCGCTGGTCAAGGGCGGAAACATGCACCGCAATGTGATTTTCCGCGATGGCGGCGATCGGGCCCGCCGGGTGGTGCCCTATACCACACAGGCGCCAGTCGGCAGCATAGATCCGCTTGATCTCTACAAATATCTCGAAGACTATGAAACCAAGACGAATGGTTCTGCCATGGCCTTTGCCCACAATGGTAATCTGTCCAACGGCGTCATGTTTCCCGTGGATGCGCAATATACCGGCCGCAAGCTTGATGCCATGTATGTCGAGCAGCGGGCAAAATGGGAACCGCTATATGAAATCACCCAGATCAAGGGTGACGGCGAGGCGCATCCGTTTCTTTCCCCCAATGATGAGTTCGCCGACTACTACAACTGGGACAAGGGCAATCTTGATCTGTCCACGGCGAAAACAGACGACATGCTCCAGTATGAGTATGCCCGCGAAGCCCTCAAGAACGGGCTGCTGCTGGAAGAAAGGCTTGGCACCAACCCGTATAAGTTCGGCATTGTCGGCGCAACTGACAGCCATACCTCGCTGATGACGGCGGAAGAGGATAATTTCTTCGGCAAGCACACCGGCTATGAGCCATCGCCGAAACGGCTCGACCATCCGTTCATGAAAACTGAAAATGGCGAGCTCTTTTCCTGGCAAATGGTTGCATCAGGCTACACGGCTGTATGGGCGGCGGAAAATACTCGCGCTTCGCTGTTTGATGCCATGGACCGCAAGGAAGTTTATGCAACCACCGGCCCGCGCATGGTCGTGCGGTTCTTTGGCGGTTGGGATTACACAGATGATGATCTCGACAGCCGCCAGCCTGCCATTGTCGGCTATGGCAAGGGCGTTCCCATGGGCGGCGATTTAACCGCGGCGCCTGACGGAAAATCACCAACGTTCATGGCCTATGCGGTGCGCGATCCAATCGGCGCCAATCTGGACCGGCTACAGATTATCAAGGGCTGGCTGGATGCTGACGGCAAGACCCACGAGAAAGTCTACAACGTTGCCTGGTCCGACAACCGCAAGCTGGACGGAAAAGGCAAACTCCCACCCGTCGGCGACACAGTGGATGTGAAAATGGCCAACTGGAAAAACACCGTTGGCGAAGCTGAATTGGGCGCCGTCTGGACCGACCCTGATTTCGATGCCAAGCAACGGGCCTTCTACTATGTGCGGGTTTTGGAAATCCCGACCCCGCCCTGGTATGCCTATGACGCCTTCCGATTCGGCACCAAGATGCCTGAAGGCGCCCCTACCAGCCAGCAGGAACGGGCCTATACAACGCCGATTTGGTACACCCCCGGCGGGTAGAATAAGGGCACACTTTTTCACGCAGCTGCCCTTTTGCTGTGTAAACTGGTGCGTGCGAATCCACTGATTTGGGAGCACGTCCATGCCGGCTGTAAAACCATGTAGTGAAATTGCCCCGCGGCTCATAGATGTTGCCATGGGGCGCACCCCTGCCGATATGGTGGTGTGCGGCGGGCGCTGGGTAAACGTCTATTCCGGCGAGGTTATTTCCAACACGGACGTTGCCATTGCGGCAGGCCGGTTTGCGTTTGTCGGGGCAGATGCCAGCCACACCATCGGCGATGACACCGAAATCATCAATGCTGCAGGGCGCTATCTGGTGCCGGGCCTTTGCGATGGCCACATGCATATTGAAAGCGGCATGGTGACGGTGACCGAATTTGCCCGCGCGGTCATTCCCCACGGCACCACCTCCATGTTTGTCGACCCCCATGAAATTGCCAATGTGCTTGGCATGGAAGGGGTGCGGTTGATGCATGATGAGGCGATGGGCCTGCCCATCAACATTTTCGTGCAGATGCCATCATGTGTGCCCGCGGCGCCCGGCCTAGAAAATGCCGGGGCGGAAATCGGCGTTGATGATGTTGCCGAGGCCATGGGCTGGCCGAACATTATCGGCCTTGGCGAGATGATGAATTTTCCGGGCGTTGCGGCAAATGATGCAAAAATGCTGGGGGAGATCGCGGCCACGCAAGCAGCGCACAAAACCGTTGGGGGCCACTATGCATCGCCTGATCTCGGGCTCGCGTTCCACGGCTATGTTGCCGGCGGGCCGGAAGATGACCATGAGGGAACCCGCACCGAAGACGCCATTGCCCGGGTGCGCCAGGGCATGCGAGCAATGTTGCGGCTCGGTTCTGCCTGGTATGATGTGGCCGAGCAGGTGAAAGCGGTAACCGAGAATGGGCTTGATCCGCGCAATTTTATCTTGTGCACCGATGACAGCCATTCGGGCACGCTTGTTTTTGATGGCCATATGAACCGCGTCGTGCGCCATGCTATAGCGCAAGGGCTGGCTCCGGTAACCGCTATTCAGATGGCAACCCTGAACACCGCCCAGCATTTTGGCCTTGAAAAGGAACTGGGCTCAATTGCGCCGGGCAGGCTTGCCGACCTCATCATCACATCTCACTTGCCGGAATTGCCGATCGAAACCGTCATAGCGCGCGGAGAGGTTCTTGCAGAAAACGGGCAACCGGCAACTGAACTTCCAGCTTTCGCCTATCCGGATTTTGCCAAGGGCACGGTCAACATGGCGCGGGAGCTTTCTCCCCAGGACTTCGATATTCCAGCCCCTGAAGGCGCT
>JBPCVY010000211.1:0-20445 GCA_051010055.1 Hyphomicrobiales bacterium | reverse complement strand
CCTGGCGCTGATAGCGGACATTCATTTCGTGATACTTGGCCTCGTTCCAGCGCTCGCCGGGCTTCATGTGCACTTCACGCACATTCTTGCCACGGACACCTTCCACGCCAGTGACCATGCTCGAGGCGTCGGTGCGCAGCCAACGGTCGAGGGTGAAGCGGTCATCATAATTGTTGGCGCCGATGCCGATAGAGACTTCTTCATCGGCAGAATCATCGTGAAATATGGATAGCTGGCCCTGCTGGTGAATAGGAAAGACCGCATAATCGAAGCCCTGGAAGTTGGGCCAGGCTTCTTTGATATCCCCCATATGCCATTTGCCCACATGGGAGGTGGCGTAGCCTGATTCAGACAAAATCTCCGCCAGGGTGACTTCCTTGTCAGCCAGGCCGAAACCGGAAATGTCCACCGAGGTATTACCCATGCCGTTGCGGAAAGGCTGGCGGCCGGTCATGAAGGCAACGCGCGTCGGCGTACATGAGGGCTCGGTATACATGCGCGACAGTCGCATGCCTTCGCGGGCAATCTTGTTGATGGAAGGTGTTTTATAGCCGCGTATGGAATTCAAGGTTGCGCTGCCAAGATCGCCGAAACCGATGTCGTCAATCAAAATGTAGAAAATGTTGGGTGGTTTGCCGCCATTGCGCCCGCGGAACGCTGTCAGTTTCTCGTCCAGCGCCGTGTCCTCGGCGGCCCATTTTTCCCCATTTTGAGCTTCAAGAATATAAAACTCTGCATCGTGGGCGATATTCGTTTCCGCCTTGGCGGCTATACCAGTCGCTACGATTAGAAGAAGTGAGAAAACAGACAGCGCAATGTTTTTTCGCATGCTTTTGAACCTCCCAGCTTGGTGAAATCACCGTATGCCATCGAATGACATCCTTCAATGGTTCCGGTAAGGCGATAAGGTCGAGATTTAACCTCGAAGGCTTTCTCACCACTCAAATGGGCGGTCGATACCGGCCATTTTCACGCCGGTGAATGCGGAGGCCTCGAAAGACATGGCGCGCAAATCCTCTGTTTCCAGATTATGAACGGAGGACTTTCCGCACGCCTTTGCAAGGGCGGTGATTTCCATGGTCATGGCGGTGAGATAGCGGGCAACCCGTTCGGCGCCTGCGGCCACATCCATGCGTTCTTCAAGCTCCGGTTCCTGGGTGGCGATGCCCACCGGGCAAAGCCCCGTGTGGCAGTGATGGCATGCGCCAGGCGAGGTGCCGAGTTTTTCATAGTCTTCAAGATAGCGCGGCGAGTTGCACCCCATGGCAATCATGGCGCTGTTGCCGATCATGACCGCATCTGCGCCAAGCGCCAGGCATTTGGCAGCATCAACACCTGAACGGATGCCGCCCGCTGCCACCAGCGAGACCTTGCCGGTCATACCGCAATCATCCAGCGCCTCGCGGGCCGCCCTGATAGAGCTCATGGTGGGGATGCCGGTGTGATTGAGAAGCAGTTCAGGAGATGCGCCGGTGCCACCTTCAGCACCATCCACCACCACCACATCAACGCCGGCCTTTGCAGCAATGGCAACGTCAAACCGCGGGCGTGTAGCGCCCATCTTGACGAAAATCGGCACCTTGAAGTTGGTGGCGATGCGCAGCTCTTCCACTTTCACCGCCAAATCGTCTGCGCCAAGAAAGTCCGGATGGCGGATTGTGGAGCGCTGGTCCACTCCTTCTGGCAGGGTGCGCATTTTGGAAACCCGCGGGCTGACTTTCATGCCCAAAAGCAAGCCGCCTGTGCCGGGCTTTGCGCCCTGGCCGACAACAAGTTCCAGACCGTCTGCACGGCGCAGGTGATCAAGGTCGAGGCCATACCGCGCCGGCGACATTTGATAGACTAGCTGGCGGGAGGCGGCGCGCTCTTCTTCCAGCATGCCCCCTTCACCGGTGCACGTCATGGTGCCAACTTTCGACGCGCCATGGCCGAGTGCTTCCTTGGCGCTTGCCGAAAGGGCGCCAAACGACATGGACGCAATGTAAATCGGAATTTTGAGCTCAAGCGGTCTTTCAACCAATCCCCTGCCGCCACCCAGAACCGTGGTGGTATCGCAGCTCTCCCGGTAACCTTCCAGCGGAAGGCGGGTCATTGTTGCCGGCACGAAGGTGAGATCGTCGAAGGTCGGCATGCGCTTGTTGAAGGTGTTGTAGCCGCGCACCTGGTAGCGCCCCAATTGGGCAAGCGCATGCACCTCGGAAATTGCTTCCGGCGTCCACCTGGTGGAACCACCTTCATCGTAAGAAGACGGAACGCCCGCCGGGCGGCCCTTGACTGAGCCGTCGGAAAACTTCACCGCCTCTTCAGAGGGCATTTCAAATGGGTATTTGTAAGGTTCTGTCAGATCATCAGCCATGCGTTCGCGTCCCGGCTTTCGAAATACCAAAGGCGCTGACCTGAGATCATTTTGCGCCAATTATAAGATGAATCCGCCAATCCCAAGGGCCGGAGGATATCGTTCACCTCTTCAACATCCTCAGCGGTTGGCTCAACTACTTCCACATCAACACCAAGGCTGTCGACTTCGCCTGCTACCCATACCTCGCCCTCCCAAAGCGCATCAGCACAGGATTCGCCAGCCCCGCCAAGGGCAATGATCTTGCCGGAATGAGCCATAAAGCCCGACTGGTAGCCAATTTTACCTTCGACAACGATGTTGCCGCCCTTCATGGCAACCCCGCACCGGGGCCCGGCATCGCCTTTCACGTGAATGGTGCCGCCGAGCATTGCCGCGCCGCAGGACATGCCCGCATAGCCACCGACAGTAATGTGACCGGCGGCCATGGCTTCGCCTGTGCCCCATCCCGAATTGCGCTCAATGGAAATGTTCGCGCCTGTGTTCAAGCCGCCGCAGTAATATCCAACCGACCCTTCAAAATTGATATCCACTCCCGGCGGCAAACCAACCCCCAGATTGTGCCGGGACAAGGTGTTGCACACCACAATGGGCTTACCGGTCTTGATGGCTTCTTGAAGTTCTTCGTGCACTTCGCGGATCGGCCGCTTGCCGACATCAATTACAATCTCACTCATGCAGCAAGGCTCCGGTTACCGACAGACCACAAGCCAGTGAGTGAGGGGCCGTCATAGTTGATGATTTCCGCATCGTCCGGCACCACCCGGCGCACCGCCTGCTCTTCGGTGGCAGCGGCAAGTTCTCCGCCGTTTTCGACGGTTACCAGCGGTTTCATGGCAAACCGGTCCTTGGCAAAACCAATGCCTTCTTGCTGGGCGATCATGTATGTGAAAACACCATCAATTGAGGATATTGATTTCTTCAGAGCCTGGGCCATGGAAAGGCCCTGCTTCATCTGGTCGGAAACCCAGACAGCGATCAGCTCGCTGTCATTGTAGGTGAGAAAGCGGTAGCCCTGGCGCTCGAGCCTCTCGCGCCAGGTGTAATAGTCTGTAATCTGGCCGTTATGGACAATGGCGACGTCAGGGAACGGGCGCGCCCAAAAGGGGTGACTGGCATTCGGCAACACAGAACTTTCGGTTGCCAGCCGTGCATGGCCGAGCCCATGTGTGCCGACAAAATCGCGCACACCATGTTTTTCGGCCACCATCTCCGAGCTGCCGATATCCTTGACGATCTCCAGGGAGCGGCCACATGATTGGACTTCGAACCGGTGGGAGATTTCATCAGCATCAGCGATCCAGCGGCCAAGGTCTTGGGGATCAGAAATGAGGATGCGGACGCAATAGTGCTCATTTTCATCGGTCACAAATGTTGGCTCTTCAACGAAATCCGCGCCATGGGATCTCAAGATGGCGCGAAAATCTTCCATGTCTTTATCCAGGCCCGACCTTGAAAAGCCCATGCCCCGCAGCACGTATCCTTCGTCGAGCGGTGCGCCATAAACCGCAAAGCCGGTGGAGTCGGCGCCGCGATGTTCTTGCGCATCCATAAGCTCGACAAGATCGTTTCCAATCTTACCTGGTGTGTTTAGAATGCGGCCCGCAATTCCGCACATTTGCATCCTCCCTGTGTTTCTGTATTCTGTATTCAGTATTCACGCGGAATGCAAGGATAATCCGTATTTCAGCGCGATCCAAATAGGAAATCGAGTAAGTGAAACTTAAACAAATTAGAACCGAACGCCGACGCCTGGCAGATGAAGTTTATGACCAGCTGCTGCGGGCGATTCAGGACAATGAAATTGGCAAGAACGAACGCTTGGTGCAGGAGAGGATTGCCGCTGACCTGAACATTTCCAGGACCCCGGTGCGCGAGGCGCTGTTGCGGCTTGAACAGGATGGCATCTTGGCTTCCTCGCCGCGTGGCGGGTTCCTGATCCATAAAATCAACAATGATGAGGTGCGTGAGCTTTATCAGGCAAGAGCCGCTATTGAAGGCCAGGCTGTGCGCATTCTGGCATTCAGGAACGAACCGGACGAAAACGAAAAATTGCGCGCAACTATTGAGGAGGCAGAGAAGATTCCAACCCCATCGGTTGAGGCCTATTTCGATGCGAACCGCACCATCCACCGCCGCATAGTGGAATTGTCGCGTAACAGGTATCTTCTTGAAATGTTTGACAATATCTGGAATCGGGGCACATCGTTCCAGCTTTTTGCAGCGATTGAAAAAGTCGATCTTTCAAAGTCGCTGGGCGATCATATGACCTTGGCCGAGGCGATTGAAACCGGCGATCCCGCCCATGCCGGAGAGGTGATTATCAAGCACATTTCAGATGGGTTTGAGTTGCAAATCGAAGCGTTGGAAAAGGAATATGAAAGCTGACCGGCGGTAGGGTCCGGCTTCTATTTTCCGAAATAGGATTCTTTCACATAGTCCTCGCTCTGAAGGGCATCGGCTGAGCCCGATCGCTTGATCTCACCGGTTTCAAGAATATGAAGATGACCGGCAAGGCTCATCGCGAAGTTCACATTTTGCTCGGTGATCAAGATTGTCGTACCGTGCTCTTCATTCAGCCGGCGCAATGCCGCAGCGATGTTGAGGCAAACCTTCGGGGCAAGGCCGATTGTCGGCTCGTCTACCAGCAACAATTCCGGGCTCGACATGAGCGCGCGGCCAAGGGACACCATCTGGCGTTCACCACCGCTCAGTGTATGGGTTTCCTGATCGCGCCGTTCCTCAAGCACCGGAAACAGGTCGTAGACCGCACGCAGGTTTTTCTCGATATGGGCACGCGAAGTATAGGCGCCCACAACAAGGTTGTCCCGCACGCCCATGAACGGGAAGAGATTGCCCCTTTCAGGCGCATAGCCAATGCCCGCTTTCACAATATGCGCCGGCGTTTGCCCGGAGATTTGCCCATCCTTGAAATGTATTGCGCCGGCAATGGAAACAAGCCCCATTATGGAATCCAGAAGGGTGGACTTACCTGCGCCGTTCGGCCCGATAATGCCGGCAATTTGCCCCTGATCAACGCTCAGCGACACCCCATGCAAAGAACGGGCCTTGCCGTAGTACGCCTGCAGATTGTCGATCTCCAAAAGAGCCATTGCTCTTTGTTCCTTCCTTCAGTCACGTACCCAAATAGGCTTCCTGCACTTGTTTATCGGCAATCACTTCTTCAAAGGTGCCCTCTGCAAGATTGGCGCCGAAAGACATAGCAACAACCCTGTCCACAAGCGGCGCCAGGGCCCGCAAATCGTGGCTCACGATGACATAGGTGAGACCTTGTTTCCGTTTCTCCTGCAAAAGCTCGGAAATCTGGTCGATTTCGCCATAGGTGAGCCCGGCAAACACCTCATCCAGCAGCAGAACTTTCGGGTTTGCCGCTATTGTGCGCGCCAGCTCTAGCCGGCGAAGGTCTCCCATGGAAAGCTCGCCGGGGGCCATTTCAAATTCTGACTTTCCAAAGCCGACACTTTTGGCAATCGCCCATTCGCCTTCTTCGTCAGGAGGCTCTGAAATCATCTGGCCGATATCATCTGGCATCATGCCGATACGAATGTTCTGGGAAACTGGCATGCCGTGGAACGGGCGTGGCACCTGGTAGGTGCGCATGACACCATGTTTCACCCGCTCATGAACCGGCAGGCGCGAAATCTCCTGACCGTACAGGTTTATCTTGCCGGTATCTTGCTTTTGTTCGCCCATAATCAGGCTGAAGGTGGTGGTTTTTCCCGCGCCATTGGGGCCGATAAGCCCGAGGGATTCACCTTCCTCCACATGGAAAGAAAGATCGCTGACAGCTTTCAGGCCGCCAAAGCTCTTCGAGATATTCTGGATCTCCAACGCCGCGCTCATGCCTGCTTCCTTCTTTCCAGAGCAGAGATGAAACGGTCGAGAATTTTGTGCAGGCCCTTCGGCTCCATCACATAAACAATCAACGCGATCAGCCCATAGATGAAGTAACGCTCCGTGCCGGGGATGATGGGGCGCAAATACTCCAACAAGAAGGTGAGAAAGAACGCCCCGGCAATGGGCCCGGTTATGGTGGAGGCGCCGCCAAGAAGCGCGGCAATGAGAATGGTGAAAAGGAAATTGATGTCAAAAATGCCGCGCGGTGCAATTGACCCCAGATAGTGCACATAAAGCGCACCCCCAACACCGGCCACAAAAGCGCTTACCATAAAGACGAAGAGTTTAAGTTTGGTGGTGTTGAGACCGCTGCTCTTAACCGCGTCCTCATCTTCTCCGATGGCGCTGAGCGCCGTGCCAAGCCTCGTGTTGATGAGAAGCCATAAACAAAACCCGATGACAAACATGACGCAGAAGGACAGGTAGAAATTTGGCACCGCCCCGGTAACCAGCGCGGGCAAGCCGGAAAGCCCCCGGGTGCCGCCGGTAATGTCAGGCCGCATGACCTGTGTAAGTTGATAGATGAGTTCCATGAAAGCAAGCGTGACGAGGGCAAAATACGTGCCCCTGATGCGCAGCGCCGGCAGGAAAAACAAGGTGCCGCCAACCATTGTGGCAAGCACTGCCAGCGGAATTGTCACATAAAGTGGCCATGCCAGATGGTACGTCAGAATGGCCGTGGTATAGCCGGCAATCCCAATCAGGAACGGATGGCCGAAGCTTATGTAGCCGGTTCGCCCGGAAAGCACATCCCAGCTCATGGCGAATATGGCCAGGAAGTTTGCAAAAATCATGATGCGTAATGTGCCCGAGGAAGCCACAAACGGCATCGACAGCATGATGACTGCAAATATGGCCCAGCCGGCCAGTGTCTTTTTGTTGACCCCGGCGCGCATTTATAACTCCTCGCGCCCGAATAGGCCCTTGGGAGCCACCACGAGAATGATGATAATCATGGCCATGGTGAAAACGCCGCGCAGTTCAGCAGCCAGGAGCGATGTGGTTATGGTTTCGGCAAATCCGATAATGTGCGCAACAATGAGGCTGCCGAGAATTGAGCCAATGCCGCCAATCACCACAACCGCCACGGCAATGATGAGCGGGGCCACCCACATGCCCGGGTTAAGCTGGGTGTAGGTTGCAAGGAATACCCCTGCCACCGCCCCAAGAGCACCGGAAATTGCCCATGTGATCATGGAAATCTGACGCGGGTTGATGCCGGAAATCATGGCGCCCTTGCGATCCATGGAAACTGCCTGGATGGCCCGGCCCAAATGGGTTTTGCGCACAAACACCATCAGGCCCGCCAGGATGATCCAGCTTACCAGCGTCGCCAGAATGATGTTGTAGGTGACCGAGATGCCGCCATATCTCCACACACCGTTTACGAAAGGCCACATTGTGCGCGAGGCTTCCGAGAATACCAGAATAATCGCCGACTGCATGACAACCGCCAAAATGAGGGTGGAAATTTCCACCGCCACCGGGTTGTCTTCCAGACGTTTCACCAGCACCTGGTATATGGCCACTGCAAAGACAGCACCCGCCAGCACCGCCATCACCAGCCCGGCAATTTTCGGCCAGTGCCATACCTGCACGAACTGGTAATATACGTAACCGCCGAGCATGATGTAGACGCCATAAGCGAGGTTAAGCACCCGCCCGACAGAAAAGATCATGGTGAAACCGACGGCGATCAGCGCGTAAAGACCGCTCAGCACCAGGCCCTGGATAATGATCTGGCTCATAAATGTTTAATCCAAAATTGCCGTGCACCGGCACTGTGAACCGGCGGTTATTGAATGACCGCCGGTTCCAGCACATGCAGCTATTGCTTTACCCAAGAGGGTACCTTGAACTCTCCGGTGGCAAATTCCGGCGGATAGACGACGGCGTTTGAGCCATCTTCATACCACTGAATAACCACCATTGACGGCGGGCCATCATCATAAGGTGCGGTGAGATCAAAGCGGATATTATGGGTATATTCGCGCTTGGTGCGTTCTTCAATTTCACCCCTTTGATAGTAGCTGTAACGCATCAAAAGCTTGCCGTCTTTTTCCATGCGAATGTCTGATTTCTCCATCTCAGGCACCCACTTGTCGAGTCCAAAGCCGCCAGCGCGTTCGGCTGCAGCCATGGCGTTCTGCATTCCAAAATAGGCGTTGAAGCCGTTGAAGTGCGGATAAACCGGCCGTTCGCTGCCATATTTACCCTGATAGGTCTTGAGGAAAGCAGCTGCCTTGTCCGGCAACGGATATCCAACCGAAGGGGCGGGGCTCAAGGTTGAGATGCCGCCACCGGCGCCGCCTGTATCATTCCAGTATTCCTGCCCCAGGGCTGCAACGTTTACCCCGGTCATGGCCAAGGGCACTTGCAGCTTCACATATTGCGAGGCAACCACCTGGCTGTTTACAGAAGAGATGGAATAGATGAAGTCAGCACCCGAATTTGCTGCCTTGTTGAAGATTGGCGCGAAATCGATGGTGTTGACATCATAAACAATGGTGTCGACCACCTCGATGCCCGCTTCCGGCGCCAGGGCATCTGTCACAAGCCCTGCAATTGCGCCGCCAAATGCCGTGTCTTCCTGCAAAAGCACGACTTTCTTCCAGCCCATTTTCTTGCCCAGCACATCTTTGCCGAAATCGATGTAAAGGGTTGCAAGGGATTCATCGCTGGCAATATTCATAAAGTACATTTTGTACTTGTCGTATTCCTTCACCACCTTGTCGATGATGCCGATGTTCGACGTCCAGGTATCAAGCGTCGGGATCTTGTACTCGACCATGCGCGGCAGCCATCCGAGCGACACATCATCAATTGATCCCGAAATGATGAAATCCACCTTCTCCGTTTCCGCCAGATATTCGTAAGCCTTGATGCCTTCGGTAACGTCTTCGCGTGTATCGGCCTTGACCAGCTCAATCATGCGCCCGCCAAGAATGCCGCCTTTTGCGTTCAGCTCCTCAATGGCGATTTCCGCCCCCCGAAGGGTGCTTTTTCCGGTATCTGAGGCAAACGAGCCAATGAAACCAACTTTCACCGGCGTCTTGTCCTGGGCGCTGGCAGAGCCAACCGCCAAACCGCCCGCAACGACTGCGGCGGCAACAAATGAAGATGCCGTTAAGTACTTAAAACTCATTACTCTTCCTCCCTTTTGATTTTGCTTGTTTGTTTTTGTTCCCAGTAAATATTAATCGTCTCGTTATTTTGCGCTACAGTCAACGACCCAAAACACATCAAAAATTATTTGCGCTAAACTCAAAACCCCATTCAGAACCGTTTTCGCCGGGCGTATGAATTAGTGCATCGGCCTCAATCTCAATCATCATCCCTTCCATGGTGAGCCCTGCTTCCACCCCGCTGGTAACCGGATCGATGCCGGCAAAAACCTCCCCATGGGCGCGCACAAAGTCGCCGCCGCCCGCCGCCATATCGGTAAGAAAGGCGCGGGTGCGCACCACATGGCGCAACTCTGCGCCTGCCTCGTTCAGGGCATCTTCAATGCGTTTGAAAATATAAACCGCCTGGGCATAGGTATCGCCCGGCGCATGAAGCTTGCCGTTTGGCTCGATAGCCGTTGTGCCGGCCACAAAAACAAATGGCCCAACCCGTTTGGCCCGCGAGTAAGCGCCGATGGTCTCAAACCTGCCGCCGGTTTTCACGTTCTGGACAATCATCCGGCAGTTCCCTCAAGGCGCGTCCGCACTGCTTCTGCAGCCGCCTGCAAGCCTGCAAGTTCTTCGTCCGTCAGAGGCACCTCATCAATTTCAACCAAACCGCCCTTTCCAAGGTGGCAAGGGACACCCAGAACAACCCCCGAAATACCGAACTCACCCTCCAGCATGACGGAGGTTGGAACCGGCCCGGTACGCGCACCTCTGATATGGTCGATAAGCTCAACTGAAGCATGGGCCGGAGCAATGGTGGCCGAGCCGGTTTTGCGCAAGGCCACAACCTGCCCACCGCCGGTTACCGCATCTTCAACGCACGCAGCAATTTTTTCAGCGCTCAAGAATACATCAAGCGGGCGACCCTTAATGCGGCTGCGGGAGACAACCGGCATCATTTCATCGCCGTGCGAGCCGAGCGTCACCGCCTCGACATCTGCAGGCGAAACGTCAGCTGCCCGCGCCAATGCATTGCGGAACCTTGAAGAATCAAGGGTGCCGGCCATACCCAAAACCTGGTTGCGCGGAAAACCTGTGGCGCGCAGCATTTCAGTTGTCATCTCATCAAGCGGATTGGTAACCACGATCACCACCGCATTTGGAGCCTGCGCCTTGATTGCCTCGGCTGTGGTCTGAATGACCCGGCGATTCACATCAATCAGGTCAGCTCGGCTCATACCGGGCGTGCGCGGGCGCCCGGCGGTCACAACCACCACATCTGCGCCAGCAACCAGTTTCAAGTCTTCGCCGCCGGAAGCTCTTGCCGCTGAGCGCGAAATTCCGCTTGCATGGTTAAGATCAAGCCCTACAGAGGCCGCAAGCCCCGGAACAATATCAGTCAGCACGATTTCGGCAGCCATATCGCGGTTGGCAGCCAGATGACCAATATTTGCGCCCACACCGCCCGCACCAACCAGAACCAGCTTTGTGAGCCGACGAAAGCCACGCACCCGTGCCGGTTTTGGTGAAACCCAACCTGGCGATCTGCGGTAAAGAGAACGCCTGAGCGATGTTGCGCCATCCGTTTTTGGCGGCGACGGCCGCTCAAGCGGACCATGCAACAGTTCGACCCCAAGCCGTTCTGCAGTCTCAGCTGCTTGCGATGTAACGATATCGCCTGGAAAAATCTCAAGAGCGAGCCGGCCGCGGCCATGTGCATCTGAAATATGTTCAGCGCCGATGACGCGTTTTTCTTTCGCCGGATTCGCGTTCATCATGGCTCTCGCCCTTCAACCGCTTCCACAGCATCAACTGCTGCAGTGATTGCGGTTTTTACCGAATCCTCGCTGCCGGAGATAAACAGGCGTCCAAACCGGCCCACCGCCCGCACTTCGACAATATCTATGTCTGCGGACTTTTCCGCTTCATTGGCGGCAATGGAAACATAGGCTGCTGGCGCGCACTCTATGATTCCGAGCGTCTGGCCCGGCACCAGCAAGGCCCCTGAACGCCATTTGTTCAAAAGCTGCGCCTGATAAGGCTCAACCGATGTGATGATTTGGGTTGATGCAATGTGTGGCTTTGTTCTTTCCGCCATCGAGGCGCCAAGCTCGGCAAGGATTGCTTCGCGCGCAGCGGTTACCTCAGCGTTTGAGGGGGAGCGCAGAATGAAGAAACCGAATTCACGCTCCACAATCTGGCTGGTGGCCTCGACAGCGCTTGCCTTCAGCGCCCGGTCGATGAGGGTGAAAACCCCATTTCCGGGCGCAAACTCGCCAATAAGAATAGTGTCGCCGGAAAGGGGAACCGAACCTTGTACCGTTGCCCCATTGTAGGCGGCAAATTTGGGCTGCAAGTTATCGATTTGCACCAGGGCACGGATTTCAATCTCACCTGCCACGCTTATTCTCCATATTCATCATAGATATCGCGCCAGGGACGGTTCTCGTAGGCAACGCGCTTGATATTGATCAGCTGAAGCGCGGTCACATTGTCTGATGTGATTGAACCTGACCAAGTTCCGGTTCCCAGCATGAAACTTGGCTCAAGATCTGTTGAATATCCCATGCCACCCATAATCGCCGGTGTATTCACCAGAACCCGGCCTGTTGGAATACTTGAAAATTTCGCAACCGTTTGCGGGTCATCGCAATGAATGACCGAAGAATGGCCCCATCCTTCAAATCTGGCGATGGAATGAGAAAGGGCTATGCCGTGCTCTTCATCGCGCGCTTCATAAAATGCCAGAATCGGGTTGAGCTTTTCCGCAGACAAAGGCCGCTGCCAGCCAATTTCCGTTTCTTCTGAAACAAGACAACGGGTGCGCGGCGGAACTGAAAAGTCGGCAAGGCCAGCAAGCACTTCAGGAGACTGGCCCACACGCGCCGGGTTCATCGCCTGCGGCCCCTCAAAGATGACACTAGCCAGCCGATCCGCTTCTGCAGGGGTACAGAAATATGCCCCCCGCAACTTCATCTCATGGCACAATTCGCGCGCTATAGCCCGGTCGGCAATCACCGCCTGCTCGGAGACGCACGCTGTGCCATAGTCGAAGCATTTCGACGTGATGATCTGCTCGGCAACCTCGCCAATATCATCCGCCTTGGAGCTGTGAACATAACAGGGAACATTGCCGGCCCCGACGGCCAATGTGGGTTTGCCGGATGAATAGGCCGCCCGGACCATGGCCGGCCCGCCTGTCGCCATAACCACAGATGTTCTGCGGTGGCTCATCAATTCCGCTGTGCCCTGGATGGTGACATGGTCAAGGCATTGAATAAGCCCCTTCGGTGCGCCCATTTGTTCGGCGACATCAGCCATGATGCGCGTTGTTTCCATGCCGCACCGCACACCGCGCGGATGCGGCGCGCACACGATGGCATTACCCGCCTTCACCGCGGAAAGAACCTTGAAAATAATGGTTGAGGTGGGGTTGGTGACCGGCACCAGCGCTGCCACCACACCCATAGGCTCGCCAATTGCCGCGATTTTCGTTGCATCATCGCGCCATAAAACGCCAAGGGTTGTGATGTCGCGCAGGTAGTCGGCAATGGACAGGGCGTTGAACAGGTTTTTTACACGCTTGTCGGGCACGTTGCCGTAGCCGGTTTCTTCAACCGCCAACTCACCAAGCCGCTTGGCCTCAGGCTCTATGGCCCGCGCCATTGCATCTACCATTTCATCAATACGCGCAGGGTCGGTGCCCAAAAAGTTGCGGTAGGCATCAAATGCTGTCTCAGCGCAGCGGCGCGCAGATGCAATCGATTTCAGGTCATCGTCCATCACCTGCTCCCGTTGGCGATGGCGTCAAGAACCCGCCGTGCATCTTCAATATGTTCTGAATCTATTCCCACTGTTTCTAGTCGCCGCCCGGCAGTTGAAAGGTCTGCGCCAAGGATGGCGCTTGCCAGGGCAATTGCTGCATTTGTTGAGGGAACCGGAACCCCGGCCACCTTCGCCGCGGAAGCCAGCGGAACAAGAGAGCCAACAGTGGCGCACCGCAACATGGCCTTTGCCTCACCGGATGAGGGAACAGGGCGGGCGCCATCACCTTTCATGGCGCCGGCATGTATGTCCAGCCAGCCTTCAAGACCTGGCAATTCGCGCACGCCAAATTTCCGGGCAACGTTGGTGCGTTCATTGGCAAGCTGCCGCATGACATTGAGGTGCTCTGGCCCTATCAGCGCGCGGAATGTGTGATTTTCCGGCAGCGGTTCGGCTTCATCCGGCAGCGGGCCCTGGGCGCTTGTGACCGCAGGCCCGCCCATTACAAGCACAGGCACTTCGATGAGGCCGGAACCATCGCAAAAACCGCTGTGCACCGTGCTGACCACCGGCACAATGTTCGGCAGAAGTTTCTTCAATTCTTCCAGAACATCCAGCCGGTTGCTTGGCAAGGTGGCTGCAGCAGCGGGCTTGGCTGCGGAGAGATGAAACTGATTTCCCTGGCGTGCGTGCCAATAGGGAAGCGCCTGGATTTCAACGATGGTGAAGTCGGCCTTTGCACCGCCCACGCGCAGGGCCCAGGCCGCTTCGGCCGCGCCTAAAGAGCGGCTAGGGGCAAGCACCAGCACCTGGCCATCGCGGATATGATCGGCCAGAACCATGGCATAGGTGCGTTGCTTGTGAACCGGCCCGGTGAGGAAAATCACATCTGCATCGCACACCGCATTATCGATTTCCGCGGTTGTCTTGATGGAAGGCACGCCATCTTGATTGACCTGGTAGCCGCCAACTGGGCCTGCCCCGCGAACGGCAATTCCGGCCCCGGCATGGAGTGCGTCCAGTTCTTCTCCATAAGCGGAAAAGAGCTTTACCTGAACATTTTCAGCCAGGAAAATTGCCGCGAGCATGAGCGCATCCGAGCCGCCGCCAAGAATGGTGATGCGCTCGAAGAAAGGCGCGCCGGCAACTGCAGCACGGGTGCTGTCTGCAGCTGAAACCGCCTCGGCAAATTGCTCAAAACTGTCCGCGCTCATGGCACCGGCCTAGGTTTAAGAGGTACCGTCAGGAACCGGTTGCGCCGGCGAGTGCCGAAACAAGCCCTTCCAGTTCTTCATGGGGGCGCGGGATAACGTGAACAGATACCACCTCGCCCACCTTGTTGGCGGCAACTGCGCCGGCATCGGTTGCTGCTTTCACTGCGCCCACTTCGCCGCGAACCAGGGTGGAGACGAGCCCGCCGCCTGCCTTGTTCTGGCTGATCAGCGTTACGCTTGCCGCCTTGACCATGGCGTCCGCTGCTTCGATTGCGGCGACCAATCCACGGGTTTCAATCATTCCGAGAGCTGTTTGGCCACTTACTGTACTTGCCATCTTCACATTTCCTCTTCAGTTCAACGGTTTAGGGTTTGTTATTTTTTCACATCCAAATGATCGATCACCGCAACAATGGCCGCATCAATAGGTATGCCTGCAACGCTGGCTGGAAGCCGGGCGGCAGAACCGGTCACCAGCAAAACCAAATCGCCGGGCCCTGCTGCGCATGTGTCCGCTGCAACGACGGATTTTTCCTGAACTTCGCCATGGCCGTCTTCAATATCGACAATCAGCAGCCTTTGGCCCGTGAGCTGGTTGTCTTTCACAGTGGCGGTAAGTTTGCCTGTTACGCGGGCAATCTTCATGTGCCTAGAAATTCCTCAAATAGCGTTC
Organism: Hyphomicrobiales bacterium; assembly: GCA_051010055.1. Classification (GTDB taxonomy): domain Bacteria; phylum Pseudomonadota; class Alphaproteobacteria; order Rhizobiales; family CAJQND01; genus CAJQND01. Next base: position 5,406 of record JBPCVY010000211.1, on the reverse strand, counting down.
TGTTTCGACCGGCGATACCTGCCCGGCGATGAACTCAAGCTCGCGTTCAGCCTGCTGCAGAAGGATTTCAAGGGCACCCTCGCCGCACACCTGTTTCATGAAATCTGACGCGCGCGCCTGGGAAACCGCCTCACCGAGGTCAGTGGGAATAGGTTCGGCGTCCTCGACTTCATAGCCGTTGCTTTTTGTCTCAGGTGTCGGCTCAAGGCCCTGTTCGATACCATCCAGCCCGGCGGCAATTTCGCATGCCAGCAGGTAATAGGGATTGCAGTCAGCAGATGCATCGCGCTTTTCAACACGCACTGCGCTGTCTGCTCCTTCGATAACACGCAAGCCCACCGTCCGGTTATCGATACCCCAAGTCGTGTTTATGGGGCAGAAGGTATAGGGCTGTCTGCGGCGGTAAGCGTTGGGAGTTGTTGCCCCCGCGACTGCCATTTCAGGCATGCGCTTTTGCAATCCGGCAAGAAAGTTTTTGCCGAAAGCACTCAGCTTGCCGTTGTCAGCCATAAGGTTCTTTTTGCCCTTCCACAATGAATAGTGGGTGTGAAAACCACTGCCTGATTGCTCAAAGAACGGCTTTGCCATGAAGGTGGCCAGATAACCGTGGTGCACAGCCAGCTGCTTCACCAATGTGCGGAACATCACCACCCTATCGGCGGCTTCAAGGGCGCTGCCGTAGCGGATGTTTACCTCAACCTGGCCCGGCGCATATTCTGGATTTGATTGCTCAATGGGAATGCCAACCTCGTTGATCTGCTGGCGGATTGGCCCCAGCACATGTTCAAGTTCAGCTGCCCTTACGAGTGAGTAAACCTGGATGCCTTCATCGCGAGGCTCACCGGTTTCCGGATCGAGGAGATAAAACTCCAGTTCCGTGCCGACATTGACGGTAAACCCAAGCCTTTCCGCGCGCTCAACTTGCCGGACGAGCGCGTTGCGCGGGTCGATGGGAACCGGCTTATGGTCCATGCCTTCGGCCCGCCCCATGCACACGGCAACGCCAGGTTCCCATGGCAGTTCCACCGGCTTGGTAATGGGGAACATGTGCATGTCAGGGTAGCCATTGTCGAAGTTGACATAAGGCGTGTCCCACACATCACAGGTCATATCGATGGCAAGAAGCGCGATCGACAGCGCATTGCCACTTTTGCAGATGGTTTCCCAATGAGTTGCTGGAATGCGCTTCCCGCGCATAATCCCGTTCGCATCCCCGACACCGAGGACAACGGTATGCACGTCTTTGGGCAGGCTAAAGTCTGATACGGCCAATTCTACCCCCCTTTTATATCGAGAACCTTGAACAGTTCTTTGTATTCTGTATACAGTATGCAGAAAAGAAATCCTTTGCAAGAGAAAATGGGGTCAATGGGACGAAGCGAATTTATAGTCGTCGGCGGAGGCATCGCCGGCACCATGACGGCCCTGCATCTATTGCGGCGCGGCGCCAGCGTCACGCTCATTGACAGATGGGAGCCGGGCCACTCGCGGGCTGCCTCCACTGACTACAACCGGGTATTTCGCGCTATTCATGGCCGCGACGAGTTCTACACAAAATGGGTAAGGGATGCCCGCCAGCGATGGCTGGAAATGCAGGCGGAAACCGGCCAGAAGCTCTACTATGAGTGCGGCGCCCTTATATTGGCAACCCAAGGCTACTGTGATTGGGAAGACGCCACAGCAGAAACATTCGACAAGCTGGCTGTGCCCTATCACAAATATTCGGCAGATGAAGTTGCCGTGCGCTTTCCGCAGTTTGATGCCTCCAGCATTTCATACGCCCTGTTTGAGCCTGAGGCCGGCATGATTATGGCCCACCGGGCGGTGATTACAGCGATTGAACTATTCAAACGCGAGGGGGGAACGGTTGTCCGTGGCCATGTGAAGACCAATGGTTCCGAGCGTCTTGAACTTTACGGCAAGCCGCTTGAGGCAGACGCCATCATTGTCGCAACCGGCGCCTGGATGGCCGATATGTACCCGCGCACCGTGGGGCCGATTTCCACCGTCGTCGGACTTAATGTGCTTTACACCTCAACCCCGGACGGCAGCACCCAGTTCGACCAGGACAACATGCCGTGCTGGATTGACCATGGGGAAGGCTCGTTTGGCCTGCCGTCGGTTGAAGGCTCGGGGGTGAAGGCGGCGGTTGTTATTCCGGACCGCATAGATCTTGATAATGATGAGCGGCTTGTGAAGAAGGAAATGCTGGCCCGCACCCGGCGTTACATTCGAAAACGCCTGCCAGGGCTGATAGGCGAACGGGTTGTTGATTCCAAGTTCAACCAGGTGATCCTCACCCCAGATACCCATTTTATCGTCGACTGGCACCCGGAGTATGAGAACGTGCTTCTTGCCGGCGGCTGCTCCGGCCATCTTTTCAAGCACGGGCCGGTGTTCGGTGATTTCGTTGCCGGCGTGGCCGCTCGCGACTACGGCACCGCGCGCCGTTTCAAGCTTGCGGGCCGCAAAAAACTCTCTCCAAAGGAAAGTCCCTCCGGCAGGTAGAGACAGCCTGAGTGTTAATGGGCGCTGGTAAATTTCGCTTGCGGCCTTGGTCCATTGCCCACTGAACCTCATCCTGAGGAGGTGGCGAAAGCCACCGTCTCGAGGGATGAAAAGGGAAAAGATATCCCCGGTGTTCCGGGCGCCCCTATAGTCCCTATACCGTTTACCGCAAAGGAAGCGTGCTCGAGACCGTCTTGGACATCTGGGCAGGCGGGTGGCGTCTGGTCTTTGTGCCGATCAACTTATCCGCGCTCCCGCTGTTCGCGCGGGTTGATCTTGATACATGCGGCACGGCCTGACCGGGCGCAACAAGATCAACCCGCCGCAGCCATTGGCGAAGGCGGCTAGGCTGATCGTTCCAAGCAACAGCCAGACCGCCTCCCCGCCTAGGGAAGCTGCCTGAGTGCTAGCTCAGCATCACTCGTTTGCTTACAGGCGATGAGTGCTGACCTCTGGAGCTTCGGTTCCAGCGGCAGGCAAATTCGTTTCGATTGCCTGGTGAAGACGCTGGCCAGTTTTGTGTCAGTGCTTGCTTACCCGAGTGCTGTTAAGTCGCCACATGCAGGCCGGTGACGGCTGCAATTAATTAGTACCAGATCGCAGTTCTCATCAGCCTGCATTTCCATTGTTTGAGCTCGCGGCAGTTCTTGCTAGCCGGAGACGCCTCAGCATGAGCAAAATCGTCCACCATGGTTCGAGACGCGGTGCATCCGCACCGCTCCTCACCAAGAGGCAGGATAGGTGCGGTCGCCTTGGTATATTCAGTTTGGCAAAGGTGAAAAGTTCGCGATAAGGTTTTGCTGCAAACAGAAATCCTGAGGGCGTGAGATGAAGGCGCTTGTTCTTGGTGCGGGGTTGGCAGGTGTTACCACTGCGTATGAGCTAAGCCGCGATGGGTTGGATGTAACGGTGGTGGACCGCGAAGATGGCCCGGCCATGTTCACCAGCTTTGCCAATGCGGGCTTGTTTGCTCCGGGCCACGCCTATGCCTGGTCATCGCCCGCAGCGCCCGGGATTTTGTTGCGCAGCCTGTGGCGAGGCGATCAGGCGTTGCGGTTCAGGCCATCGCTTGACCCGAACCTTTACAGGTGGATGGTAAAGTTTCTCGCCCAGTGCACGCCCGAACGAGCCGCCTTGAATACCAGCCGAAAGGCGCGCCTGTGCGCCTATTCCCAAAACATGTTCCATCAAACCATGGCCCGCGACCCGGTAAACTATGATGGCAACAAGGGCGGGCTTATCTATTTTTACCGAAGCCATGCCGCGCTGAAGGGAGCTGTTGAACGCTCCAGCCTGCTCACCCAGAACGGGGTTGAGTTAGAAGTGCTGGATGCCGATGGTGCAGCGGAAAAAGACCCGGCCCTTGGCCCCGTCAAAGATCAGATTGCTGGCGCACTTTATGCCCCCAATGACGAATCTGGCGATGCCCACATTTTCACCCGCGAAATGGTGAAGCTCTGTGAAAAGGCCGGCGTGAAGTTTCATTGGAACACCGAGGTACAGCGATTTGAAACCGAAGCCAATAAAGTGACCGGCGTTATGACAGACAAAACCTTCTACCAGCCCGGCATCGTGGTGAATGCGTTGGGCGTTTATTCCCCCCATCTTGCCCGCCAGCTGAGCGACGACATACCGGTTTATCCGGTCAAGGGATATTCGGTCACCGTTCCTGTTGCCGGGCGCAACAACCCGCCCCGTATCGGCGGTGTGGATGAGGAAAACCTTGTTGCCTATTGCCCCATGGGCGATCGCATAAGGCTCACTGCAACGGCGGAGTTTTCCGGCTACCGGCGCGGGCACAAACCGGCTGACTTCCGCCATATGCTGGATGTGGCCCGCAAGCTTTTCCCGGACGGTGCGGACTTTGATGATGTGACCTATTGGGCAGGGCTTCGGCCAATGACACCTGAAGGAACGCCCATTTTCGGACGCGGCAAGCACTCAAATCTCTGGTACAATACCGGCCTTGGCCACATGGGTTGGACCATGAGCCATGGCGCAGCGCGCATCACGGCAGATTTGATCGGCGGCAAAACACCCGCAATCCCCCTTGATGGGATGGTGCTGATTTAGAGCAAGTTTCGTACATATTGAAACATTCTGACGGAGAGGTTTTGTGACAGGATCAAGTGAAGACGCGAAGGGAATATCAGGATATTCGCGAGCGGCTAGGCGCTGGAATTGGCGCAAAAGCTCCCGTCAGAATGGTTTAATATGAGCGAAATTTGCTCCAGTTCGGAAGGTGAGAGAAAATGGCTGAAACCGCGCGCACAGATGACACCATGATCCTGGCAGAACATCTGCCCTTCGAGCTTGATGGCGGCATTGCTGAACGCGCACGCATCGGCCTGGTTACCCTCGCCACAGACTACACCATCGAATATGAATGGCGGCGGCTTTTGGGCCTGCCAGGTGTTGCGGTTTATGGCGCGCGCATTCTCAATTCCAATCAGATAACCCCTGAGACATTGCGGGCAATGGAGCCGCGTATTTCAAAAACCGCTGATCTTATTTTGCCCGGTGCTGAGTTGGATGTTCTTGCCTATGGCTGCACGTCGGCAACAATGACTTTGGGCGAGGAGGTTGTGTTTGAACGGCTGAAGGCTGCCCGGCCAAGCGCCAGGTTTACCACGCCCATAACAGGCGCCTTTGCTGCCTTTGAGGCGTTAGGTGCGCGACGAATTGGGGTGCTCACCCCCTACCGGGCCGATGTAAATCAGATTGTTGCTGATTATATCATCGGGCGCGGTTTCGAAGTGCCGGTGTTTGGATCTTTCAACGAAGAACGCGATGATCTGGTGGCCCGTATTGATGCAGCCTCGCTCAAATCAGGCATTGAGCATATATGCGCGCTGGCGGATGTGGATGCGGTGTTTGTTTCCTGCACCTCTGTACGCC
>JBPCVY010000210.1:0-15080 GCA_051010055.1 Hyphomicrobiales bacterium | reverse complement strand
CGACTATATCAGCGCCGGGCACTTCAAGCTCCATGGCAACAGAATCGCCTTCTATGGCGATGTTCAATTTGCCATGGCCATGCTCGTGGGCGTGCGCCTCGCGCTCCGTTTGCGCCGCTGCTGACATGGTGCTTACGAATAGAAAAGCAGCCGCCATGGCTGTGGGCGTTTTAATCTGCATTGCTGGGAAACCTTCCGATATGTAATGTTATAACGTTTTACGGTTTTGAACATGGAAGCGCAACAATTTTATGACGCAATCACATCATCTTTTTGGCGGCCGCATGAAGAATCCAGGCAGCTTTTGATAAACATGGTTTAAACATAGATTATCTGCAATATATCTTCACCAACGCCTATAAATCTGAAAACTGAGAAGTCAGCCCCTGAATATGCGCTACCTTGTTCTTGTTCTTTCTTTGATTGTTCTCATCACGGCGCAAAGCTCTACGGCCCAGGCCATTTCCCAGCGCGAAAAATGTGTGGCCTACGTCAATATGATGGACACGTTCTTGCAGGTTGCGCGGGCCTCTGTCGATGCCGGGGTCAATGTCTATACCAAAGAAAAGATTGCATCCCTGGCGCAATATCCCAACCTTGCCGATGCGGCTTTCGCAAAACGCAAATATGGTGATTGCGTCATCCACTACAGGAAGTTTTACGCAGAGGTTGCACCAGCCGACCGGCGGACATTACGCGTCATGGAACGCGACAGCCTTACCCAGGACAGGAAATAACGCTCCGCTGCTTCTAAGTGAATTTTCTGAACATTTTCATCTGATCAAACAAAGTCTCCAAAGTGCCCATCCGCTCTTTGGTTTTGTCCCAGTTTTCATTTTCAACTGCTGAAATAACCGCCTCCACAACAAACAGCGTCACCACCGAACTGTCCCATGCTGACGGGGCTTCAACCCTGCAGTGGAACGTGTGTGTGGCATGCTTGATAATTGGCGAGCCCCACTGGTCGGTGAACAAGACAATGCCCACATCGCGTTCCTTCGCCATCTCGGCAAGACGCAGAATGTCGTGCTCATAACGGCGGATATCAAAGATCACCAATAGGTCGCCCTCAGTCATGTTGAGCACATGATGAGGCCAGGTGTTTGAGTTCGCCGGCAGCAGCACCAGCCCATCACGCACCACCTGCATATGGGTCACAAAATAGTCGGCAAGCGAACGGGTAATCCGCCCGCCAAGCACATGAACCCTTCGTTTTTCATCGCCCAGCAGCGCGGCGGCCTGGTCAAACTCGTCAGGATTTATGTGTTGAAGCGTCTGGCGCAGATTGTCCATCACGGCATCTGCAAACCGGTTCAGAATATGGGTGTCTGGCGCATTCTCCGTCCATCGATCATGCTTTGCGATGGGACTGGAGATCTTGGCTTCCAATTCCCCACGCAATGCGCGCTGCATATCGGGGAAGCCTGAAAAGCCCAGCTTCTTGGCCATGCGCGCAACGGTGGGCGATGATACACCGGATGCTTCTGCCACATCGGTGATGCTGCCAAGCCCTGACACCGGGTAATTCTGTAGAATGGCGTTGGCCAGCTGGCGTTCCGCGCGGGTGAGCTCCTCGAACTTAGAGCGGATGCGCTCAGAGACAGTGAGATCTTTCATAATGTCCATGGCGAAGCGCCCTCCGGGAACTGACGATCGCGCCACTATAAACCGCTTTGAAAATATTCTTCCACTTTTCTATCAAGAGAAAAAAATTTTACACAAACTTTCTTGACAACCAAATCCAATCTGAAAGTATGGGCGAAAAGGTCAGGGAGGGTTGCACCGTTGGCGTTGGAGGAGAACGAAGTTGCCGGCTTGGCTGGCAGCGGCGATGCCGTTGAGCTGATTAATCCTGCCGGCGCTGGAAACATGCTCATTGTCTGCGAGCATGCCTCCTCATTCATTCCTGATGAATATAACGGCTTGGGACTGGACGCAAAGGCACGCGAAAGCCACATCGCATGGGACCCAGGGGCGCTTGCGGTGGCCAAGTATTTGGCGGTCCGGTTCGATGCCCCACTCATTGCCCAGCGCATTTCAAGGCTGGTTTATGATTGCAACCGCATTGCGGGCGCGCATGATGCAATTCCCGAAAAATCTGAAATTTACGAGATACCGGGCAATGCGGATTTAAGCGCTGACGAACGGCGCCGACGCCTTGCGCGATACTACCTTCCGTTTCACGATGCGATAGCTGCCGTTGCGGCGGAAAAATCCGCGCGCGGACGCAAGCCTTTGCTTGTTACGGTGCACTCATTTGCGCCGGTTTATTTTGGCAGGAGCCGTGAGGTTGAAGTGGGCGTTCTCCATGACGAGGATGCCCGGCTAGCAGATGCCCTGATACAGGAACTCGCAGCCGATGAACGCTATGTGGTGCGCCGGAACGAACCCTACGGCCCGGAAGATGGTGTCACCCACACGCTTATTGAACATGGGATTTCGCGGGGGCTTGCGAATGTTATGCTGGAAATCCGCAATAACCTCATTGCCGATGAAAACGCTGAAACGGCCATGGCCGACTGGCTTGGGGACGGAGTTGAACGCGCCTTAGCCCGCTTAGGGCGTTTATCCGGCATAGAACAAGTTGAGACGGGATAGTCATGGGTAGCGGAACGCAAATGCCGAACGCCATCAAAACCTATGTTCACTATGTCGACAAGGTGAACAAGTTTGTCGGCAAGTTCGCCATGTACCTGATCTTCGCCATGGTCGGTATCTTGCTCTACTCCTCAATCTCGAAAACATTCTTCCATCCGGCTCTCTGGACCCTGGAAATGGCCCAGTTCACCATGGTTTCCTACTATCTTCTGGGGGGTGGTTATTCCATCCAGATGGGATCTCACGTGCGGATGGATTTGGTCTACAGCCGCTGGTCGGAACTGACCCAGGCCCGCGTCGATACGGTCACAACCACGTTTCTCATCTTCTTCCTGATCTTGCTGATGTATGGAGGCATTTCGAGCACGGTCTACGCCATTGAGTATGGCGAGGAAAGCCGCTCAATCTGGGCCCCGAAAATGGCACCGGTGAAAATCATTATGGATATCGGCATTTTTCTCACATTGCTGCAGGCCATCTCGAGCTTTTTCAAGAACCTGGCAATCGCAACCGGCAGAGACATCACATGAGCTATGAACTTATCGCCATATTGATGTTCTCCACCATGATGGTAATGCTGATTACCGGTCAACGGGTGTTCGGAGCCATTGGGTTTGTGGCCGTAATTTTCGCACTGTTTCTGTGGGGTGATGGCGGGGCGGAAATCGCATTCAGCGCCAATATGAAAGTGATGAAGTGGTATCCGCTGCTCACGTTGCCCCTGTTCGTTTTCATGGGCTATATCCTTTCGGAATCGGGAATTGCCGAAGACCTTTACCGGATGTTCCATGTCTGGATGGGCGGGCTGAACGGCGGGCTTGCCATCGGCACCATCGGCCTGATGGTCATTATTTCGGCGATGAACGGCCTTAGCGTTGCTGGAATGGCAATTGGCGCCAGCATTGCCCTGCCGGAGCTTTTGCGCCGCGGCTACGACAAGATAATGGTGACCGGTGTTATCCAGGCCGGTTCATCCCTGGGCATTCTTGTGCCGCCAAGCGTCGTGCTGGTTCTCTATGGTATGATTGCGCGCCAGCCCGTCGGCAAGCTTTGGCTGGCAGGCGCAGTGCCGGGGCTCATGATGGCCGGCCTGTTCATTCTCTACATTGCCATTCGCTGTTACTTCCAGCCCCATCTCGGCCCCTCGCTTACCAAGAAAGAACGCGATGTGGGATGGGCCGAAAAACTCAGGCTCCTGAGCGCGGGCATCATTCCGCTGTTCATCTTCGTTTCGATGACCGGGCTTTTCCTGATGGGCAAAACCAGCCTTGTAGAAAGTGCTGCAGTTGGCGCGGTTGCCTCTTTGCTAGCGGCTATTTTCCGGCGCAAGCTCACATGGTCCATCCTTCACACCGCCGTTGAAAAGACCCTGGGCATTTCCTGTATGTTCATGTGGATCATTCTGGCGGCACTTGCCTTTGGGGCGGTGTTTGACGGGCTTGGCGCAGTGCGGGCAATTGAGACATTTTTCCTGAGCCAGCTTGGCCTTGATCCCTGGACCGTACTCATCATGATGCAGCTGTCATTTATTTTGATGGGCATGTTTCTTGATGATACGGCAATGCTGGTGATTGTTGCCCCGCTATATGTTCCGCTGGTCGGCCATCTCGGGTTTGATCTCATCTCGTATGGCGTTCTCTACACCATCACCTGCCAGATCGCGTACATGACGCCGCCATTCGGCTACAATCTTTTTTTGATGAAGGCCATGGCGCCTCCGGAAATCAATCTCGGCGATATTTACCGGTCGGTGACGCCGTTCGTTTTCATCATGATGATCGGCCTGGCGCTGGTCATGATCTTTCCGCAGCTCGCATTGTGGCTGCCGGAACAAGTCAGCATTCGTTGAACGCAAATGAGGAGATAGAAAACAAAAAAGATCTGGCAGCTTTTCAGAGACACTGATCTGCAAAGTTGGCTGCTGAGAGACGTAAAAAGTGGATCAGTCGAAATTGTCAAAAAACCAATGGGAGGGACGTTAAATGACGAACAGACGCGATTTTATCAAAAAGGCAGGCGCAGCTTCCGCCGCAATGGGCACAGCAACACTCGCCGCTCCGGCTGTACATGGCCAAAGCGCCATCAAATGGCGGTTGCAGACCTATGCCGGCGCCGCACTGGCTGAGCATGTCGTGAAACCGGCCATCGATTCCTTCAACAAAGTCGCCAATGGCGAAATGGTCATTGAGCTTTACACCGCCGACCAGCTGGTGCCGACGGGAGAGCTGTTCCGCGCCATGCAAAAAGGCACGATCGATGCGGTGCAAAGTGATGAGGATTCCATGTCCGCACCGGTCGACGTTTCTGTGTTCGGTGGCTACTTCCCGTTTGCCACACGCCACAGCCTCGATGTCCCGGTGCTCTTCAATCAATACGGTTTGAAGGAGATCTGGGAAGAAGCCTATAGCGAGATCGATAACGTTGCCTGGTTGAGCGCCGGTTCTTGGGACCCATGCCACTTCAACACCAAAAAGCCAGTACGCAGCCTTGCCGACCTTAAGGGCCTTCGTGTCTACACGTTCCCGACCGCCGGTAAGTTCCTGTCCCAATTCGGCGTTATTCCCGTGGAAATCCCCTATGAGGATGCCGAAGTGGCGGTGCAAACCGGTGAGCTTGACGGCATGGCCTGGTCGGGCATTACCGAAGACTACACCGTTGGCTGGGCGGATGTGACCAAGTACTTCCTCACCAACAACATTACCGGGGCGTGGATTGGCTCGTTCTTCGCCAACTCCGAAAAATGGAACGCGGTGCCGCCGCATCTTCAAGAACTGTTCCGCCTTTGCATGGACAGCTCGCACTATTACCGCCAGCACTGGTATTGGGGCGGTGAAGCAAAGCTGCGTACCGAAGGCACCAAGCTTGAGCTGACATCCATTCCTGCAGAGGAGTGGGGTCAGGTGGAACAAGCGGCAACTAAGTTCTGGGAAGAAATCTCAGCGAAAAGCCCGCGATCGGCAAAAGTGGTGGAAATCCTCAAGAAATACAACGCCACCATGAACAAGGCCGGCTCGCCTTACCGCTAAAGCGCATCCAAACACAAAAAGTCACTCCCCGGGGACATCCCGGGGAGTTTCGCTTTATTCATCTACCTGAATGGAAGAACCATGGCGGGAAAACTGACCCTCGACGAACTCAAGCAAGAAGTGGCGGCCGGTGAAATCGACACCGTTGTTGCAGCCCAAACCGACATGCAGGGCCGGCTTATGGGCAAGCGGTTCCAGGCGGAATACTTTGTTGATAGCGCCCATGAAGAGACCCATAGCTGCAACTATCTCATCGCCACCGACATGGAGATGGAAACGGTGGAGGGCTACAAATCGACAAGCTGGGAATCCGGCTATGGCGATTACACCATGAAGCCCGACCTTTCCACGCTGCGCAGGGTTCCCTGGCTTGAAGGTACCGCCCTGGTTTTATGTGACGTGCTTGACCATCACACCCATGCCGAAGTTCCCCACTCTCCGCGTGCGGTGCTCAAGAAACAGATTGCCCGGCTTGAAGAAATGGGCCTGAGCGCGATGATGGCCTCGGAGTTGGAATTTTTCTTGTTCCAGGAAAGTTATGAGGAAGCCCAGGATCTTGGCCACCGGAATATCACCCCTATAAGCGCCTATAATGAGGACTATCACATCTTCCAGACGACCAAGGAAGAAGATGTTATGCGCGCCATCCGCAATGGTCTTGAGGGTGCAGATGTTCCCGTTGAAAATTCGAAGGGCGAGGCAAGCGCCGGCCAGGAAGAAATCAACGTGCGCTACACCGATGCCCTCACCATGGCTGACCGCCATTCCATCATCAAGAACGCTTGCAAGGAAATCGCATGGACCAAAGGCCGTGCGGTGAGCTTCATGGCCAAATGGCATTATGATGCTGCGGGCAGCTCATCCCACATTCATCAATCGCTGATCGATAAGAAAGGCGCACCGGTTTTCTACGATGCAAAGGCCGACCACGGCATGTCTGAAACCATGCGCCATTACATGGCCGGGCTGTTGACCCATGCGAGCGAAATCACCCTGTTCCTTGCCCCCTATATCAACTCCTACAAGCGTTTTATGGCGGGAACGTTCGCCCCCACAAAGGCCATCTGGTCAATGGATAACCGCACTGCAGGCTACCGGGTGTGCGGTGCCGACACCAAGGCTGTGCGCGTTGAATGCCGCGTGGGCGGGGCTGACCTTAACCCCTATCTTGCCTTTGCCGGGTTGCTTGCCGCCGGCATTGCGGGCATTGAGCACAAGCTGGAGCTAGAGCCGGAATTTGTTGGCGATGCTTATGGCGGCAAAGACGTTCGCGAGATACCCTCAACCCTTCGCGAGGCCACCGAAGTGCTTGACAACTCAAAGATGCTGCGCGCTGCGATGGGTGATGATGTGATAAACCACTACGCACATGCGGCCCGGTGGGAGCAGTTCGAATATGACCGCCGGGTAACCGACTGGGAGGTTGCGCGCGGATTTGAACGGGCGTGACAAAACTCGAGATGAACAAAACCCTGAAGTGCATTTCCCCTATTGATGGGTCGGTTTATGCCGAGCGCCCTGTCGCATCGGAAAGAGATGCCCATTCCACCGTGCGCCAGGTGCGCGAAGCGCAGAATGATTGGGCCACCCTGCCCCTTCACGAGCGCATAAAACTCGTCCGCGCCGGCGTGGCCCGCCTCGGCGAAATGTCCGATGAGATGGTGCCGGAACTTGCCTGGATGATGGGCCGGCCCATCCGCTATGGCGGCGAATTCGGCGGCGTTGACGAGCGGGCCTCCTACATGGCCGATATTGCCGAAGACGCGCTTCAGCCCCTCGTTATCGAGGCATCCGATACCTTCGAGCGGCGCATTTTGCGCGAGCCCCACGGGGTGGTGTTCGTGGTGGCGCCCTGGAATTACCCCTACCTTACTGCCATCAACACTGTCGCCCCGGCGCTGATTGCAGGCAATGCGGTGGTTCTCAAACACGCAACCCAAACCCTTCTTGCCGGTGAGCGCATGGTTCGCGCCTTCACAGAAGCTGGCGTGCCGGAAGCTGTTTTCGTCAACATGTTTCTCGACCATGCCACAACCGAGGCGCTCATTTCCGGCGGGGCGTTTGATTTCGTCAACTTCACCGGTTCGGTAGGCGGCGGCAAGGTCATGGAACGCGCTGCCGCTGGCACTTTCACCGGTGTGGGCCTGGAGCTTGGCGGCAAGGACCCCGGCTATGTGATGGAAGATGCTGATGTTAACGCAGCAGCCGATACCTTGATTGATGGCGCCATGTTCAATTCCGGCCAATGCTGCTGCGCAATTGAACGCATCTGTGTGACCGAAGCGCTTTTTGATGAGTTTGTTGAAAAAGCAGCAGCCATTGTTTCCGGCTACAAGCTGGGCAACCCGCTTGAAGAAGAAACAACCCTTGGGCCAATGGCCAATGTGCGTTTTGCCGAAGAGGTGCGCATGCAAACCTCCGAGGCTATTGCCGCCGGCGCCACAGCGTTGATCGATGGAAAGCTTTTCCCCGAAGATGATGGCGGCACCTACCTTGCCCCGCAAATCCTCACCAATGTGAACCATGGCATGCGGGTGATGCGTGATGAAAGCTTCGGCCCGGTGGTCGGCATCATGAAAATCTCCGGTGATGAGGAAGCAATATCGCTCATGAACGACAGCGAGTTCGGCCTTACCGCATCTTTATGGACGAACGATGCCGGGCGGGCGGCAGACGTTGGCGCGAGAATAGAAACCGGCACGGTGTTCATGAACCGGGCGGACTATCTTGACCCGGCCCTTTGCTGGACGGGCTGCAAGAACACCGGACGGGGCGGTGCGCTCTCCGTAATCGGGTTCCAGAACCTCACGCGGCCAAAATCCTATCACCTGAAGAAAGCGCTTTAGGCCAATCACCTTTCAGGTGATTTTCTGCAGCAGTTTTAATAGCTGCGCACGCTCTTTCGCGTTCAGCGGTTCCACAGTTTCTTCTGAGATTTTCTGCCCGCACGGTATGGCCTCGCCCAATAGCGCCCTGCCTTCCTTCGTCAACTCAATGAGGTTGCGGCGGGCATCATGCGGGTCCGGCCCCACCGAGACCAGCCCCTTAGCCGCCAGCCTGTCCACCACACCCTTTATTGTGGCGATATCCATGGCGGTGTGGCGCCCGAGCGCATTTTGCGAAAGCGGGCCCATTTCCAAAAGCATGGCTAGGGCGGCAAACCGTGTGGGCGTCAGCCCGGTGGGCATGTGGGAGGCGAATATGGCCGTGTGCCGCTGGGAAGCGCGGCGCAGTATATGGCCGATTTGCTCTGCCAGCTGGTAGTCGATCCTGATGCTCTCGTGCGCGCGTTTGATTCCCATGAAAATATTGTTAGCATGCAAATGAGTTTAGGTCACTTGGGAGAGGTCGAACCTATGAGCGCGGGCAAGCTGGTTGTCAAAAATATCGGTCTCATTTTGTCGGGCAAGCTTGAGCAGCCCATTCTGGATGGCGACTGCATTGTCGCCGTGGATGGCATCATCACCGCCATTGGCAAGGAAAAGGACCTTGATACGGGCAAAGCGGCAACGGTGGTGGACGCCAAGGGCATAACCGTTTCCCCGGGCCTTATTGACAGTCACGTGCACCCGGTTATTGGCGACTACACCCCGCGCCAGCAGCAGCTTCACTGGATTGATTCCTGCCTTCATGGCGGCGTGACGTGCATGATTTCAGCCGGCGAAGTGCACATGCCCGGCAGGCCGAAAGACATTGTGGGCCTGAAGGCTTTGGCCATTGCCTCCCAGCGCTGGTATGAGAATTTCCGCCCCTCCGGCGTGAAAATGCTGGCCGGCGCGCCGGTTATCGAAGAGGGCATGGTGGAAGAAGACTTCAAGGATTTGGCAGACGCCGGGGTGAAACTCCTGGGCGAGGTGGGTCTTGGCTCGGTAAAGGCCGGCGAAACAGCGCAGAAAATGGTGGCCTGGGCGCGCAAATATGGCATCCAGAGCACCATTCACACCGGCGGGCCTTCCATTCCAGGTTCCGGCCTTATCGACAAGGATGTGGTTCTGGAGGCCGATGCAGACATTATCGGGCACATAAATGGCGGCCACACGGCCCTGCCAGACGACCAGATTGTGTGCCTGTGCGAGAATTGCCAGCGCGGCATTGAGGTCGTCCATAATGGCAATGAGCGCGCTGCCCTTCTGGCCGTGCGCACGGCGTTTGAGCTGAACCAGCCCGAACGGGTTATTCTCGGCACCGATGCCCCGGCGGGCTCGGGCGTTCAGCCGCTTGGCATATTGCGCATGATTGCCATGCTCTCAAGCCTTGGCGACATACCGGCGGAAACCGTATTTTGCTTTGCCACAGGCAACACGGCGCGCATGCGCGAGCTGGACTGCGGCATGATCGAGGAAGGCCGCGCGGCCGATTTCATATTGATAGACAAGGCCCAGCACGCCCCCGGCAAGGATATTCTGGAAAGCATCCACCAGGGCAACCTGCCCGGCGTGGGCATGACAATTATCGACGGGCTGGTGCGCTCTGATCGCTCCCGCAACACACCCCCTGCAGAAACACTTCCGGAGGTGGTGGGGTAATCGGAGCAGGAATGGTAGGTTTGCTCGGCCGGTTTCCCACCAAGTGAGTCCGAGGGTATTCCCCCCTAAACCGAGAGATACGCGTCTCTGATGTCCGGTTGGGCTTCAAGTTCGGCGAAAGTGCCGTCGAATTTCAAGGTGCCGCTTTCAATAATCACGGCCCGGTCGGCCACGAGGCGGGCAAAATGCAGATTCTGTTCCGATAAAAGCACCGTCAGCCCCTGCTCTTTCAGCTTCAATATGGTTTGGGCCATCTGCTCCACAATCACCGGGGCAATGCCTTCAGAAGGCTCATCAAGCAGCAAAAGCTGCGGGTTGCCCATAAGGGTGCGGGCAATGGTGAGCATTTGCTGCTCGCCGCCGGAAAGGGCCTTGCCGCGGTTGCCGCGCCGCTCTGCAAGGTTTGGAAACAGGTCGAAAAGGTCTTCAACATCCCATTCCGGCACCCCGGCGCGGGCCGGCTGGCGGCCCACTTCCAGGTTCTCCAATACCGTAAGCGAGGTGAATATGCGCCGGTCTTCGGGCACATAGCCAAGCCCCTCCCGCGCCACCTTGTAAGAGGGCCAGCCGGTGAGCTCCCGGTTCATGAATTTTATGGAGCCAGCCTCCGGGCGCACCAGCTGCATGATGGACTTCATGGTGGTGGACTTGCCGGCCCCGTTGCGGCCCAAGAGCGCCACCACCTCGCCCTCGCCCACGGCGAACGTCAAATCGTGCAGAATGTGGGCCTTGCCATAAAAGGAATTGACGGTGGAAAGCTCAAGCATCGCCGTCACCGCCCGTCTCAAAGGTTGTGCCGCCGCCGAGGTAAACCTCCTGCACGTGCGGATTGTTGCGCACATCGTCGACGGAGCCTTCGGCAATCAGCTCGCCCCGGTTCAGCACCATGAGCCTGTGGGCATGGGCGAAAACCACGTCCATATCATGCTCGGTAAAGAGCACAGACACCTCGCGGCTGTTGACAATGTCAGCGGTGAGCTGCATCAGCGCCACCCGTTCGCTGGGGGCCATGCCGGCGGTGGGTTCATCCATCAGCAAAAGGGAGGGCTCGTTGGCCAGCGCAATGGCAAGTTCCAGGCGCTTCAAATCCCCATAGGCGAGAACAGCAGCTGGGCGTTCTGCCTGCGCCTCAAGGCCCACCAGTTCCAAGAGCACCATGGCTTCATTATGGAAAAGAATGCGCGCGCGGGTGCGCATGGAATATAGCCGGCGCTTGTGGGAAATAAGCGCCATTTGGACGTTTTCCACCACCGTCATAGAACGGTAGGTGGCGGTAATCTGGAAGGTGCGGCCTACCCCCTGGCGCCAGATTTTGCGCGGCGGGCGCCCGGTAATGTTGCGTCCATCGAGCATTATCGCTCCGCTGTCTGGTTTCAGCTGGCCCATCAGCATGTTGAAGCATGTTGTCTTGCCTGCGCCATTGGGCCCGATGAGCGCCAAAAGTTCGCCCTTGTTGAGCGAAAAGCTCACATCGTTCACCGCCTTCAGGCCGCCGAAGGCTTTTGAAAGATTGAGAACGTCGAGAACCGGCGTCATGAACGCTTCTCCTCTCCGTTCTGAGAAAGGCCAAGGCGCGCCCACATGCGGCTTGCAAACCCTGCAATGCCGTCAGGGGCCAGGATAACAATGGCGATAATCATGAGGCCCAGCAGCAGACGCCAATATTCAAACCTCGTCAGCACTTCCTGCATAGAGCTGAGAGCAGTTGCACCGGCAATCGGGCCTGAGAGGGACTTCACACCGCCAAGGAACACCATAATCAGGGCATCGAACGATTTTGCGATTTCAAGCTCGGTGGGAAAAATCGAGCCCTTGGCAAATACGAACAGTCCGCCGGCAAGCCCCGCCATGGCCCCTGAAAAGGCAATCGCTGCCCATTGAATCATGCGGGAGTTGATGCCGGTGGCCTCCGCGCGCAAAAGGGAATCGCGCGAGGCGCGCAGCGCATACCCAAAGGGTGAATGGGCGGCATGGCGCATCAGCAACACCCCGCCCACGCCAATAACGAGGGTGAGGTAATAATAGATAATCGGCCCGTTCGCCCAGGCCGACGGCCAGATATTGAGAATGCCGTCATCGCCACCGGTTACCTCGCCCCACTGGAAAGCAACCGACCAAGCCAGTTGCGCAAAGGCAAGGGTGAGCATGGCGAAGTAAACACCGGTAAGGCGGATACAGAACCAGCCAATGATGAAGGCCAGCAGTCCCGCACCAAGCGGGGCAAGAATAAGGGCAAGCTCCATGGGCGTATCAGCGTAATGCACCGAAAGGGCCGCCGCATAGGCGCCGCCGCCGAAGAACGCTGCATGGCCGAAGGAAACCAGCCCGCCAAGCCCCAGCATAAAGTGCAACGACACTGCAAACAGGACGGCGATGATGATGTCGGTGGCAATCACCGTCAGAAACGTCTGGCCGAACAGCGGCAGCAAACAAAGCCCGGCGAGCAGAACACCCACTACGGCGCGGCCGCGCCAGTCGAACGGTTTTATTGGTTTTTCCGGTTCGCCAACCTGGCCGTGTTCCCCGGCAGCCTCCTCGCGCCCCAACAAGCCCCAGGGGCGGACAATCAGCACAATTGCCATTACCACATACATCAGCACCAGGGTGCTTTCAGGTATCAGGCGCACGCCGAAAACATTCAAAACGGAAATCAGCACCGCCGCAATAAAAGCGCCTGGCAGCGAGCCCATGCCGCCGATAACAACCACCACGAAAATTGCGGCCAGAATGTTGAAATCCATCAACAGGTCCGCACCGCCCTTGGGCAATTGCAGCGCGCCGCCAAGCCCTGCCAGCATTGAGCCGAGGAAGAAAACGCCGGTGAAAAGCCATGCCTGGTTCACCCCAAGCGCGCCAACCATTTCCCTGTCTTGAGTGGCCGCGCGCACCAGAACGCCCACCCTGGTGCGGGTTATCAAATACCAGAGCGCAAACAACACAAAGGGCGTTATACCAATTAATACAAGGTCATAGGCAGGCACCGGCTCGCCCATGATGCGCACCACACCTTTCAGGCCAGGTGCTCTGGGGCCCAGCAAATCTTCTGCCCCCCATACCAGAAGAGCAAGGTCTTGGATGATGAGGATGACGCCGAATGTTGCCACCAGCTGGAAAAGTTCGGGCGCTCTGTAAACCGGGCGCAGAACCAAAAGCTCAACGATAACGCCAATAATGCCAACGCCTACCGCGCCGATGAGTATCGATGTCCAGAAGCCGAAACCGCCGGGCAAAACCTGCATGGCCGAATAGGCGATGTAGGCGCCAAGCATGTAGAAAGAGCCGTGGGCGAAATTGACAATCCGAGTCACCCCGAAAATGAGGGTAAGGCCGGAGGCAACCAGAAACAGCGCGGCGGCATTGGCCAGGCCAGCCAATAGCTGTGCAACAAAAAAGCTCATTCGCCCCCCGCGCCCCGTAATTCAAAATCAGGTCTCCCGGCACAACCGGTGCGCCGGGAGAAGGTGTTCAGACAGTCCGGTCAGTTGGCAGCCGGACGCAGTTTTTTGACTTCTTCATCAGAAGGCAGATAGTTGGCGCCTTCTTCATAAGTCCAGTCAACCATAATGCCTTTGCCGTCCTTGATGTCGGTCTTGCCAACATAAGCGCCCATTGTGGACTGGTGGTCGATGGCGCGGTAGGTGACTTTGCCAACCGGTGTATCGAGTTCCAGGCCCTTGAAGGCATCGACAAGTTTTTCGGTGTCGGTTGAGCCGGCCTTTTTCAAAGCCGCAGCAATTGAAAGCATGGTGTTGTAGCCAACAATCGAACCGATGCGCGGATAGTCGTCCCAGCGCTTCTGATAGTCCGCAACGAACTTTTTGTGTGCTTCGTCCTTAATGTCGTACCAGGGATAGCCGGTGACAATCCAACCCTTCGGCGCTTCGTCCTTGAGCGGGTCGAGATATTCCGGCTCACCGGTCAACAGGCCAAACACGGTGCGGTTTTCAAACAGACCGCGGGTTGAGCCTTCACGCACGAATTTGGCAAGATCGCCGCCAAAGGTGACGTTATAGATTGCGTCCGGCTTGGAAGCTTCGATGGCCTGCACTTCAGCAGCAGCATCGATCTTGAACAGGCCCGGCCATTGCTCAGCAACGAACTCAACATCAGGCTTGAGCTGCTTCAATATCTTCTTGAAAGAGGCTACAGCGTCCTTGCCGTAAGCATAGTTCGGCGCAATGGTTGCCCACTTGGTGGCGCCACTGGCAGCAGCCTGCTTGGCCAGCATTGCAGCCTGCATGTAGGTGGAAGGGCGCAGGCGGAAGGTATAGCGGTTGCCCTTGGCCCAGACGAGAGCATCGGCAAGCGGTTCAGCTGCAAGATAAAGTCGCTTTTTCTCACCGGCATAAGAGGTGAGCGCGAGGCCGATATGGCTAAACAGGGAACCGGAAATCATGACCACGCCATCGCGTGTAAACAGTTCCTCGGCAATTTTCACCGCTTCACCAGGCTTGCCCTGATCATCGCGTGAGACGATTTCGAGCTTCTTGCCCAGAACACCGCCGGCAGCATTGATCTGTTCAACGGCAAGGTCGACGCCATGCTTGTAGGGTATGGTGTGAGCCGGCAGACGCTTGTAGCTGTTAATGTCACCGATTTTGATGGTGTCGGCAGCCCAGGAAGCAGCGCTTCCGGCCACCAGCGCGGCGGCGGCAAAGGCAATAGTTGCTTTCGTTTTAAACATCATCGGACGTTCTCCCAGTTTGTTTTGGTTTAAAGATTCGTTTGGTCAAAATCATACAAACTACAATCCCTCTGCTGCTATCATTTTTTCCATGGCGATTCGGTATAAATTCGACCCCTTGTCGATGGAAATGCGCAAAGGCCTGTGATCTTTGGCCTTTTTCTCCTCCAATTCGATGGCTTCAAGTATCTCTTTATCCTCGGCAAATGCGACACGGAAGAGCTCATCCATCTTGCCGCCCGCGGT
>JBPCVY010000209.1:0-6099 GCA_051010055.1 Hyphomicrobiales bacterium | reverse complement strand
GTCATGATGTCACCGGTAATCGCAACGATGAACTCCGCCCCTGCCGAAAGGCGCACTTCGCGCACATTCAGGCTGTGGTTTTCCGGAGCCCCCTTAAGGGCCGGGTCGGTGGAGAAGGAGTACTGTGTTTTCGCCATGCAAATGGGGAAATGGCCGTAGCGTTCCTCTTCCCATTCTTTCAACTGATTGCGCACCTTTGCATCGGCAGTGACTTCCGATGCCCGGTAGATTTCCGTTGCAACGGTAGAAATCTTATCGAAGAGCGGCATGTCATCGGGGTAAAGCGGTTTGAACTCAGAAGCGCCTGAATCACACAGCTCAGCCACATGTTCAGCCAGCTCAATGGTACCCTCGCCGCCATTTGACCAGTGAGATGCGATGATCGCCTTGGCGCCAAAGCCCTCAGCGGTTTTGCGCACCATGTCCAGTTCGGCATTGGTATCGGTGATGAACTGGTTGATGGCCACCACCGGCGGAACGCCGAACTTCTTCAGGTTCTCCATATGGCGGGCAAGGTTGGCGCAACCGGCTTCTACCGCGGCAACATTTTCCTTGCCGAGGTCGTCCTTGGCAACGCCGCCATGCATTTTCAACGCGCGCACAGTTGCCACCAACACCACCGCAGACGGCGACAGATCAGCCTTGCGGCATTTGATGTCGAAAAACTTCTCTGCGCCGAGATCGGCCCCGAAGCCTGCCTCGGTCACCACATAGTCAGCAAGTTTAAGCGCTGTCTTGGTGGCGGTTACAGAGTTACAGCCATGGGCAATATTGGCGAACGGGCCGCCATGGATGAACGCTGGATTGTTTTCCAGGGTTTGCACGAAGTTCGGCATCAGCGCGTCTTTAAGCAGCACCGCCATTGCCGGAGCTGCCTTAATCTCTTTTGCCCTTACCGGATTGCGCTCTCTTGTGTAGCCGACAACGATGTTGCCGATACGGTTGGTGAGATCGTCAAGGTCGGTGGCGAGGCAGAAAATCGCCATGATTTCCGAGGCTACAGTAATGTCAAAGCCATCTTCGCGGGCAAAGCCGTTGGCCACACCGCCGAGGGAATTGACGATAGAGCGTAGAGCGCGGTCGTTCATGTCGACCACCCGGCGCCACGCGACCCGGCGTGTATCGATGCCGAGTTTGTTGCCCCAGTAAATGTGGTTATCGACCATGGCCGAAAGCAGGTTGTGGGCAATGCCGATGGCGTGGAAGTCGCCGGTAAAGTGGAGGTTGATATCCTCCATGGGCACGACCTGGGCATATCCGCCGCCTGCTGCCCCACCCTTCATGCCGAAACACGGTCCAAGGGAAGGTTCGCGGATACAGATTGTTGCGCGCTTGCCGATTTTGTTGAGGCCATCGCCAAGGCCAACCGTGGTGGTGGTTTTGCCTTCGCCTGCGGGGGTCGGGGTAACCGCTGTCACCAGAATGAGTTTGCCATCAGGCTTGTCGGTCAAAGACTTGATGAAATCGTATGAGATCTTTGCCTTGTGGGGCCCATATTGCAGCAGCGCGTCTTCAGGAATATCGAGCTTCTCGCCGATTTCGGCAATCGGCTTCATTTTTGCCTCGCGGGCAATCTCAATGTCGGACTTGACGGCCATGGTGTTTTCCTCCCGCAGGCTGCGTCTTGTGTTTGAAGCAGGCGTGAGCCCACCTGCCTATCAGTTACCCAGAATGTCGCCCGCCTTTAAACCGGACGCTTCTACATATTCCGCAGCCGGAACTTTCTGCCCGCCCGCAGCTCGCACGCGTTGTATCAAAATCGCGCCATTGCCCGCCGCCACGGTAACGCCATTCTCTGACACAGATACGACCTCACCCGGCTTGCCGCTGCCTTCTGCAGGGGCAGAATCGAAAATCTTCAGTTCAGTGCCGCTATGAGTCGTCCAGGCACCCGGCTGAGGGTTTCCCGCACGGATAGTGTTGTAGACCTCACCGGAAGGTTTCGACCAGTCCAGTTCCGCCTGTTTCTTACCAAACCACGATTCGTAAGAACCATCATCAAGGTTCTGCACTATCTTCGGCGCGGTGCCGGCCTTCACCATATCCAGCGCTTCAATCATCGCATCAACGCCCATGGGAAAGAGTTTTTTGAAATAGACATCGCCCAGCGTTTCATCCGGGCCGATTTCACACTCTTTTTGCAGCAAAATCGGGCCTTCATCCAAACCGTCATCAGGCCAGAAAATGGTGAGGCCGGTTTTGGTGGCGCCCATGGCTATGGGCCAGTTTATTGACGATGGCCCGCGGTGCATGGGCAACAATGAGGGGTGATACTGGAAAGAGCCGTGTTTCGGGATATCGAGCACGGTTGAGGGCACGAACAAAAGCACATAGGCCATAATGCAAACATCAGCATCAAAAGAGCGCATCAGCTCTTCTGCTTCCGGCGTTTTCCAAGAAGCGGGCTGGTGGACCGGCAGGCCCTTTTCCAGCGCCAGCTCTTTCAGCGGATCGACCGGGCGTCCTTCCTTGTCCGGCGCGGTGCACACGGCAACCACATCTTCCCCGCGCTCCAGCAGGCGTTCAAGAACCGCTTTGCCAAAAGCCTGTTGTCCGTGCACCACAATGCGCATGCCTGCCTCCCTTGCAATGTTTGCGTTTGACGCGGTGAAGGGCCGGGCCCTAAACCGCGCCGCTTTCTTTTATCTCAGCCACCTCATCGGCGGAGTAACCAAGCACATCCAGCAAAATCTCGTCCGTATGCTCACCAAGAAGCGGCGAGCGCTCCACCTCCACTTCGCTGTCCGACATTTTGACGGGGCAGCCAACCGACAGGTAGGGGCCTCGTTCGGGGTGGTCGACCTTAACCACCGTGCCGGTTTCGCGAAGGGATGGTTCTTCGGCCAACTCCTTCATAGACAAGATCGGCCCTACCGGGATGTTGAGCGGATTGCAGATGTCCATGACTTCAAATTTAGATTTGGTCATAGTCCATTGCTCAATGGCATCGAACACTTCGTTGAGATGCGGCAAACGGGCCTTTGGAGTTGCGAATTCAGGATCGTTTTTCCACTCTTCCTTACCGATCACTTCGCAGATTTTCTCCCAAACTGCAGCCTGGGTGATGAAATAGGTGTAGGCATCCGGATCTGTTTCCCAACCCTTGCATTTCAAGATCCGCCCGGGCTGGCCGCCCCCTGAATCATTGCCCGCCCGCGGCGTGGTTTCACCAAAGGGTATGCCTTCCCCAAATTGGGAATATTCCGTCAGCGGGCCTGTTGCGAGCCGTTGCTGATCGCGCAATTTCACCCGGCAAAGATTGAGCACTCCGTCCTGCATCGCCGCCAGCACTTTCTGGCCACGGCCGGTTTTTTCGCGCTGGAAAAGGGCCGTCACGATGCCAAGTGCGAGATGGAGCCCGGTACCCGAGTCGCCGATCTGCGCACCTGTCACCATGGGGAGGTTTCCGAAAAATCCGGTTGTCGAGGCCGCGCCACCTGCGCACTGGGCAACGTTCTCATAGACCTTGCAATCTTCATAGGGACCCGGACCAAATCCTTTGACGGATGCCATGATCATGCGCGGATTTAGCTCCTGGATGCGTTCCCAGGAAAAGCCCATGCGGTCGAGCGCGCCGGGTGCAAAATTTTCCACCAGCACATCGCATTCCTTCACCAGCCGCTCCAGCACCTGTTTGCCGGTTTCGTTTTTGGTGTTCAGAGTAATTGAGCGCTTATTGTGGTTGAGCATGGTGAAATAGAGGCTGTCCGCCCCTTCCACATCCTCCAGCTGTTTGCGTGTTGCATCGCCAACGCCGGGACGCTCGACTTTGATAACGTCAGCGCCGAACCAGGCCAGAAGCTGTGTACATGTCGGGCCGGACTGCACATGCGTAAAGTCGAGGATTTTAACGCCTTCCAGAGCTTTCATTTTGTCTTCCTGCAAGTTGAGAGTTCAAACGACCCAGCTGAATAAGCTATTTCTTGGACACCACGCTTTGTGGGTTGAGATTGCCGATGCGCCCGCTTTCGGTGCCGGCGGTTTCATCGATCACTGCATTAATAAGGGTGGGCTTTCCTGAATCCATCGCCTCGTTAACCGCGCGGCTAAGTTCATCAGGAGTTGTTGCGTAAATGCCAACGCCGCCAAATGCGCTCATCATCTGGTCATAACGCGCGTCTTTGACGAACACTGTAGGCGCCGCATCTGGCCCACCGGTGGGATTTACGTCGGTGCCGCGGTAAATGCCGTTATTGTTGAAGACAACGATACAAACCGGCAGGTTGTAGCGGCAGACGGTTTCTATCTCCATGCCGGAAAAACCAAATGCGCTGTCGCCTTCCACTGCGAGCACGGGCTTGCCGGTTTCAATGGCCGCAGCGATGGAATAACCCATACCGATTCCCATGACACCCCAGGTGCCAACGTCGAGACGTTTGCGCGGGCGGTGCATGTCGATGATGCTGCGGGCAAAATCAAGCGTATTGGCCCCTTCATTGACAAGAATTGCATCGGGCCTTTCGGCGATGATTTTGCGGATCGCGCCCAGCGCACCGTGATAGTCCATTGGGATATTGTTGTTCTGGAGCTTTGGCGCCATGCGGGCGATGTTGGTTTCCACCTTGTCCCTGATTGCGCCGGTCCATTCCTCAGGCGGCGCCTTCCAATCGCTGCCCATGCCATCCAGAAGTGCCGCAACGCACGAGCCGATATCGCCCACAACGGGAGCTCCGATCTCAACATTTGAATCCATTTCCTTGGGATCAATATCGATCTGAACGAACTGTTTCGGCTTCTCACCCCAGGTCTTGCCCTTGCCGTGGGAAAGCAACCAATTGAGACGGGCGCCGATGAGCATCACAACATCAGATTCCTTCAACGCCAGAGAGCGCGCCGCACCGGCAGATTGCGGATGGGTGTCCGGCAAAAGCCCCTTTGCCATGCTCATTGGCAGATAAGGAATGCCACTCTTTTCAACGAGCGTGCGAATTTCATCATCTGCCTGGGCATAAGCTGCACCCTTGCCAAGAATAATCAACGGGCGCCGGGCGCCTTTGAGCACCTCAAGGGCTCTCTGGACGGCATCAGGTCCTGGAAGCTGACTCGGTGCTGCATCGATTACCTCAACCAGCGAGTTGGCGCCCTGTTCAGCGTCCATGGTCTGGGCAAACAGCTGGGCGGGCAAATCGAGGTAAACACCGCCCGGCCGGCCTGAAACAGCTGCGCGAATCGCGCGCGCTATCCCGATGCCAATGTCTTCTGCATGCAGCACACGGTATGCCGCCTTGCAGTGGGGCTTGGCGATAGCCAATTGGTCCATCTCCTCATAATCACCCTGCTGCAAATCAACAATCTCCCGCTCTGATGAGCCGGAAATCAGGATCATCGGGAAGCAATTTGTTGTGGCATGGGCCAGCGCTGTGAGCCCGTTCAAAAAGCCCGGTGCGGACACCGTGAGGCATATGCCCGGCTTTTTGGTCAGAAACCCCGCAATTGATGCGGCATAGCCTGCATGCTGTTCATGGCGGAAAGAAATGACCCGCATGCCTTCGGCCTGGGCTATCCGGCCCAAGTCGGTAATTGGTATGCCCGGCACGTTATAAATCGTGTTGATGCCATTCAGCTTCAGCGCGTCAATGACGAGGTGAAATCCGTCCGTCAGGGTTTGCGGTTCCAGCTCGTTGAGAGTTTGTTGTGCTGCCAATGTAGACATTTTGCGCCTTCCCAGAATTTTGCGTGCACAAACGTGCTATTTGAGATGAAAATTTTCGGCCACATGGGCGCGAAGATTAAATGTGTGTTCACGAACCAGCCGCTCGGCGAGATCTGTATCGCGCGCCTCCAGCGCTTCGATGATTTGGGTGTGATCGACGACAGATCTTTGGATGCGGTCACCTTCCGAAATGGTTCTTGCGCGGATGGCGCGCACATGCATGAACAGTTTGTTGGCCATTTCAAAAAGCTGCTCGGAACGCGACAGCTTCAATATGGTCTGATGAAACGCGATATTTGCTTCAGAGTACTCATCCAATTGGGCGCTCGGATTACCGCCTTCGAACGAAGTCACCATTTCACGCAATGAGGCGATTTCCGCATCCGTGGCAACTTCCGTCACCAGGCGCGCCGCCATACTTTCCAGCGCTGCCCAGGCAACAATCA
>JBPCVY010000208.1:0-8869 GCA_051010055.1 Hyphomicrobiales bacterium | reverse complement strand
CCATTATTCCCCAAACGGCCACCACACCCAGAACGATAATCACCGTTGCAACAATCACCCAACTTGGGAAGTCCACAATATCCAGCAAATATCCTGCAGCTCCAATGGCAATCGCCGCCGAAGATACGGTGCCCGCAAAAATCACCAGAATGCCTGTGACAAGTGACAAAAACCGGGAATCAAACCCATGCCTTACATATGCTGCTTCCCCGGCGCTAACCGGGTAGCGGCCCGAAAGTTCTGCAAAGGATGATGCGCTGAATACCATCACCAAAGCAGCAACAACGAACGCGAAAGGTGCGTGCACTCCGGCCCTGCCGGCGGTGGCGCCGATAAGCACATAGATGCCGGCGCCGATTGTGACACCTAATCCATAAAGAACGAGCAAGGGAAGGCTCAGCGCGCGGCGCAGTTCGGGTTCTTGCGAGGTTTCGGGTTGAGTTTCCATTGTCCCTTGCAGTGTGTTCGTTCGTGCGAAGGCCAGCTTTGATGTAAATCAACGGGGAGGCCCGGCGGACTGTTAGTCTAGCGAAGTGCCAACTGCATGGGAAACCGGACATGAAAGCAATGGTTCTTCATAAACCCGGCGCACCGCTGGTGCTCGAAAATGTGCGAACCCTTGAGCCTGGTCCTGGCGAGATTATGGTTTCGGTGATGGCATGCGGGGTGTGCCGCACCGATCTTCATGTGGTCGACGGCGATTTAACAGAACCAACCCTGCCGATAATTCCCGGTCATGAAATTGTGGGTGTGGTTGAGGAGGTGGGGGAAGGGGTTTCAGGCTTTAAGCCGGGCGACAGGGTAGGGGTGCCCTGGCTCGGTTACACGTGCGGAAGCTGCTCCTTCTGTGCGGCAAACTCAGAAAACCTGTGCGATGAGGCCCGTTTTACCGGTTATCAGATAAATGGCGGATATGCGGAAAAGACGATTGCAGATGCCCGATTCTGTTTTCATCTGCACGAGGGGCTCTCCGATGCTCATGCCCCGCCCTTGCTGTGCGCCGGACTAATTGGCTACCGCTCACTCAAGATGGCGGGGAACGCGCAAAAGCTTGGCATCTACGGATTTGGCGCCTCCTCCCACATCATTGCCCTGGTGGCGGTTCACCTGGGCGGGGAGGTTTATGCGTACACCAGGCCCGGCGACGAGCAGGCTGCCCAATTTGCGCGCAAACTTGGCGCAATATGGGTAGGTGGGTCAGACGAGCCGGGGCCTGAAACATTACATGCGGCAATCATTTTTGCGCCGGTGGGCTCACTGGTGCCGGCAAGCCTTAGAACAGTGCGCAAAGGCGGGGTAGTGGTGTGCGCCGGTATCCACATGTCCGATATTCCATCTTTTCCCTACCATATCCTATGGGGGGAGAGGGTTGTGCGCTCAGTCGCCAATCTCACCCGGGCTGATGCAGTAGAGTTTCTAGAGCTGGCCTCAAAGGTTCCGGTGCAAACCCACATCACGGAATATCCCCTCAGTGAGGCAAACGAGGCATTGCGCACCTTGCGGGATGGAGAACTCACCGGAGCCGCAGTTCTCATCCCTTAGGCGGTTGCTGCCAGAAATTGGAGGATTACAAAATGACCCTCGAACATGACCATTCTACTTCTGCCATTCGCGAACGGTTGGCAAAGGGGGCAACGCCAAACTATCTGCGCGACTGGATTTATGGCGGTATTGATGGGGCCGTCACCACTTTTGCCATAGTTGCCGGGGTAATCGGCGCTCAACTTTCATCCGCCATCATCATCATTCTCGGATTGGCAAACCTCTTGGCCGACGGGTTTTCAATGGCTGCCAGCAACTATAGCGGCACCAAAACCGAGCTGGATGATCTCGAGCGCCTGCGGGAAATCGAAAGGCGGCACATAAAATTGGCCCCCGATGGCGAACGCGAAGAACTGCGGCAAATTCTGCAGTCCAAAGGGCTGAAGGGCCACGCCATGGAAGAAGCGCTTGAGGCAATCGCGGCCAACGAGGAAACGTGGATAAACACAATGCTCACAGAAGAGTATGGCAAGTCGCTCACGCCGCGCTCGCCCATGAAATCGGCGCTGGCGACTTTCAGCGCATTCATCGTCTGTGGTGCAGTGCCCTTGCTGCCATTTTTTACTGATCTGACGGCGCCGTTCGCTGTGTCGGTTTTCATGACTGCAATGGTCTTCTTTCTCATTGGCGCAATCAAAAGCAATTGGTCGCTGGCGCCGTGGTGGCGCTCAGGCATTGAAACGCTCGTTATTGGAATGCTCGCAGCGGGTGCAGCGTTCTATGTCGGGTATTTGCTGAAAGGCCTTACCTGAGGCGGGCACTTATAATCGTTTGCTAATCGACGCATGCCGTTTCTATAATAAGTTTGCCTGACAGGGGGCATGGGAGGGAACAATGAAAAATCTGCGCGAGATCAGTGACGAGGCCACTCAATTGATTAACAATTTGCTGGATCCTCACCTTACGAAGGAGCAAGCCGAACAGGTGCGCGAGATTGTTGAAAAGGCCGTCATCCGTGGGCTCTTGGAAGGCCAGCACAGAGCGGTGGATGCTGCTCTCATGTATCCCGAAGCCGATCAGGATTTAGCCCACAAGATTGCTGCCGAGATAAGGCGCAAGAACGATCTGCTCATCGCCAACCTGTCCAGCATGCGATAGGCCGCGATTACCTTTCGTGTAGGCAATCCCAATAAACCTGCCACAATACGTCCGCGAGCTCTCTGTCGCCAGCGCGCCCGGCGGCCATTGCCTGACTACGCTCCCAACCACAAATTGGGCCGCCTTCGCCGCCCCGCTGGGCTTCACTGCTTGAGCCTGCAACCAATACAAACGCTAACGCTGCCGTAAGAGTTACAAATGCGAGATGTAGTTATTTTGCCATCGGTAAAACTTAGTAAAACCAATGAATATTTCAAGTAAAATATTTGTTTGATAAAGAAATATATGGAATATAATTAATAAAATGAATTTGAATGATTGTGAAATCGCTAATAAATCTGAACGTAATCGTTGAAATTTCTCAGTTTACGCTAACGTCCCCGTGTGCAGTTTCGGTATTCAAGCCAAAGCTTGTCTGCGAGCTTTTTATTGCCGGCGCGGCCCGCTGCCATGGCTTGGCGGCGTTCATAGGTGCAAATCGGGCCACCTCTGTCAGCTACACCTGCACTCAATGTGAAGAAGAAACTGGTGATCGAAGCTGCAAGCAGTAGAAACAGGGTTGTTGTTTTCATGCGTGGGCCCATGAAAAACATGTAGGGAATCAGTAACGTCAAATCAAATACAGCGTGGGGCACAAAATGGATTTGAAAAACCTCTGAAACAGCTTAACGTTACCGCTAAATTGATTGCAATACATTTCACTTTGATTTGAGGGGCGTGTTCGCAGATGGGTGTTCGCATATTGTTGGGCATTTCTGGCGGGACGGAAAACCGTTCCAAACGGGAGCTAACCTTTTCCATTGCAAAGAAGACAGGTTCGGCTATTTCCGCGTTGGCTATCCAGGACATTGAGCGGCTGAAGCAGCTGGATCAGAAAACCCTTGGCGTTTACAGCCACCAGGTAAAAAAGGTTGAAAAGCGCCTGGAGCGCGCTGAAAATCTCGTTGAGGCGCGGCTTACAAAACTTGAAGAAAAGGCAAAGGCGAAGAAAATCGATCTCACAACTATCAGCGCAGAAGGTGACATGCTTGAAGCGGGAATGGATGAGTGGCGCTTTCACGATTTACTTGTGTTGGGTACGCACCCGTGGATGATCGGTGTCGATCAGCCAGAAGATTCTTCGTTGATCCTTAAACTGATTTCCAGCGGCGTGCGGCCCGTGCTGGCGGTGCCGAGAGGAGCGCCTTCTTCCGCATCAAAGGTTCTTGTTGCGCTTTCCGGGTCGCTCGATTCAGCGAAAGCGATGAAGCATCTAGTCCAACTCGGCATTTTTCCAGGTGCAACAATGCATCTGGTAACGGTGGGCAAACCAAAATCTGGGGAAGAGCCCGAAGAGCTTCTGAACAAGGCAGCCGGCTATTGCAAAGTCCACGGCCTCAAAGTGACGACAGCAGCCCTTGAGGGGGTAGGTTCTGAAGCTGTTCTTGAGGAAACGGACAGGGTTGAGGCAGATGTCATCTGCATAGGCAGCAGCTTTAAACGGGTGCTTTTTACCGAGCGGTTTGGTACACACGCTCTGAACATTATCGACAAGAGCCCGGTTGCCGTTTTCATTTCGCATTAGGTCGCGAGTTCATAACAAGTCTGACCCTGATTTGAGTTCATGACCTAGGGCTCGTTTTTAACTTTTCTGGCGGTGTCGGTGACCTCGAAAACCAGCACAAATCTCGCTCTGGCGATTACCTTCGCATTTCTGTCGACCCTGAATTATGGACTTAACCCGCCGATCGTCCGGCTCGCGTTTGAAAATGGCGTTCCGGTGCTGACTTCGGGCCTGTTGCGCGCTGTTACAATGGTAGTATTCGCCAGCTTATTCATCTTTCTCACCGGCAGAAGCTTCCAGGTGCCCAACCATCACCGGTTGCCGGTTTTTCTACTTGGTCTTGCCACGGGCGCCGTATCGCTTTGTTACTTGTCAGCGGTGGCGTTCATACCGGTTGGCATTGCTACCATCATTTTCTTTACTTTTCCAATTATCCTCCTTTTGGTTTCACCCCTTTTAGAAGGAGAAAGCATTTCCCCCCGCCGGATTGGTTTGGCGGTGCTTGCTTTGATCGGGCTGGCGATTGTGCTGGGGCCTGCCTTTGACGGTTTGGATTGGAGGGGCGTGGTGCTTGCGGTATGTGCCGCGTTTGGTGCGACCGCACAATTCTTGACGGGTAGGCACATTGCAGATGGCGTCAGGCCAAACACGGCTGCCTTTTGGGCCAATCTGGTGAGCATTCCGGCGATTGCCTGTGCGATATTCGTCGTCCATGGGCTCCTTGGATTTAGCGATCTTCTTAGCCCATTTGAGGAAAATTCAACTGCCATTTTTGCCGTTGTCCTGGTGTGCATTACCTATGTCTTTGCCTTCCAACTGCAAATGGCCTCTCTGCACCATGGACCGGCATCAGTTGTTGCGCCATTCTTCTATCTTGAACCGATAATCTCCATCTCGGTTGCAGCTGTGTTCCTTGGCCAGCATCTGCAACCTGCTCAGTACGCTGGAGGTGCGATTGTTTTCATCGCACTCATCGGTTCTGCGTGGGTGAGTAAAACACCGGTGCAGACAAAAAAGCTTTAACTTGCTATTGCACATTCCGATTGCGCCTTCATATTGCAACCAGAGCAGTTGAGGCCGTACCTCCAAAAATTGTGAACGAATTTAGATGACCATAAAACCCGACGTTCTGGCCACCATTGGCAAAACTCCTTTGATTAAACTGCGGCGCGCTTCGGAGGAAACCGGCTGTACGATTCTCGGCAAGGCGGAGTTCTTTAACCCCGGCCAGTCGGTGAAAGACAGGGCCGCGCTCTATATCGTCAAGGATGCGATGGAGAAGGGGGCTTTGAAAAAGGGCGGCGTTATAGTCGAAGGAACCGCCGGGAACACGGGCATCGGCATTGCGCTCGTGGCCAATGCTTTGGGGTTCAAAACGGTTATTGTTATCCCCGACACCCAGACACGGGAAAAGAAGGACACCCTTCGCCTGATGGGCGCAGAGCTTGTGGAAGTGCCGGCAAAGCCTTACCGCAACCCGAATAATTTTGTGCGCTACTCGGGCCGGCTTGCAGAAGAACTGAACAAGCAGATTGCAGAAGGTGCGGTTTGGGCTAACCAGTTTGACAATGTTGCCAACCGCAGGGCGCACCTGGAAACTACAGCGCCAGAAATTTGGGAGCAGACGAACGGTAAAGTTGACGCCTTTTCTTGTGCTGTTGGTTCTGGTGGCACCCTTGCCGGGGTCGCGAAAGGTTTGCGGGCCAAGAACCCCGATATCAAAATCGGCCTCACCGACCCGGAAGGCGCTGGCCTTTTCAGTTACTACACCGAAGGTGAAATCAAGGTGGATGGCGCATCCATCATGGAAGGCATCGGCCAGGTTCGGATAACCGAGAACCTAAAGGGCCTTGATGTGGATTTCGCTCACGAAATTCCCGATGCTGAGGCTTTGCCGATTGTTTTTGATTTGCTGCGCGAGGAGGGGCTTTGCCTGGGTGGCTCTTCCGGCATCAATGTTGCCGGCGCCATCAGGCTTGCCAAGGAAATGGGGCCAGGACACACAATAGTGACGGTGCTGTGTGATTACGGCACCCGCTATCAGTCAAAGCTGTTCAACCCGGAATTCCTGAAAGAGAAAGGGTTGCCGTGCCCTGATTGGCTTGAGAGCGGCTTGGGGATTAATCTTCCCGTGGCCTTTGAAGAAGAAGGTGAATGATGACAGAAATGTTGTTTCGAGATGATCCTTATGCCAAAGAATGCCCTGCTACCGTACTGGGTGTAAATGAGCGCGGCGGCATTCTGCTCGACAAGACTGTGTTCTATGCGCTTTCCGGCGGTCAGGCTGGAGACAAGGGCACACTGGTGGCCGATGACGGCGTTGAGATTCCGGTTGCCCTTGCTGTGTTTGATGAAAACAAGGATGTCGTTCATGTGCCCGCCAATGCCGGAGAGGCGCCTGCAACAGGTGCAAATGTCACCGCCAGGCTCGACTGGGATGCCCGCTATGCCCATATGCGCATGCACACCTGCATGCATCTTTTATGTTCACTCATTCCGTTTCCGGTAACCGGCGGTTCTATCTCCGGTGATACCGGGCGGCTTGATTTCGACATTCCGGAAGCCATTTTTGACAAGGAAGAGCTCACCGAACAACTCAATCATCTGATAGAAGCTGACCATCCGGTTTCCGAAGACTGGATTAGCGATGAAGAGCTTGAGGCAAATCCTGATCTGGTCCGCACAATGGCGGTGAAACCGCCCATGGGATCGGGCAGGGTGAGACTTGTTAAGATCGGTGAGAATGGCGAGATTGACTATCAGCCCTGCGGTGGCACTCATGTTAAATCAACTGCGGAAATCGGGCCGGTCATTGTCAGTAAGATTGAGAAAAAGGGCAGGCAAAACCGCCGTGTCCGCGTTACATTTGCTTGAGTTACTATAAAAAAGCCTCACCGGGGAGGAGGGGAATAATGCGTCAGGATTGGCTTGTTTCAACTGAATGGCTTGCCGAACATCTCAATGCTCCCGACATTGTGGTTATGGATGCCAGCTGGCATCTGCCAACGGAAAACCGAAACGGCAAGGAAGAGTTCCTGGAAGAACACATTCCCGGTGCACTCTACTTTGACATTGATGATTTATCGGATACTGACACCGAGCTGCCGCATATGCTGCCGCCGCCGGAAAAGTTTGCATCGCGCATGCGCAAAATGGGTGTCGGCGATGGCAACCGGGTTGTAGTCTATGACACCCAAGGGCTTTTTTCAGCGGCCCGTGCCTGGTGGATGTTCCGCGTCTTCGGGCACCAGGATGTGCGACTGCTTGATGGCGGTTTCAAGAAATGGAAGGCGGAAGGAAGGCCAACTGATTTCGGTGACCCGCGCCCGCGTCAGGAGCGTCATTTCACAGCGCGCCTGCAATCATCCATGGTGCGCGACAAGGCTGATATTTTGCGCATATCGGGCGAGGGGAAACGGCAAATTGTCGATGCCCGCTCGCCGGGGCGCTTTGCCGGCGCAGAAGATGAACCGCGCCCGGGCCTTCGGGCAGGGCACATTCCTGAAAGTTTCAATGTCCATTATGCTGAGTTGCTCAATGGAGATGGCACGCTTAAGCACCATGACAGCCTTGAAAGCGCATTTTCCAGCGCCGGCGTAGATGTAAGCAAGCCCGTCGTGACAACGTGTGGTTCAGGAGTAACGGCTGCTATTTTAACCCTGGCGCTTGAGCAGACAGGCCATCACGACACCGTGCTTTATGATGGCTCTTGGACAGACTGGGGCAGCGACACAGAAATGCCGATTGAAACAGGTTCGAAATGAGCAAAATCACACGCATTGGCGGTGGCGGCGCAAGTGGCGGTGGCAAGGGTCCAACCAAGCCTTCAAAGCCGAAACGCAAAACGCAGCGCAAATCCGGCGCGCCGGAACCAATTCCGGTAACCGTGACGTTTCTTGAGATGTTTGCCGAGCCGCTGCTCCGTGTGCCGGTACCGGCGCAAAAACTCGCCCTCATGCGGGCGGAAAAACCCGAGGTCCATTTCACCCGCTATCTCTACGAGACGGTGGGGGCAGATTTTGTCTGGGTTGATCGGCGGCGCGTGAGCGATGCAGATCTTGCAGCGGTTGTTCAAGACGAAGACTACGAAACCTACGTGCTTTACAAAGAAGGATGCCCGGCGGGTTACTTTGAGCTCGATTGCCGGAACATGCCCGATATTGAGCTTGCCTATTTTGGTCTTTTTCCCGATGCGACGGGATTCGGGCTGGGCCGCTACCTTCTTGCCCAGGCCATTCGAACCGCCTGGTCCCATGAGCCGCAGCGCGTTCATGTGGAAACCTGCACCCTGGATCACCCAGCTGCCTTGCCGCTTTACCAGAAATTGGGCTTTTCGCCCTATAAACAGGTGGAAAAAGAAATCATTCCGCTGGATGAGCCCTGAGCAGTGCATTTGTGCTCTTCACGTTTGCTGCAAAGTGCGCTATCTGGAGCCCAATCTCGGTAACAGCCGACCAGGAGGGGTGGCCGAGTGGTTGAAGGCACCGGTCTTGAAAACCGGCAGGCGGGAAACCGTCTCGTGGGTTCGAATCCCACCCCCTCCGCCAATAATTACTTCTTGTGTGACGTCAGCGCCTATGGGACAGAATTGTAGGATTGCATAAGGGAGGATTTCCGGCTCATCGTAACCCCAAGGAGTGAAGATGAGACAGAAATCCGGATCACGACGCCCATCGTCAGAGAAAG
>JBPCVY010000207.1:0-2647 GCA_051010055.1 Hyphomicrobiales bacterium | reverse complement strand
CGGTTGTGTTTCTTGCGTTGGCCGGAGGGCTTTTTTTCCTTAGGGAGTACTGGACAAAACCAGAAGCCGCTTGCCGGGTGACAAATCCAAAACAGCGCAAAAGAGTTATGAACGCATTCCGCTCGGTTGTTGAATCGGAAAGATTAGCGCTTTCGGTTGTCGGCATTATGGTGCTGGCGGTTTTGGTAAATTTTATCGAGCTTTTGTGCTCGGCAGGCATTCCAGCCGTCTACACGCAAATCCTGGCGCTTAACGACATGCCGGCGACAGCCCACTATGCCTACATTACGCTCTATATTGTGGTGTTCATGATGGATGATGTAGCCATCTTCGTCACTGCAATGATTGCCCTGCAGGTATCTGGGCTCACCGGCACCTACGCGCGCTATTCCCACCTCGTTGGAGGCATTCTGCTGTTGGTTCTTGGCAGTATAATTTTATTGCGGCCCGAGCTGCTTAGTTTTGCATGAATAGCGCCGCCACCAGTTTAAAACGCCTTGAAGAGAAAATTACGCGCGCAACAGGTAGCGATGCACACCTTGACCGCGCCATTTATGGAACTTTCGGTCAGGCCAAAGATGTAAAGCCCCCCCCCCAAAACTACACTTCGTCAGTTGATGCATGTATTGAGCTTATTGGTGAGGCGCTGCCAGGCTGGCACTGGCATGTTGGGTATGGTGTACGCGGGATAATGCCATACGCATCTCTCAACCAACCCACCTCGTCCAATGGGACCGATGGCGCACGTGTTGAAGCAAGCGCACCCACCGTGCCCCTTGCGCTGTTGCACGCAACCATCAAAGCGCTGCTCGGTGAAATCAAAGATTAGGCTTAGTTTTGAACAATACCAACTTCGCCATCGGATATGATGTCCGCTTTAGGTGGAACAACAGACTTCCCACGGAAAAGTTTGAATGTCTGCTTAGTGCCAGCAACGGACATTCAGTCGACGCAAAATAATGCTAAAACTTTTTGGTGCCGGTCAGGGAGCAACCATTCCGCCTGATACATCAAGGATTGCACCGGTTACATAAGACGCCTCATCGGAAAGGAGCCACAAAATTGCGTTAACCATTTCATCTTCCTCAGCTGCTCGTCCTAGAGGAGTCTTCCCGATAATTCGATCTGCGTACTCTGGGTCCTTTTCCATGTATTGCCGGTTCATTTCAGTCCAGACGGTGCCAGGCCGGACACAATTGATGCGGATTCCAGCATTGGCTTGTTCAACCGCGTGACCGTAAGTCATTGTGTCGATCGCTGCTTTGGATGCCGCGTAGTCGACATAATGCCCGCTCCCACCATGTCGCGAAGCCGCAGATGATACATTCACGATGGCTCCACCCGAGCCGCCAAGACGTGTAGACATTTGCTTCACGGCTGCCTGCGTGCAGACAAACTGACCAAAAACATTGATTTCAAACATCCGCCTCGTCGCATCGGGGTCCATCTCTTCAATCCTGCCCTGGCTCCCTTCCGTCGCGGCGTTGTTGACCAAACCAGTCACCGGACCGAGCTCATTTCGAATCTTCCGGAACATTGCGCCGACTTCGCTTGGAGAAGAGATATCCGCGACTGCAGCTATTGCTTGGCCCCCTTTCGTGCAAATATCAGCAGCGACATTTTCAGCCATCTCGCGGGAGCTTGAAGAGTTTATGCAAACCGACCAACCGCGTCCCGCTGCAAGCCGTGCAACAGCTGCGCCAATCCCCCGACTTGAGCCCGTCACAACCAGCACGCCCGCCATACTTTCCCATCCTCTGTTGTCAACCTGCTAACAGCAACAAAACATACCCACTCAGTGCAGGTGTTACGAGTCCGCTCAGTGTCCGTTACAGTTAAATGCTGGAAATGTCTGCTTGGTGGCAATAGGCAACAAAAATTCTACAAACGGGCCTTACTGAACGGCCTTGCTCAGACCTTCAGCCAGAAGAGCATTGTGTTCCTGCGATTTAAAAAAGACTACATCGCCCTGCAAAACGCTTGAAATGAACGCCGGGGCGAATGAATTCAGAAACTCAACATGTTCTCTTGCAGCCCCAGCGTCCCCTTCGTGTATACAACAGGCAATCATGAGGGCACGTCGGATTGGAGCACGCGGATGTTTCTGAATTGCCAAAGCTGCCCATTTGCGGGTTTCCTCGAAATCGCCATCCGCGAAGCCAGCCTGAGCCAGCGCCAAGTATGCAACTCCAAGCCAAACTTCATTGTCGCGCGGGCTTAATCGCAACCCCAGTGAAGCATGTTCGCGTGCCTCTTTTGCAAAGCCGGTCAACGACTCACACCAAGCCATCGTGAAAAGGTTCAAGGCATAGTTTGGATTGAGCTCGAAGGCGCGATGGAAATCGTCCAGCGCACTGTCGTAATTGCACCGGAAATGTTGAATTAGCCCCCGAGACATGTGAGCCCGCGGATCATTGGAGTCTATTTCAAAGAACTTCTCCGTAGCGGTCCAGCCTAGCTGGAGGGCTTGATCTGGATCAGGTCCCCAGCGGTACAGGTATGCTTCGCCATAGGCCCAGCTGTGTGACGTCAGCGCCTATGGGACAGAATTGTAGGATTGCATAAGGGAGGATTTCCGGCTCATCGTAACCCCAAGGAGTGAAGATGAGACAGAAATCCGGATCACGACGCCCATCGTCAGAGAAAG
>JBPCVY010000206.1:0-36695 GCA_051010055.1 Hyphomicrobiales bacterium | reverse complement strand
TGCCGCGAGCTCAAACAATGGAAATGCAGGCCGATGAGAACTGCGATCCGATGCTAAGTAGTTGCAGCCGTCACCGGCCTGCATGTGGCGACTTAACGAACCCGTTTAACGGGGCCCGACACATGTTGTCTTGCCTATCGGCTCAAACAACGCTGGCCAGCGTCTTCACCAGGCAATCGAAACGAATTTGCCCGCCGCCGGAGCCGAAGCCCCGGAGGTCAGCACCTTGGCTTGCACGCAAGCAGATGGTGCTGAGCTAGCACTCAGGCAGCTTCCCCAGGCGGGGAGGCGGTCTGGCACAGCTGCGCCCGGTTAGGTCGGCTCCGTTCAGCCGGACACTTCGGGACGCCACCCGCCTGCCCACATGTTCAAGACGGTCTCGAGCACGCTTCCTTATGCGGCAGGCGGTGAAGGCACTATAGGGGCACCCGGAATAGCGGGGATAAGTTTTTTTGAGTCTATTTCACGCGCGGCAGTTCGCGTTCGCGCGCTCAGGATTTTGCCTCCCCGCTCAAATCCTCAACCGCCCGGTGCACGTGCACATCGCGCTGCGGGAACGGGATGGAAAGGCCGACCTCATCAAAGCGCTCCTTCACCTTCTGCTGCAGCTCCCAGAGCACTTCCCAATAGTCCTCGGTTTTCACCCACGGGAAGCAAATGAGATTGACGGAAGAATCTGCAAGCTCGCTCACACCGATAACCGGGGCGGGTTCCTTCAACACCCTGGGATTGGCGTTGAGCACTTCCATCATCGAGCGGCGCGCCAATTCAATATCGTCATCATAGGCAATGCCGAAAGTGAGATCGACGCGGCGGATATCGCTTGCGTTCACATTGGTGATGACACTGTCCCAAACCTGGGTGTTGGGAACAACAATGACCTTGTTGTCGAGAGTGACGATTGTAGTCGAGACAATGCTTACATTCTTGACGGTGCCGGAAACGCCGGCGGCATCAACCATATCGCCAACGTCAAACGGTTTGGTGACCATCAGCAAAAGGCCGCTTGCCAGGTTCGACAGGGTCGATTGCATGGCAAAACCGAGAATGAAGCTGGCGCCGCCGAACACCGCCAGAATGGGCGTCATATCGATGCCGAAGATGGTGAGGGCAATGACAACGCCAACCCCAACCAGCAACCAATAGGCCATTTTTGAGATGAAATCCCTGAGCAGGTTCGACATTTGCGGTACCCGGCGCAGGCTGCGGCCAATAAGCGCCGTGAAAATCCGCGCCAAGAAGAAAGCCAGGAAAATCATCGCCACAAGGGATAAGAGCCGCAAACCGATGCGCCCGCCCCCTTCTGAGGATGTCAGCCACTGCAGGCCCCATTTGGCGACGGTTTTGGGGTCGGTTGCCTTCAGCTCACTACGGACAACCGCTTCTTTATACTTGCGGTACTCGGCAATATCGTCCGGCTTGCCGCCCTTGGCTTCCCATTCATTCAAGATGAGATCGAGCTTGTCAAAAAGCCGGTTGCGCTCATCAAGCGCCTTGGCAAGGTCAGCGCGCAGACGTTCAGCCGTCGGCCCTTCAGCGGTGAAAAGAGCAATGTTTATGTCAGCTGCATGCTTGGTCTGTTGCTGGGTGACATTAATCCACTGCTTAGCTGCCTCGGCGAGCTCAGCTCTGGTGAAGTGCACAAGCCGCAATGCGAACTCTTCTTCGCTGAGAGACTTATCAGGCAGGGCAATCTTGGGGGCGTCTGCAGGTTCGGCATTTGCTTCAGACGCTTCTGAGGCCTCTTGCGGTTGTTCATCTGTTTGCGCCAGAGAACTTACGGGAAACAAAGTCAGGCAGGCGAGCATAACCGCGAGAACAAATGCCTGCTGCACTATGCGTAAAATCGAGCGTTCGGACATGAGCCAACATCCCCTATTTGAGATCGGGCCAAAAAGGAAACGGACTGGTAAGCTGCCGGTGTCAAAACGCGCATTTCCCAGCCCAGTTGCGCCTTGCGCTAAAGTCTTGCAAATCGCTCACCTGTTGGCCAGATGGCTATTGCATGATAATCGGGTTTTCGAACTCCACTTTGGTCCAGCCATCCAGGGATTGCGGAATAGCGTACTTCTCAGCCAAGCCGTCCGCCTTGCCGTCAAACCCCCAACTCTTGAACTTCACTGCATATTCGGGCCGTCCAAGAACGGTTGAATAGGTTGCGTTGAACATGTCCGGCAGGGTGTCCTTGCCATGTTTCACCCAGAGCTGCCAGGTTGTGCCGGGACTGTCGAAAAGCATGTGGCTGATTTTGGTGTTCGCATCGTCCGGATTGACATACCCGTCGATGAGGGTTGCCTCATTGATGTGGGGATCTACCGCCTCGAAGAAATTCGAGCGCAGAAAATCGTTCAGTGGCGTGCGGGTGATGCCGTTGTCGTCCGCATAATCGATGAACTCGTCCAGCGAGCCCTCGAACGGGATTTCGGAATATTCCTTTTCTGCAGGCACATAGAGGCGCACGCGCTTGCCGTCGAAATCGCCCAGCCAGTGCTCGCCGTCATCGAACTTTGCATCAAAGTAAAGCGTCGACGGGCGGATGAGATCAATTTTGTACGAGACAAGAGACTTAATATATGTCTTCTCGAATTTCTCATCATAGACTGCATCAACGGTGAGTGAGATTGCCGGTTTTGAGGCAAGGCTGTCCGACATTTTCTTCAGGACAACTATCGGATTGCCGGAAGGTTCATCCGCGGCAAAACCGGCCTGCGCGGTGGCCAACAGTGCAGCGCCTGCGCACAGTGAGGTGAGGACGTTCTTCATGGACTTGGCTCCGGAGTGATCATTGAGATATCGCATTGGACAATTACCTCCTCCTGCGCCTGCGTCTTCTGCGCCGGC
Organism: Hyphomicrobiales bacterium; assembly: GCA_051010055.1. Taxonomy (GTDB): domain Bacteria; phylum Pseudomonadota; class Alphaproteobacteria; order Rhizobiales; family CAJQND01; genus CAJQND01. The sequence continues at coordinate 33,854 of JBPCVY010000206.1, read as the reverse complement.
GGCGCACCCGGCGCACCACGCGCCTGCGGTGGCCACGGCGGATGGCGCGGCGGACAATGCCAAGGGGCAGCGGCACACCATATGGCGGGCAGGCCACAGGCGCACCATTGGCATTATAACACTCCACCGCCTGCGCCAGGGCTTCATCGCTTCGCGTGCCCAAGAGCGCAGCTGCGGAAACAAAGCCCAGCAGAAATCCCCGTCTGTTCATTCCCGAACCCTCCCTGAATTTGGTTGTGTTCTTAGAACCTCTCGTTTCTGGATGCCGTTCTCAGCTAACTGGTACTTAGTTATTGCCGACATACTCGCCCTGCTTCGGCCCTGGCGGGCGGAAATGGGGAGCAGCTTCATCAGGCAGCCAGTTCTTGTAGACAAGGCCGTCCTTCATCACGAAATCCACCTTGTCCCTCTTGATGGCGTTGATGTCTTCCAAGGGGTTGCCGTTAACGAGGATGATGTCCGCATAACCGCCTTCAACGATTGTGCCAATGGTACCGTCCTTGTAGGGGTTCATGCCGCCACTCCAGGACAAAATTTCTCCGGCATTCGATGTGGCTGTCTTCAGGGCAAGAAACGGACTATTGGCAATCTTGTCGTGGAACCAGATGATGTTGTCCGCCTGGCGCGGCAAATCCGGGCCGAACATGTCGCCACCGGTGACCATCAAAAGATCGTGCTTCACCGCCCACTTCATCATTTGCGTGGCGCCTTTGTTTACCGCAGCAGCCTTGTTCTTCTGGTCGCGGCTGAAGAACGTGATGCTTTCAGGATCACCGAATGCCTGCAGCGACATCACCGCCTGCACCGATAGCGCAACGCCTTCTTCCTTCATGCGCATTACCGTTTTCTCTGAGACCAGGAAGTTGTGCTCGATGACACGAATGCCGGCATCGATTGCCCGGTTCACCGACCTGTCGTGATAGGCATGGGCCATGACATATGTGCCGTAATCTTCCGCAACACCGACGATGGCTTTCATTTCCGCCAGGCTAAACTGGGTCATGTGAAGAGGATCAAATTCACTAGCGACGCCGCCGCCCGCCATGATTTTGATTTGCGTTGCACCCCTGCGCAGATTCTGCCGCGCTGCTTTAACGACTTCGGGAATCCCATCGACAATGTGCGCAAACTCTGCACGCTCAAGCGAATCTGTGTCGGATTTTGTGTCGGAAAAGAATCCGGTGTCTCCGTGGCCACCTGTTTGGCTCAAGAAACCGCCAGCCGGGAAAACTCGTGGACCGGCAATCACACCATTGTTCACAGCCTTGGCCACACCAAGAATATTGCAGCCTGCATCCCGGGCAGTCGTGAAGCCCTGGTCGAGATAATCTTTCATTGCATAGCCGGTCCAGGCCCCCGCGGTCATGGCATCATAGCCATCGCGAAATGCAACCATGCCGTTCTGGATGCAAAGGTGAGAATGCATATCGATAAGGCCCGGCATCAGCGTCCGTCCGCCACCATCGACCTTGAAGGCGCCATCGGCCTTGATCGGTTCGGCAGAAACTTTCTTGATCAGATTGCCTTCGACGAGAACACTCGCATTTTCCATGCGCTTCTCATCCACGCCGTTAAACACATGCACGTTCGTGAACAGAACCTGGCGAGGCTTTTCATCCTGCGCGCTAGCAAGAGTTACCGACGCAATGTAACCGGTGAGTGTCAGGCAGAGGGCAAGCAAAGTCCGGAAAACCATCTCAATTCCTCCCAGTTGAATTTGATCGTGCTTTCGATCTTTTTTTGCGGTTGGTTTGCAGGCAAATGGGATGCCGCAAATTGTGCAGTAAGCTGATTATCTTATAGTCTCAACAAGGCGGTACTTTATTTCTTTTCGCCATGCGGGATGACGATGGCCGGAACGGAAAATTTGACTGCAGACTGCATTAGGGCAGAATTAAACTGGCACCTAAGCGCAACTGAACCCGCCGGAAGGGAAAACGCCATGGAACGCCGTCTTGCCGCTATTCTCGCAGCCGACATGTATGGCTTCAGCCGTCTCATGGAATTGGATGAGGACGCAATCATTGCGCGGCAGAAAACCCACCGCAGCGAGCTTATCGACCCTGAGGTCGAGCGCAACCACGGCAACCTCATAAAATCCACCGGAGACGGCGTTCTCGTCGAATTTGCCAGCGCGCGCGATGCTGTGAAGTGTGCCCTTGAAATTCAAAATGGCATGGTTGAGCGGGAGGCCGGACGCCCGGCCGAAGAGCGCATTCAGTACCGGGTTGGCATCAATGTGGGTGATGTAGTTTTTGATGATGGCGACATTTTCGGAGATGGCGTCAATGTTGCCGCGCGCCTTGAAGCGATGGCTGAGCCTGGAGGTGTTTGCATTTCGGATTCAGTCCATGAAATGGTGCAGAACCCGATCGCCTCATCGTTTGGCGATCTGGGCACCCAAAGGGTCAAGAACATCTCGCGCACAATAAGGGTGTGGCAGTGGACGCCCGATGCAAAAGCGGGAGGGCCAGCCGAGCCCGAACCGGACGTCAAACAGCGTATACAGTTTTGTTTTGCACCTGATGGCGTTCAGCTGGCCTTCGCGACGGCTGGAACAGGCGATCCCGTTTTCAAGGCGCCTAACTGGCTCAACCATACTGAATATGAATGGCGTGATCCGGTTTGGGGCCCGTTCTTGACCGAGTTCGCGCGCCACTGCGAACTGATCCGGTTCGATCAGCGTGGTAACGGGCTTTCCGATTGGGACGTTGAGGACCTTTCAATTGATACAATGGTCACCGATATGGAAGCGGTGGCCAGTGCGGCAAAGCTTGAGAAATTTGCCCTTTTCGGCCTTTCGCAAGGCTGTGGGTTTTCTGTCCGCTATGCGGTCGAAAATCCCGACAGGGTAAAATGCCTGATACTCCTGGGGGGTTACTTGCGTGGCCGGCTGATGCGCAATTCAACTGACGAAGAGCAATTGTACCATGCGGCCACAACTATGATTAAACAGGGTTGGGGCTCGCCCAATTCGGCGTTCCGGAACTTTTTCACGTCAAACCTGGTGCCCGACGCAACACCAGAACAGGCTGAAAGTTTCGACGAACTGCAACGGGTTTCATGCCTGCCGGAAAATGCCGTGCGCATTTGGGAAATGAACGGCCTGGTAGATGTAACAGAGCTGGCCGGCAAAGTGGATGTGCCCACATTGGTGCTCCATTGCGAAGGTGACCGGATGGTACCTCTTTCAGAGGGCCGCTTCCTGGCCGCGCGCATTCCAGGAGCAGAATTTGTGACACTGGAAGGAAATGATCACCTTCTTTTGCCGGGCACGCCCGCATTCGATGCTTTTTTTGAAATTGTCGTCCGCTTCCTTGAGAAACATGGCTAAGCCGCATTTCGGATTACGCCGGTGCTTTTGTTGCCTGAAACAGAAAACTTTCCTGCGGCAAAACCAAATCTTCACCATCACGGTATTTCGTCAGGGCTTCTTCCACATCTGTGGCTATGGCATCGGCCATATCATCACCCTTAGCCCGTAGTTCTTTTTCATATGGGGAAGAAAGGATTTGAACGCGGATCGATTCCCAGCCCGGATGCAAACGGCGGCTAAGGTGCAAAACTGACTTTTCCACGTGATCAAAACCGGCCTCACAGAGAAGCGAGTTAATGAGTTCATCATCGCGGAATTGAAACGGCGCCAGCGCCTTTCTAGCGGCATCTTCGTTCACGCGTTCGGTCAGGCATCTGGCAATTTCTTTCAGCAATGCGGGCACAGCGCTCCAGCAGCTTATATAGAGATGCCCGCCGGGTTTCAGGACGCGGTGGAACTCCCGGAGCGTCGCCAGTTTGTCCGGAAAGAACTGCAGCCCCTGCTGGCAAAAAAGCGCATCGAACTCGTCTGCGTCGAACGGCAGATTGCCAGCATCAGCCTCAATCCACTCTACCGCATGGTCTGACGCGGGCATGAGCTCCTTGGCAACTTCCAGCATGGCCGGGTTGAGGTCGGAGCCCACCAGGCGGCCAGTTCCCTTGAGCTGGTCTGCCAAAAGGCGTGAAATAATGCCCGTGCCGCATGCTATATCGAGCACCTGGGCGTTCTCAGGCAGTTCAACTTTATCGAAGGTTGCTTGTGCCAGTGGCGCAAATATTGCCGGCACGGAGTGGCTTTCATAGCCCCGCGCGGCGGACGTTGAGAGGTGGAACTTGTTCTTTTCTGTCACCATCCACCTCCCTCTTCGGTTCCCTACCCCGCGCCGACTTTGCGCTTCAGTTTCGCCCACATGCCGGCATCTTCTCCGTCCTCATCTTCGTCTGGGTTTTGCGCGGCTTCGACAATCTTGCCGAACTTGGTGAAGAACTGGCTGGAGAGTTTCTTTGCGGTTGAATCAATCAGCCGCGAACCCAGTTGGGCAATCTTGCCACCAACCTGGGCGTTGACGTCATACTCCAAGATGGTGCCTTCACCATCTTCCTTCAAAAGCACATCGGCGCCGCCCTTGGCATGGCCCGCTGCGCCACCCTTGCCCTCTCCGGTAATTGTGTAGCTTTCGGGCGGGTTGAGGTTCGACAGGGTAACTGCACCCTTGAAGGTTGCCTTTACCGGACCGATTTTGAGACCCACTTCTGCTTCAAAGCCATCGTCAGATGTTTTGGTGAGGCTTTTGCATCCGGGAATGCTGGCCTTGAGCACATCCGGGTCGTTGAGCGCTGCATAAACAAAATCGCGCGGGGCATCGATTTTCTGCTGACCGGAAAGTTTCATGTTCGTCCTCTGTTGTTTGTGCTTGGTGCATCAAGGCCTTCATCGTCGCCTTCCGCACCTTCCTGGCGGGCCCGGACGCGCCGGGCAGAAACAATCTCGCCCATGATCGAAAGGGCAATTTCTTCCGGCTCAATGGCGCCAATATTCATGCCTGCAGGACATTTCAGCCGGTCAAGTTCCCGGGACGAAACGCCCTTTTTTGCGATTTCCGTCTTGAGTTTGGCCGCCTTTTTTGAACTGCCCACCATGGAGACATAGTGGGCCGGTGTGCCAATGGCGGCCTGAACTGCTTCCCGGTCGCGCTTTCCCTGGGTTGCAACCACAACTGAATCTGGAGCAACCGGGTTTATCTCCGACAAGTCGAAACCGGAAATGTACATGTCCGCACCTTCAACCCGCTGGTGGTCATCTTCAAGGGCAGCAAGCACCGTGCGGTACCCCATGGCCCCAGCAAGGGCAATAAGCGATGCGGCAACCGGGGATGCGCCAAAAACTATGCATCTTGGGGCCAGCAGAAGTGGTTCGATAAATAGCTCAATGGTGCCGCCACTGGGGCATGAACTTTTGTGCAGTTCCACCCCGTCCACGTCCATCTGTTCAACCACATCTTCTTTTGGTTTTACCCGGATGAGGCGCGAGGCGCCGCTGGCAAGGGCGCTTGCTGCTGCCTGCTTGACCGCGCCTTTCACACAGCCGCCGCCAATGAACCCGTGAATTTCACCATCAGATGTTACCAGCGCCTTGGCCCCGGCCTTGGCCGAGGTTGCGTTTTCAGTGCGCACGACGGTGACAACACAAAACTCTTCGCCACGGGCGCGCATTTCGTTGATGCGGTCGAGTGTTTCAGATGAGGTAATGTTCATGTGCGCACCTCACAGTTTAGACAGTTGGTTTTCCAGCGCAGCGAGGCTGGAAAGCGTGTTGGCGGCAGCGAAGCAATCAATATGGGGCATCGCCGCGGACATAGCATTGGCCACCGGCTCATAGGATGCCCAACCTGCAAGGGGATTGAGCCATATGATGCGCCGGGCCCGTTTGCGGAACCGGGCCAGTTCGCGGGTCGCCAACCCCGGTTTTCCGGTGTCATAACCATCACTCATGATAACCACCACGGACCTGGAATTAAGCGCGGATTTCGCATGGCGGTTATTGAACGCCGCCAGGCTTTCGCCGATTTTGGTGCCACCACCAAAACCATCGGCCATTAGGGAAAGCCGCGTCATGGCCCGCATGGCGTCGCGGTCGCGCATGGCGTCCGACACTTTGATGAGCCGTGTGTGAAACACGAACGCTTCAGCTTCCATCCACGTTCCAACCAGGCCTTTGACGAAATGCAAAAATACCCGCGAATAGTCCTTCATGGAGCCCGACACATCAAGCAGCACCACCAGGCGCACCGGCCGTGGCGGCTTTTGCCGGTAGGAAAGGTCGATGGGCTCGCCCCCGTGTGACAAATTCTTGCGGATCGTCCGGCGTAAATCGATTTTTGTTCCCGTGGTTACCGCCTTATGACGACGGCTCAGGTTGAAGCGTATGGCGCGGGCCAGACGGAACGCAATCACTTCAGCTTCAGCCATTTGTACCGGGTCAATTATCGAGCGCAAATCGGTGTTCATCAAAGTGTTGGCGCTTGAAGCCACAAGCCGGCTTTCGCTGTCAATTTCCGGCGCGGATGCATCTCCATCGCTGGGGCCTGCCGATTCCACGCGCGCATCGCCATCCTCCAAAAACCGTTCTGCCCACATGCCGAGATTAACGGACTGGTGGGCATCCTTTCGCGGGGATTGCTGAACGCTGTCGCGGGACTTGCCGCGCCCGTACCAATATGCCTCGAACAGCTTGTCGAACATCTCCCACTCTTCATGACGCCCGCACAGCGCCGCCTTCAACCCGGCCTGGGAGCGAGCCGGAGCGTCTATACCAACCCGGCCCGCAACCTGGAGGGCGCATTCGGTTTCACGCGGGCCAAGGTGAAATCCGTTGAGCCTAAGATGGTCCACAAATCCGGACATGCGCCGGGCAACGGGGTTAGCGGCTATGTTCATCAGGCAGCTCTCCCAGCCAGCCGTGAGGTAACCTCGCGGGTAACAGATCTGAGATCGACTTCCGTTTTAAGGAGGCAGATAAGGCTTGCCTGAATGCGCCCGACGTCTCCATCAAGGGATTTGATATCAAGCCCTGAAAGCGCTGCCGCCCAGTCCAGGGTTTCGGCAATCCCGGGAACTTTCTCCAAATCTTCCTTGCGCAGTTCCTGCACAAAACGGACGATTTGCCGGGAAACTTCATCATCCAGTTCCGGCTGATGGGCCTTGAGAATAGCCAGTTCCTTTTCTAGATCGGGAAACTCGACATAGGAATAAAGACAACGCCGGCGCAGGGCATCTGACAACTCGCGGGTGGCGTTCGACGTCAAGATCACATGGGGTATGGATGTTGCCGCCACCGTGCCCGTTTCCGGGATGGTGATCTGATAGTCCGACAGGATTTCCAGCAGGAATGCCTCAAACTCCATATCGGCCCTGTCGATTTCATCAATAAGCAGAACGGGCGGATTTTCCTGGCTGATTGCCTCCAGAAGCGGGCGCTTCAAGAGATAGCTTTCCGAGAAGATATGATCTTCAACCGCATCTGCCGAAAGCCCGGAATGCTCATGGGCCTTTATCGCCAAAAGCTGGCGTTGATAGTTCCACTCATAAATTGCCGATGAGGCATCAAGGCCTTCATAACATTGCAGGCGGATGAGCTTGGTGCCAAGCGCGGTGGCAAGGGATTTGGCAATTTCTGTTTTACCAACACCGGCAGGACCTTCCAGAAGAAGCGGGCGGCCAAGGGCAAGGGCAAGCTCCAGCGCCGTTGCCAGAACATCGTCGGCCACATACCCGGCATCGGCGAGCCGCGATTTGAGTTCTTCTAGCTTCATCATATTTCCCAACGTCCGGCCTCAGGCGAATTGCCAATCCCAAGACCGGACGATTGCTCACAGATTACCCGGTGATGCCGAGTTTTTCCGCCGTCTTCCATACGCGCCAATGATCGTGCGGCATTTGCGTATGGACGAGGCCGAGATGGGCAAACGCATCATTGACAGCGTTTGAGAACGCGGACACCCCGCCAACATTGGGCGATTCTCCAACGCCCTTTGCACCGATCGGGTGATGCGGTGACGGGGTTACCGTAAAGTCCGTTTCCCAATTGGGCGTTTCAACCGCTGTCGGCAAGAAAAAGTCCATCAGGCTCGCACCCATGACATTGCCGTTTTCATCATAGGTAATTTCCTGGCCCATGGCGATGGCAAGCGCCTCGGTGAGCCCGCCATGCACCTGGCCTTCGATAATCATCGGATTGATGCGGGTTCCGCAATCGTCCAATGCGTAGAAACGCCTGACGTCCGTGACGCCAGTGTCCACATCCACATCGACAACACAAACATAGGCGCCAAACGGATAGGTCATGTTTGGCGGATCATAGTAGCTCACCGCCTCAAGGCCCGGCTCAATGCCGGGAATGGCCTGATTGTATGAAGCAAAGGCAATCTCGGCCATGGTTTTAGTTTTTTCCGGCGCGCCCTTAACAACAAAGCGGTCCACGTCCCACTCAAGGTCATCGTCATGAACTTCCAGAAGGTAAGCCGCTATCATCTGCGCCTTGGCGCGTATCTTGCGCCCGGCCATGGCCGTGGCGGCTCCCGCCACCGGTGTTGACCGCGAACCATAGGTACCAAGCCCATACGGGGCCGTATCGGTATCACCTTCTTCAACGGTAATGTTCTCCGCCGGAATGCCGATTTCCGAAGCCAGAATTTGCGCAAATGTCGTGGCATGGCCCTGGCCCTGGCTTATGGTGCCGAGCCTGGCGATGGCGCTGCCTGTGGGGTGAATGCGGATTTCACAGGAATCGAACATGCCAAGCCCCAGAATGTCGCAATTCTTGACTGGGCCGGCGCCTACAATTTCCGTAAAGAAGGCAACGCCGATGCCCATCAGGGAGCGGGTTTTTCCGGCCTTGAACGCCTCGTGGTTTTCCGCCTGCTCTGCACGCAATGCCTTGTAGTCGACAGTGTGCAGCGCCTTGTCCATGGCGGTTTGATAGTCGCCGCTGTCATACTCCCAGCCAAGCGCTGAGGTGTAGGGGAACTGCTCCTTTTTGATGAAGTTCTTTATGCGAAGCCCTGCCGGGTCCATATCCAGCTTGCGCGCCAGAACGTCGATCATGCGCTCAATAAAGTAAGACGCTTCGGTTACCCGGAACGAGCAGCGGTAGGCAACACCACCCGGCGCCTTGTTGGTGTAAACGCCATCAACACTCACATGAGCTGCAGGAATATCATAGGAGCCGGTGCAGATGTTGAAAAAGCCTGCCGGATACTTGGTGGGATCGGCACAGGCATCAAACGCCCCATGATCAGCCAGCACATGGCATTTAAGTCCGGTAATGATGCCATCTTTAGTGGCCGCGATTTCACCGGTCATGTGATAGTCGCGGGCAAAGGCCGTAGCGGAGAGATTCTCCATCCTGTCCTCAATCCACTTAATCGGCACACCGGTAACAATGGACGCCACCGCAGCGCAGATATAACCGGGATAAACGCCCACCTTGTTGCCGAAACCGCCGCCAATATCGGGTGAGATAATCCGGATGTTATGCTCCGGGATGTTGGTGATGAGCGATGCCACCGTGCGCACCGCATGTGGAGCCTGGAATGTGCCCCAGATTGTGAGCTTGCCGTTTATCTTGTCCATTGAGGCAACACAGCCGCACGTCTCTAGCGGGCAAGGGTGAACGCGTTGATAGGTGATATGTTCCTTTGCCACCACGTCAGCCTTGGCGAACGCGTCATCTGCGGCTTTTTCATCGCCCGCATCCCAGGTGAAAATGTGGTTGTGATGTTTGCGCGGCCCGTGAGCGCCCTCTGTCTTGTCAGCGATATCTTCGCGCAAAACCGGCGCATCCTTGTCCATCGCCTTGAAAGCGTCCACAAGGGCGGGCAGCTCTTCATATTCCACTTCCACCAGCTCCACCGCATCTGCAGCCGCATAGCGGTCAGTTGCGACGACGAAGGCCACTTCCTGGCCCTGAAACAATACCTTTTCATCTGCCAGAACCGCTTGTAAATCGCCGGCAAGTGTCGGCATGTAGTGAAGGTTGAGAGGTTTTAAGTCTTCAGCGGTCAAAACGGCAGCGACGCCGGGAACAGCAAGTGCTGCTTCGATGTTTATGGATTTAATGCGGGCATGGCCGTACTGAGAGCGCACGAAATCACCGAAAAGCATGCCCGGCAATTGGATATCGTCCACATAGTTGCCTTTGCCTTGTGTAAAGCGGGCGTCTTCAACGCGCTTGCGTGATGTGCCCAGCCCTTCAAGTTTTTCCGCCCGTTCGGTGGCAGTAGGTGTCTGGTCGTTCATTGTGCCGCCTCCTTTGATGCATTGAGGTCGCTGGCTGCGGCCTGTATGGCCTTGACGATGTTCTGATAACCGGTGCACCGGCACAGGTTTCCCGAAATCCCAAAGCGGATTTCCTCTTCACTTGGATCGGGGTTTTCCTGCAACAGGCGCCAGGCGCGGGTGATCATGCCCGGCGTGCAAAACCCGCATTGCAGGCCGTGGTGATTGCGGAATGCCTCCTGCAAGGCATGCAAGGTGCCATCGGCCCCTGCAATTCCTTCAATGGTTGTAATATCGGCGCCATTAGCCTGCGCCACAAACATTGTGCAGGATTTTACCGACTGGCCGTTAAGGTCCACCGTGCAGGCGCCGCAATGGCTGGTTTCACAACCGATATGCGGGCCGGTGAGGCCAAGTTCTTCGCGAATAAAGTGAATGAGAAGCGTGCGCGGTTCGGCAAGACCTTCAACTTCTTTGCCGTTCACCATCAATTTCACGTGCATTTTGCCCATGACTAACGTCCTTTAAGGGTTTGCTTTGTTTTTCAGGATGCGCGATCGCGCGCAAGTTCGATTGCCCGGCGCACCATCACGCCGGCAACATGGGTTCTGAAATCGGCAGGCCCGCGGCCATCGGCAGCCGGCTTGGTTATTGCGCGCGCTGCTGCTACCGCTTCTTCGATAGCCGCATCATCAAGCGATGATTTCAAAAGCGCTGTTGAAGCATTTTCCGCATAGAGCGGTGTGTCGCCCACATTGGTAAGCGCAACGGAAGCATGGCTGCATTTGCCGCCATCCACTTCAATGATTACCGCTGCTGCCGCGGTGGCATAATCGCCAACCTTGCGCTTTTGCTTCTCATAGGCATGGCCGTGGCCCGGCTTTGGCGCAGCGAACCGCACGCCGGTGACGATTTCGCCTTCTTCCAGTGCGGTAAAATAGGCTGCTTCATAGAAGTCGCGGGCTGAAACCTGCCGCGTTCCGCCAGCACCTGCAATATCGTAAACCGCGTCCAGGCATTGCATCAGCGCGGGCAAGTCGTTGCCCGGATCGCCATTTGCAACGTTGCCGCCAACGGTTCCAAGATTGCGTACCTGCGGGTCGGCAATCTGCAATGCAGCATCGCACAATATAGGCGCTGATGAAGCAATGACATCAGATGCAATCAACGCGCTTTGGGTGACCATGGCGCCAATGGCAATCTCGCCGCCCTTTTCTTCAATGAAATTCAGCTCGGCCACGTCCTGAAGATCAATAAGATGCTCAGGCGCCGCCATGCGCAGTTTCATCATCGGGATGAGGCTGTGCCCGCCTGCAACCACGCGGGCATCTTCACCAAGCTCGCCAAGCATCGCAACCGCTTCAGAAACGGTCGATGGGCGATGGTAGTCAAAGGTTCCCGGTATCATGTTCCCTCCAAACTTTTTTGTTGGTTGCCGGGTTTGATAGGGAACGGCGCGCCTTCCGGTCTATCGGTGACGTACAATGAACGGCGCCGATGCACGAAATGCGATTATTCTGCACGAAATGCGATTGGCCGATTACTTCATCCCAAGAGCAGATTGGATTTCCGAAACCCGTGAACGGCTCACTGGAACCTCCACTTTATGCTCCGGATCGATAACGCAAAAACCTTTATCGCCAACACGATGGAAACCCTTTACGCGGCCAACGTTGACAAGAAAGCTCCGGTGAGTGCGCAAAAAATTTTTTTCCTGCAAGGCAGCTTCCACTTTTGAAATGGGCCACGGGCAGAACATCTCGTTCTCGCCATCAAACAACTTGCTGTAGTGGCCGTCTGCCTTCACCGCGGATATGTTTTCAACCGGTACGAACATCACCATGTTGTTGTGTTCATATGGCAGCCTATCGGTGCCTTCATCTTCTTCAGGCACCGGTGGACCTGACCCGGCAGAGATTTTCTGCTCATCAGAAGTTCCTGGAATTGCGGTGAGCAGAAACAGCCCGCAAATCACGAATGTAGATAACGCCACCACCAGGGCCAGATTGCCGGTGGAGAGGTTCGGCTCCTGAATGATGCTGATTTCTCCTGCCCTAGAGAAGGTGGTGAAATACATGGCGGAGTAGTGCATGGCGGAGATTGCAAGACCGAGAACAACACTGCCCAGCGCAATCTGTGCGACTGTGCGACGCTGGTAGGCAAGCCATAAAGCTGCAGTTGAAGAGGCAATCGCAATCGCCGTTGAGATCACATAACCGGCAATTTCAAAATCAACTGCACAGTTACCGCTTATGGCGCTCATGCCCACATAGTGCATTGTTACGATGCCAAGCCCCATGAGCACCCCGGCAACCAGCATTTTCTTCCATGTGCGTTCGCCAAAATGAAGGAACGCCAGCGCACTTCCGGTGATAAGAATGGCAATGAGAACCGAACCCAGCGTCGGTAGTGCGTCGTACTGGATGGTGACCGGCACGCTCACCGCGAGCATGCCCACAAAGTGCATTGACCAGATGCCACCGCCAAGGGCCACGGCCGCCTTGGCGATTTCCCGTTTGCGGTCTTGCGGGGGAAGGGCGCTGAGGCCACTGGCCAGGCGCAATCCTGTGAACGAGGCCATTATGGCCACCAGAATCGACGCACAAACCAAAAGTAAATCGTAAGTTACCGGTAGCATCTGTACTCAACATCACCCGAAGTACTCATGATTAATGTTAGCGCAGTTGGCGCAAACCATGGAAAGATTTTTTCGCTGTTCTGAAACAGCCCGCACGAAAGCTTGCAATTGTCTTCTGCCGCCACCTCCCGTAGACTCTTAACCTGGGAGATATAGAGCTTCATGGCTGGGAAAAACAAAGCTGGAAACAGGGCCCCTTCATCTGATCCAAAACCCCCGGTGGATCTGGGCCCGTTTGTGGACAAGCACAACCGTGTGATGACCATCGGTGCTGGAATTGGCGTTGTGATTGCAGTGGTTGCCGCTGTGACATCCTACCAAATGGGGAAATCAGGTGCCTCCCAGGAAGCTGAAACCAAGGGGTATGAGGCTGGCATTGCGCAAGGGTTGAAGTCGGTTGAAGAAGGTAATGTTTCTGAAATCGAAGAAAAGTTTGCCAAGGTTTTGCGCGAGGCGGAAATGGCCGCCGAGAAAAGAGGATTTGAAAAAGGATTTGCCGAAGGCGAGCGCATTGGCCTTGAAAAGGGCAAAAAGCTCAGCAATCAAGAGCAGTAGCAGGCTATTCCGCTTGGCGGTATTGGCCTTGCTGAGGGCCCGGTAACCTGAAAGGGTCAGCGCCGGAGCGATAGGAAAGATGGTTTCAATGTTGATACGAAAACAGTTCCCGGCAGCACTAGCGGGCGCAATTGCGCTTACCGCTTCTGCCAGCCTTGCCCTTGGCGATGACTTGAACCAGCTCAAGAAAGACATTGAGGCCCTCGAAGCGCGGATTGAGGAACAATCCAAACAGCAGGAACGCCAACCTGCTCCCGCCGCCGGAGGCGGTGTTCACATCAGCCGCGGCGATGCTCTGTCTGATTGGAAAGTAGACCGGGCAAAAGATATCAAAATTCCAGCTGACAGTGGCTGGACCGTCAGCATTCCATCATCCAGCGGCGGCCTGCCGGCAACTGAGCTTTCAATTTCCGGCTATGTCAGAGCGGGCGGTTCCGTGGGCACCAACCCCCGCGGCATCGGCGATAAGAAAGCAACCAGCTTTGGCGAAGGGCGCTTCCGGGTGAGATCGCGGTCTCAGACATCAGTTGGTGAGGTCCGGATGTTGTACGACAGCGAGCTCTACGGAAAAGAACGAAAGAGCCGCTCGTTCTGGGAAGAATAGCCGTTACCTTCAGGCAGCAACCTTCATCCGGCAGAAACACGACGCTTTCACCGGCACGCCCGCCCGGGCAACCGCAAGGTCAAACCGTTGTTTGATGATTTTTGCTTCAACCTCTTCGCCCCTGCGGGTAAGGCACTCATAAAGCCCATGCAAACTCCATACATTTTCCGGGTGCTGGCAGGCCCTTGAGAGGGAAGCGTTCAACCCCAAATCGGCCCGGTAAACCGCTTCGGCCTCTTCCGCATGGTCCTGCTCCAACAACAATGCGCCCAGCGCATGGCGGGTTGGCTGCATCCAGCCCCAGGGCTCGTCATAGGGAAGCGCATCGTCAAGCATCACAGACTTACGCAAATGTTCATAGGCAACCTCGTGGTTGCCACGGCGGTATTCCAGCTCGCCGTTCAGCATTTCTTCGGCAATTTCCAGAAGGTCTATCACCTTGTTGTTGTGAACGCGCCGGCTCTCCGGCACCTTATCCTTCGCTTCAAGGAAGGCGGCCCGGGCTTCTTCCGCTTCAGAGACATTGCCCAGGGCTGAATGGGCCACCGAACGCGCATAGAGCATCATCGCCGTCGTTGCGCAGTAAAGCTCGCAGTCGTCCGGCAATTCCTGATCGATAATCTCTTCCCACTTTCCAAATCGCACCAGCACATGCTGTTTCATCGGCAGGTAGCCTTCAAGAAAGTCGGCCATTGGCGGGGAGGGCAAACGCAAAAGTTCTTCTGGCGTAGTGTCGATGAGCTCTTGAGCTGCGGCAATTGCCGGCTCGAACTGGCCAAGGAACATGGCGCCGTAAATGGCAAAGTGGTGATTGTGGGTGCGGTACATGGAGTAAACGTTGATCGGGCCCTCACGCTTCAGAAACTTCCGGTCCGCTTCAATCGCCTTTTGGTTATAGATCAGCACATCGCGGTAATACCCGCACAAAACATCAATATGGGTGGGCATATGAATTAGGTGCCCGGCATCAGGAACAAGCTCGCGCAAACGGTCACCCGCCTTGAGAGCGCGTTCGGGGAAAGGCGACATTTCCATAAGATGCACATAAAGATGCAAGAGGCCCGGATGGTCCCACGAGGTGGGGATTTCGTTAAACGCTCCATCCAGAACCTCTATCGCTTCTTCCGTGCCCGCCCCTTCTGCAATTCCGCCTGTTTGCAAATCCCACATCTTCCAGGGAGTGAGGTTCATGATCGCTTCGACAAAAACCGTGCGCACTTCCATATCGCCGGGATTGCTCTTGAAAACTTCGCGCATTGCGGCAGCGTAGGCCTTGTCCCAATCAGACAAGTCCTCCAGCGCTTCGCGCTGCGGATAGCGCGCCTTTAAAGCATCTATCAGCCCTTTTTCAACGGCGCTCACCCCCTTGGTATGCTTAAGGGCCTCCTGCATAGCGTCATAAGCTGTCTCAAGGGCGGCGGCCCGTCCGGCCGGATTATAAAGGTGCCATGGAAGATTGTAGTTGGCCCGGCGGCATAAGAGATGCCCCAGTGCGCCATGGCGCAACTGCCATCATGTTTCAATGCTTTTTGGAAGCACGCTATTGCCTCGTGGTGATCATAGGCAAAAACCCAATTCAAGCCACGGTTGAACCATTTCTGCGCTTTTTTTGGAATTGGTTGTGATTGAACGCCCGTAATCCCCGAGATCATAGTAGCTCATCTTCGCCTCCCAGCTTTGTTGTTTCTCTACTTCTAACGAAAACTCTGCAAACGCGCCAAGTTTTGATTTAAGCTTGCCGTTCGCGCGAAGTCAGAGGGCAGGGGGCGTTGGGTATGAAAACGGGCTGGGGGCTTTTGGCATTTGCGATTATTTTTGCTCTGTATTTGCTCCCGGCGCCGGATGTTCAATCGCAAGGCCTGTCATTCACACGCGCCCAGCCATGCGCTGACCCGAACGTGCGCAATGATGTCAGGCCCAACCCTGACGGCCCGCCCACCGAGGTAAAGTTCGGGCTCCGAATGATCGACCTGACAGATATCAATGACGTCAACCAGTCCATGACCGTTGATTACGGAATTCAGATGACATGGACCGACCCGCGCCTTGTCCATCTTGCCGGTTGTGAGGTGCCCATTGCGGAGGTTTGGGATCCGAACGTAACAATCATGAATTCCGGCCGCCTTTTCCGTAGCGAGCCCGAGGTGGTTCGTATCGAGAAAGGCGGGAAGGCAACCTACATTCAGCGGTTTTTCGGCACTATTGCCACCTATCACAACCTGCAGAAGTTTCCCTTCGACAGGCAAATTCTGCGCATTATCTATCATCCGCTTCTTGAATCCGAAAACGAGGTTTTTTTCGTCAAGGATGATCAGATAACCGGCCGCCGGAATTTGCTTAACATTTCAAGTTGGACTGTGAATAAGGTCGACGGCGCAGTCAGGCCGTATTTATCCAATGCAATGGGGCGCAAGCACACAAGCTATGTGTTCAGCATTTATGCCACCCGCATAACCGCCTACTATATTTGGAAGGTCATCCTTCCCCTGTGCCTGATAGTGTCCATGTCATGGGCGGTTTTTTGGATTAATCCCGGCCAGTTCGGTCCGCAAATCGGCCTGTCGGCAACATCCATGCTCACTCTTATTGCTTTTATCTTCGCCACCACGAACATGGTGCCCGCGCTTGGTTACTTCACCATTCTGGATCATTTTATAATTGGTTCGACAGTTCTGGTTTTCCTGGCTTTTGTGGAATCCCTGTTGGCCAGCTATCTGGTTTCGCGCGACAAGGTTGTTATCGCCGAACGCATGGATACTGTTTCAAGAATTCTGTTTCCAACCGTCTTCGTCATATTTGCGGGAACAGTGCTGTTGATATAGCCAGCCGCTGGCCGGTTAATCGAGAACGGCGCCCAGGTGCCGTGTGCCGCGCTTTTTTGCAAGCTCAATTTGTTTCTGGCGGCTTTTGAACCGCGCACGCTTGCGCTCATCAAGGGTGGCGTGACATTTCGGGCAACTCACCCCTTTTTCATAGAACGGTGATTGCTTTTCTTCTTCGGCAAGTGGCATCCGGCAGGCATGACACATGTCATATTCACCAACCTCCAGCCCATGGCCAACCGAAACCCGCTGGTCGAATACAAAGCATTCGCCCTCCCACAGGCTTTCTTCTTCCGGCACCGTTTCCAGATATTTCAAAATGCCGCCCTTAAGGTGGAACACCTCCTCATAACCAAGCTCCTTCAAATAGGAAGTTGCCTTTTCGCAACGGATACCGCCGGTGCAGAACATGGCCACTTTCGGCTTTTCGGAAAGCTCTTCGGAAACTTTTACCCAATCGGGAAATTCCCGAAACGACCTGGTTTTCGGATCAATCGCACCGCGAAAGGTGCCTATGGAATATTCGAAGGCATTGCGGGTGTCCACAAGCACAACGTCCGGATCGGAAATGAGCGCGTTCCAGTCTTCCGGCTCAACGTAAGTGCCAACGAGTGCGTTCGGGTCAACTCCTTCGACACCCATGGTGACAATTTCCTTTTTCAGCCGCACTTTCATCCGGTGAAACGGCATCGTTTCGGCCCAGGATTCCTTATGCTCCAATTCGGCCAGTCCGGGCTGCGTGCGCAGCCAGCCTAAGACGTTCCTGATGCCCTCAGCGGGGCCCGCAATCGTGCCATTTATGCCTTCTGAGGCCAATAGAACCGTTCCCATGACATGATTTTTCTCGCACACAGCTTGCAACGGCTCACGGCGTTGTTCATAGTCTGCGAGCGGTACAAATTTGTACAGTGCGGCAACGAGTTTGGAGGACATAAAACAATATACCTTGATTAACGCCGCTCCCTAGCAGGACAAGCGGGCATCTGTCTACAGCTGCGGTCGACCGGGATGACAAATGGCTTTCTTTGGGCACGGTCGACTACTTTTGATGCCTTTTTCACGCCACAGTTTAAATGCAGATGAGCCGCCATATTACTCACGTATACATTCCTCCTTTACTTCAACACTAATTTTTTAAGTTCGATCAAAACATGGAACATAAAAATTGGACCGATGGATATTCATCGGATGTTACATACACCAAAGGCTACTATAAAACCCAATCTCCCCGGAACATAGCTTTGGCAATTCTTGCCCGAGGTTTCATGCCGCCCAAGCTTGAAAATTTCCGCTATCTCGAATTGGGTTTCGGCCAGGGTCTCAGCTTCAACATTCATGCTGCCGCGTTGAATGGCGAGTTCTGGGGCTGTGATTTCAATCCACAACATGCGCTCCATGCACAGAAACTGGCAACCGCCTCGGGAGCCGATGCAAGGGTGTTGAACGATTCGTTTGAAGAACTTCTTGCGCGCGATGACTTGCCGGAGTTTGACTATATTTCAATGCACGGGGTTTGGACCTGGGTTTCCGACAAGAACCGTGAGGCAATCCTTGAATTGCTCAGGCGCAAACTGAAAGTGGGCGGCGCCCTGCAGGTTTCATACAATTGCCAGCCAGGCTGGGCGCCTGTCGTTCCGCTTGTCAATCTTATGAAATTGCACAAGGAAGTCACCGCGGTTGCCTCAGAAGATCCGCGGGAAAGCTTTAGAAAGGCGATTGAGTTTGCCAACGTGGTGAGCCAGACAGATGCCAGGTTCTTTGCTGCAAACCCTGACGCAAAGGCCCATCTGGAAGCTTTGAAGAACCAGGACACGAACTATCTGGTCCATGAATACTTCCACGATTTCTGACCGGTAATGCCATTTTCCGATGTGGCAAAATCCATGAGCAGCGCGAAGCTGGATTATGCTTGCCCGGCCGATATTCTGTCCCACCTCGATGTATTCAATCCTACGCAAAATCATATCAATCTCATCAATTCTATTGGAGATGTGGTGTTGCGCGAAACCGTGCGGGATTATTGCATGAACCGCCGGTTCCGGTCCGATATCTTCATCAAAGGGCCGCGTTCCTTGTCGGTCGAAGAACGCGACAAGCTGTTGCGCGACTTGAGGTTTGTGCTGGTGCGCCATCCAAAGACGCTGGATTATACCGCGCTCGCACTTGAAATTGGCGGCACTATCAGCCTGAACAAAGAGGTCATCGAGCCTGTGGTAGCAGCGATGGCGGAGAATAAATTCGCGCCGAAAACAATCGCCGAGCTTGAGGCACACAACACCCTGAAAGACCGTTCTGTTGCGCAAATAGCTGAAACTCTCGTAACACTTGCCGGCAGCGGCGTGATTTCACCGGCGGCTCCGGAAGACGATTTGTCTGCCGTACAATCGAGTTGCAAAGCGCTGAACGAGGAATTGTTGAGGCGCACCGATATTGCTGAATCAAGCAACTATCTGGCGAGCCCCTGCATCGGCCAGGGCGTCACAGCAAACCGCGTTCAGCAATATTTTGTTCTTGCCATTCAAGACGCCAAAAAAGACAAAAAAGACTGGGTCGACTTTGCCTGGGACCGGATGGCAGCGCAGAATTTCCGCATTATTCAGAATAATGAGCGCATCGAAGAAGAAGACAAAAACAAGGCGTTTTTGACTGAACAGGCCTCATTGTTCGGTGAAAATCAGGTGCCGTTGTTTAAGGCCCACGGGGTTCTTCAGCAGGCGAAATGAATTAGTGGGGCGCCCAGAGCGAAATTTGCTCTAGCGGCGCCTCACCTCAACTTCATAGCCGGGCTCTTCGGGCTCATCATCGACCATTTCAGCAGGAAATCCCGGCGCGCGTATATCAAGACCTGTGGCCTCTTCCAGCCGTTTGACAATGTTCGGCGACCATTCGCGCGGGCCGTACCGCCCTTCACCGTCCTTGAAAATTTCAATCAGCTTTGGCGATACTTCCAGCGGCACACCGGCGCGTTCAGCAATGGCCTGGAAGATACCGATATCCTTGGACACCAGGTCCATGGTGAAATTGATGTCCCGGCTGCCGTTCAAAATCACCTGGCTTTCGGTTTCGTGCACAAATGAATTGCCCGAAGAAATGCGCACCGCTTCATAGGTTATGGCAAGGTCCATGCCCGCCGCCTTGGCAGTAACAAGCGCCTCGCACAAGGTAACAAGGTTGGCAGTGGCCAGATAGTTGGTCAGAACCTTCAGCATGGATGCCGACCCCAGGGGGCCGGTATGCAGAATCCGCCGTCCCATCTTGGTCAATAGAGGCATCATGCGGTCGAAAGTTTCCCGTTCGCACCCGGCAAAAATTGAAATATTTCCGGTAGCTGCCCGGTGACAGCCGCCGGAAACCGGGCAATCGACAGGTTCAGCGCCAAGCGCGCTCACCAATTCACCCAGCCGCTTCACCTCCGCTTCATCGGTGGTGCTCATTTCGGCCCAGATTTTGCCTGGCGAAAGCCCTGCAAGAATTCCGTCTTCTGCTTCCATCACCGCAGCACTTGCAGCAGGCGATGGCAGGCATGTGATCACCACATCAACCGCTTCGGCCATTTCTTTCGGGCTGTCTGCCCAATGGGCGCCTTGGTCAAGCAACGGTTTTGCCGTCGGCTTATCAAGATCGCGCACCCATAGTTCAGCATCATTGCGCAACAAGCTGCCGGCAAGTTTTCCGCCAACATTGCCAAGACCAATAAATCCAACCTTCACATCACCACTCCCGCTACCGCACAGGGTCTTGCCCCATTTCCAGATGAAGTTCAGAGCCTGTCCAAGGGTGGGCTTCGGCCACCTCCTCATTAAGCTCAATGCCAAGCCCCGGCGCATCTGGCGGTATCACATAGCCATCTTCCCAGCGCATGGGTGTTTTCAGAATGTCTGCAAAAAACCCATCCCAGCGCTGAATGCTTTCAAGAATGAGGAAATTCGGAGAACATGTGGCAATCTGCACATTGGCTGCCCCTTCAAGCGGGCCGCAATAAAGATGAGGCGCAAGCTGGGCATAATAGGTTTCCGCCATCCCGGCGATTTTTTTGCACTCCAAAAGCCCACCAACCCGGCCCAGCGCCATCTGCAAAATGGAAGCTGCTTGTTCTTCTAGAACCCGCGCAAACTCATATTTTGTGGTCAACCGTTCACCGGTTGCTATGGGGATGGAAGTTTGCCGCGCCACCCGCGCCATTTCCCTGGGGTTCTCCGGCGGCACCGGTTCTTCGAACCAAAGCGGGTCATATGGCTCAAGCCGTTTGGCAAGGCGAATGGCCCCGGCGGTTGTAAACTGTCCATGGGTGCCAAACAGCATATCGGCCTTTTTGCCAACCGCCTCGCGGATGCGTTTGACGAACTGCTCGGAGCGGTCGAGCTCTTCCAGTGTGGGCATGCCGCCATCGTAAACCGTGTAGGGCCCGGCCGGATCGAACTTCACCGCCGTAAATCCCATCTCCACATAATCAAGCGCCCTTTGGGCCGCGGTGTCCGGGTTCAAATAAACATGGGTATCATCGGGCGCATCGGGATAAACGTTCCCGTCTTTGGGATAAAGATAGGTGTATGAGCGCAAGCGCTCGTGCACCTTCCCGCCGAGGAGTTCATAGGCGGGCTTGCCGCACTCCTTGCCCACAATATCCCACAGAGCCATTTCAATGCCGCTCAGAACCCCCATGAGGGAAATATCAGGCCGTAGCGAATAGCCGCGCCCGTAAACCCGCCGCCACAGTTTTTCGATGTGGAAGGGATTGGCGCCGATAACTTCGCGCTCACACACATCGGCAATCATGTGCTCGATAGTGTGCGGGTTGAATGTTGCGGCATAGACCTCGCCATATCCGGCAATTCCGCTGTCAGTAACAAGCTTTAGAAAAATAAAGTAGCGCCCGCCAAAACTTGGCGGCGGATTGCCCACAACCCAGGTCTTGAAATCCTTAATCTTCATTGCTGTTTGCTTTCTTACGAAATTTCAAAAACGACTACGTTGCGCAATGCCTCGCCGCGCCGGACAGAACCGATCGCCTCATTGATCTCCTCCAGGGAAAATCTTCCGGTGATCAATTCATCCAGTTTCAATCGGCCCTGCATATAAAAATCGACAAGGCGGGGAATGTCCGTTGCCACTTTTGTTGAGCCCATGCATGAGCCGATGATTTTGTGGCTGTTGAAGGCAAACTCCGCCGGTTCAAACTCGCCCATAACCCCGCTGTCCGGCATACCGACAATCACCACCGCGCCAGCCGGGGCGAGATAATCGTGACTGCGGTCAACCGCTATCTTCGCGCCAACAGTGACAAATACGAAATCAGCGCCCCGCCCGTCCGTAACCGCGCGCACCTTGTCAGGCCCCTCATTATCGCCTGCATGAAATGCATGGGTTGCACCAAAGGCCAGGGCAGCTTCAAGTTTGTCCTCAGCCAGGTCCAGGCCGATGATGGTTTTTGCTCCAGCAAGGGCTGCACCCTGCACCGCATTTAGGCCCACACCGCCACAGCCGATTACCACCACCGTGGCCCCGGCGGGCACGTTTGCGGTGTTCCAGACAGAACCAAGCCCGGTAATAACACCGCAGCCCAGGAGCGATGCGCTGTCAAGCGGCACCGATTTATCGATTGCAACCGCTTGTGAGCCATGCACCGTCACATATTCGGCAAAGGCGCCGGTTCTCAACCCATGGGTAATGGTTTTGCCGTCACTATCAGTAAGAGGGCTGTTCTCATCAATGGGAAACGAGGTCTCGCACACAACCGTCTTACCTTGCGCGCAATAATGGCAGCGCCCGCAAGACCTTATGAGAGTTACCACCGCATGATCACCGGGCTTTAGATGAGTAACGCCCGGGCCCACCGCCTCGACAATGCCAGCTGCTTCATGGCCAAACACTGCCGGAAGCTCGCCGCCCCAGCCCCCGTCAAGCGCGATAATGTCAGAATGGCAAATGGCGCAGGCGGCCATTTTCACCTTCACTTCGCCCTCTGACGGGCTCGCAAGGCCAACACTTTCAATTTCAAGAGGACCGCCAAACTTCCGGCATACAGCTGCTTTCAAAACACGCCCTCACCAAATTAGAAGAGATAACGCACAGGCCATCAGTTTCACGATTGTAACAGATGTGTAAACACCAGAAAATTTCACCATCCATGCGAAGTTTCAAACACGGAAATGTCATTAAAACTGCCTATTGCCAGGCCAATTCCGTCTGTTAATCTCAACCGTTCTTATGCAGCGAGCGCGTCATTACTGGCGCATCAGAATTCTGGTCAAATTTTGAAACGGAGGAGCCCCTATGCACACCTTTGCGAAAATCACCGCCGCAACATGTTTTCTGGCAATCTGCACACCAGCGATTGCCGCAGAAGACCCAATCGCAACACGCCAGGCTTTGATGAAGAATGTCGGCGCGGCAATGAAGGTGGCCGGGGCAATGATGAAAGGCCAGATGGAGTATGATGCAGCCGCAGCAGAGCTTGCCATGCGCACTATAAATTCCTCCGCCCTTGGATTTCCCGCATTCTTTCCTGATAATTCAAAAACCGGCGGCGATACGGAGGCCGCTCCAGCCATTTGGGAAGACATGGCAGGGTTCAATAAAATCAGCGCACAGTTTGCCGCTGATACCGCCGCAGCGGCAGACGCTGCAAAGGGCGGCATGGACAGTTTCAAGGGCGCCTTTGGAAAAATGGCTGGTAATTGCAAGGCATGTCATGAGAAATACCGTGTAAAGAAAAACTGACACCGGATCCGGGGGTTTTGAACGAAGACAGATGCGGGCATTTCTGAAATTTCTTGTGTTGCTGGCAATCGCCGGAGCGGTGGTGTTCTGGTTCATTACCC
Source organism: Hyphomicrobiales bacterium (assembly GCA_051010055.1). Classification (GTDB taxonomy): domain Bacteria; phylum Pseudomonadota; class Alphaproteobacteria; order Rhizobiales; family CAJQND01; genus CAJQND01. The sequence continues at coordinate 10,322 of JBPCVY010000206.1, read as the reverse complement.
AGCCAAAGGTTTTCGCAGAAGGTGAAGTGCCTCCCGAGCCAGGAAATGCAGAACGCGGTGAGTATGTTTTTTACGCCTCCGGCTGCGCCTCCTGTCACGCCGCCCCCGGCGCCAAAGGCGAAGACAAACTCAAGCTTGCCGGCGGACTATCGTTCAAGACACCGTTCGGCACCTTTTATGCGCCCAATGTCTCTCCAGATGAAGAAAGCGGCATTGGCGGCTGGAGCAATGCGGATTTCGCTAATGCTGTCATGCGTGGCGTTTCACCGGATGGGGCCCATTACTACCCGGCATTTCCCTATGCCTCCTACCAGCGCATGAATATGCGCGATGTTGTAGACCTCAAAGCGTTCATGGACACGTTGGAGCCTGTCAAATCGGAAGTGCCGGACCATGACTTGCCTTTGCCGTTCCGGTTCCGGCGCGCACTTGGCGGGTGGAAGTTCCTTTTTGCCGACAATCAGCCGTTCAAGTTGATTGATGGCGCCGATGATAAAATCAACCGCGGCGCTTATCTGGTGACCGGCCCTGGCCACTGCGGGGAGTGCCATACACCGCGCAACCTTCTCGGTGGCCCTGATAAAGAATGGCAACTTTCCGGCGGGCCTGCGCCGGAAGGTGAAGGCTTTATTCCGAACATCACCCCGCATAAAGATGGCCTTGGAGGGTGGTCGGAAGCCGATATTGCGTCATCGCTTGAGACCGGCTTTACACCGGAATACGATTCATTCGGTGGTTCCATGGTTGCGGTGCAGGAAAATATGGCCAAACTGACCGTTGAAGACCGTGCGGCAATTGCTGCATATCTGAAAACAGTGGAGCCCCGCCCCAACAGGTGGAAGAAGCGCGCGCCCGCACAGTAGACGACACCTTAACGCACAAGGGCTGGGAGCCAATGGCCGCGGAAAGACTTCTCAAGGCAATTTTGACATCAGGATTTGCCGCTTTTGTTTTGCTCACAGCAGCAATTGCGCAAGACGCATCCCGTCACTCCGAGTTGGAGGGAAAGATTGATGCGCTTTCCAAAGAGGTGGAACAGCTTTCCGCCAGCGCTGAGGAAGAGCTGGCCGCCTCTTCCAGCCTGGAAACCATAAGAACGCGGGCACTGGAAGTTGCCTCGGAACTACAAGACATCGCTACAGAGCTTTCCCCTGATACAGAAAGCCTTCAGCAACAACTATCCGCACTGAAACCAAAAGCACCAGCCGAAGGTGAAGAAGCCTCCGCTCCAAAACTTGAGGAAAGCGAAAAGGCCAGAGCCGAGCGGGAGAATATAGAAGAGGAGTTGGCGAAGTTTGACGGCTCGGTAAAACGTGCAACTGCGGTTGCTTCACGGGCTGCGCAAATTGCAGAAAAAATCAGCACCACAATGGAAGAACGGTTTGCCCGTAAAATTCTGGCCCTGGACCCTTCTCCTTTTTCACCGGCCTTTTGGACAGAAGGAGTTTCAGGAATACCCGCTAGTCTTGCCCAATCCGTTCAGGTTTTTGAGGAAGGTATTTCCTGGTTCTTCTCCAAGCCGGCCCCGGCGCTTGTTCTGTTTGCGGTTTTTCTGAGCGCCCTTTTGACCGGGTTCTTCAAACCGGTGCGCGATCGAATTTTCAAAAGTTTATCTTCCCGAAATAACGCAAAGCTGGACACGGCACGGGGCAAAACCATTGCCGCACTTTTGCTGGCGTGCCTCACCTTCTTGGTGCCGGTGTTCTTCACAGAAGCCGTCATCTTCTATGCAGAAGCGCGCGCCATGACCACCTGGGCCATGGGCGTGTTCTTTGAAAAGTTCATGATTGCGCTGGTTGTCTTCGCAGGTGCCTTCACGCTCGTTTCCATACGCTATGGCCCTCATGCCGGCGAACGCCGCCTGTCGGGCGTGGATGATGACATAGCGCGGTCCGCTTTCTGGCTGTTGCTAGCGCCGGTTTTCATTGTCTGCGCCGGGTTTGTGCTGGAAGGCATAGAGCTTGCCGCCACCTGGCCGAGGGAAACGGTTGTCTTTACCTACGCCCTGATCGCGCTGGTGTTTGCAGGTTTGCTGCTTTTGAATCTGCGCCGGTTCCGCTCCCTCTTGGACCGTTCCGAAGAATTGAGCGCTGAACTTGATGCAGTGTTGCTCGGGCGTTCGTTGCCGTTCCTGTTCGAGCTGGCGGCAGCTGCCATCATTCTGCTTGTGCTTATCGGCTATTCGGCGCTGGCGTGGTTTTTGTGCAAACTTATCGTCTGGGTTTTCACGGTTATTGCCGGTGCGGCATTTCTCGGGCGCGCCTTCAACCGGTTGTTTGCATCTGAGCTGGATGAAGATTCCAATCTTGCCCAACGTGTTGCCCGCAAGTCCGGAGTGGATACCTCGCACATCGTACTGTTTGGGATTTTGCTTTCAGGCCTTGTGTGGATTGTGCTGGCCATTCTGGCACTGGCACTTATTGCCTACCCGCTTACACCAAGCTCCGCGACGGTCATTGAACATATCCAGGCAGTGCTCACCAAAATTCAAATCGGCGCGCTCAGCATTACCGGCCGGGAAGTCATACTGGCGATTGCCGCGTTTTTGATAACAATCCTGTTTACCCGGTTGTTGCGCCGGTGGATGGCAAATAGTTTCCTGCCCGCCACACAGCTGGATTCCGGGGTCAAGAACTCAATCCTCACGGCGATTGTCTATCTCGGGTACACCCTCGCGGTTCTGTTTGCGCTTTATTCACTCGGGGTCGATCTTTCCAACATCGCCCTCCTTGCAAGTGCTCTTTCTGTCGGCATCGGATTTGGCCTGCAATCTGTTGTCAGCAATTTCGTCTCCGGGCTCATTTTGCTGGTTGAGCGGCCCATCCGCGTCGGCGACTGGATTCAGGCCGGTGGCGAAGAGGGCATTGTGCGGAAAATCAATGTGCGCGCCACAGAAGTGCAAACCTTTTCGCGCGAAACCGTTGTCATTCCGAATGCGGAACTCATTACAAACGTCGTGAAGAACCGGATGCTGGCCGGCACCGTTGGCCGGGTGAACATTCCCATAGGCGTTGCCTACGGAACCGATACCCGCAAGTTCAAACAGATGCTTCTGGATATTGCGTCGAACCATGAACAGGTTCTAAATGATCCGGCACCGAGCGTGCTTTTCCTCGATTTCGGCGATTCTGCCCTGATGTTCGATTTGCGCGTACACGTGCCGGACATTAATAACGGTGCGTCCATTTCCTCTGACCTTCGATTCGATATTCTGGAGAAATGCGAAGAAGAAGGCGTTGAAATCCCCTTCCCGCAACAGGATGTGCATATCCGTTCCAATGAGGCGGCAAATCCCGGAGCCGCTTAAACGTCAGACCCCCTATTCAACTTGGGTCACAACACCGGTTATTGCGGCCCAATAATGCCAGTTACGCGGCTCGCGCTGGTTATTGATCTTAAAATCTTCTTTGAACGATTTCGTCTGCCCCGGCGCCAGCTTGAAGTCATAGAGCGTCAGGTTGCGGTCGCCCGCCGGGTTGCAGTTCCTGCGCAACTCATCAATTTGGGCTGCTTCAACTGGCGTTGAGAAGAAGACCGGGCAGGAAAAAATCCGGATTTCAAAAGTCACGTCCTTGGCGGCGTGCTCGTTTGATTCATTCTTCAACTCGCCGGAAAATGTCCAGGAGAACAAATCGGGCCGCTCTATACGGTTACCCTCATTGTCCCAGTAAAATTCTGTTCCGGTAACGAGCTTGCGTTTGAGAACCGCAATATCTTCAGGCCGCAACAAAAAACGCGATTGCACGGCAGCGCGCTTTTCTTCCTGGGTTTGCCTGTCTTGGCCTGTGGAGGGTGGTACGCGCGCCTCGCGCCGCTCAGGGCTGTCGATAACGAAGAAATACAGCCCAATGAGCACGGCAATGACAATTACCGTGCCCACGGCAAGCCCGCGCGTTGCTTTTGAATTCGTGAACAGCCAGGCTATGACAAGCGCCACGACAAACAGGAAAATCCAACCAATCACAACATGTCATCCCTGTTTTGAAGTTGCCATTCAAATTCCATATCCAAGATATGGCGAACCACCGCGCCAACGTCAATGCACTGGAGCACACTGCGGCGTTCGACCATAGAAGCAATTGAGCACGCTGTGCGGGGATGGTAAACGGGCTTGTTCTGGTGCAAGGCTTGAATTAAGCCTTCTCCATCTAAAATCTGGAGGGTTTCATGTCACGTGAAGTTGTCATTTTATCCGGTGTGCGCACCGCAATCGGAACTTTCGGCGGGGCTTTGAAAGGCACCGCGCCTGTGGATATGGCCGCCGCCTGCACAAGTGAGGCCCTTAGCCGGGCAGAAACTGCCCCTGAAGAGGTGGGTCATGTGGTTTTTGGCAATGTCATTCATACCGAACCACGCGATATGTATCTATCCCGGGTTGCCATGGTAAATGCTGGCATTCCAATAGAAACCCCGGCGCTTACGTGTAACCGGCTATGCGGCTCGGGGGTCCAGGCCATCGTTTCCGCCGCCCAGACTATTATGCTTGGTGATGTGGATGTTGCGGTGGCGGGTGGGGCAGAATCCATGTCGCGTGCCCCCTATGCGTCCCTGAATGCACGCTTCGGGGTGAAAATGGGTGATGTGTCAATGACCGATATGATGCTCGGTGCATTGCATGACCCGTTTGGACACGGCCACATGGGCATCACTGCCGAAAATGTCGCCCGCAAGTATCAGATTGGCCGTAAGAGGCAGGATAGCTTTGCCGCTGAAAGCCATAAGCGCGCCCACAACGCTATTACGGAAGGCCGGTTCAAGGACCAAATTCTGCCCATCGAGGTAAAACAGGGCCGTGAAATGGTGTCTTTTGACACTGATGAGCATGTGCGCGCAGAGACAACGGCAGATTCACTTGCCGGCTTGCGCCCGGTATTCGATAAGGAAGGCTCGGTAACTGCCGGTAACTCATCGGGCATCAATGATGGCGCAGCCGCTATCGTTCTGATGGAGGCCGAAGCTGCCGATAAGGCAAACCGCAAACCCGCGGCCAAACTGCTTGGTTACGCTCATGCGGGCGTTGAGCCATCGGAAATGGGCATTGGCCCGGTGCCGGCGGTTCAAAACCTTTTGCAGCGCACGGGCTTGAGTGCTGCCGACTTTGACGTGGTGGAATCAAACGAAGCCTTTGCTGCCCAGGCCTGCGCCGTGTCACAGGAACTTGGCCTTGATGGCGAAAAGGTAAACCCAAACGGCGGCGCTATTGCCCTTGGACATCCGGTGGGGGCAACTGGCACCATCATCGCCGTGAAAGCCATCAACGAATTGCACCGCACCGGCGGGCGCTATGGCCTTGTCACCATGTGCATTGGTGGAGGCCAGGGCATCGCCCTTGCCATTGAGGCTGTACACTGAGGCAATTGCTATTCGTAAGGTTTCGTGGGCAGTCCGGCTTTCAGCCAGCCGGGCCCTGCCGGTGAACCCAGCATGCCTTCGGCCACGTCATAGATGCTGGAGTAACCGCGCCGCGCCAGTTCCTTTTGAAGCCAGCTGGAACGCCCGCCCGTAGCACAAATCAACGCCACCGGCTTCGACTTGTCATTGCCAACAGCCTTTTGCAGGTTTCTCAGAAACTGCGCATTGTGCATTGTGATGGGTACGGCGGATGCGCCGATTTTTGTCTCCTGCCATTCTTTGGGCGTTCGAATATCCACCAACAGAATTTCGTCCGCCTCAGCCATTTCATGGGCCCTTCGCACACTCAATTTCTCTGCTGCAAACGCCATGGGTGCATACAATATGAACGCGAACAGGAGTGCCGCCAGAAGCTGGTCTTGAAGTATGTGACGGTTCCTCATGGCCTGATTCTATCACAGGGGCAGCTCATATGAGCGTCAACTTTGTGAGAAGACATTGCTGCCACCCCATTGAAAAAACAAGTTTCTAGGTGATCGCAAGGCGCTCTATGTATATAAGCCGGGGTCGATATGAGCAAAAACACACCCATAGGCGATGCCGCCATTTTCGATTCCGCTGATGCCCGCCACCAGCTTACCGCTCTTTGGCGTGGGCACGGGGACAGCGAAAACAAGCTGCGCCTTGCCGCCCTTGAGTTTCTGAAGGGCGTAGTAAAGGACAGCCGCGAGAAAATTCGTGAAAAATTCGATGCGGAAAATGACGGTTCGCGCTGCGCGGCGGAACTTTCCTGGCTGCAAGACGAGCTTATCAGGGTCATCTATGATTTTACGGTCACACATGTTTACAGGGCCAAGAACCCTTCCGATGCGGAGCGCATTGCCATTGTCGCGCAGGGCGGATATGGACGCGGCACCCTGGCGCCGGGTTCTGACATCGATCTGCTTTTTCTGCTGCCCTACAAGCAGACCCCGTGGGGCGAGAGCCTTGTTGAATATATACTCTATATGCTCTGGGATCTCGGCTTCAAAGTGGGACACGCCACCCGTTCAGTCGATGAGTGCATCAGGCTATCGCGTACCGATTCAACCATCCTCACCGCTATGCTGGAAGCGCGCTTTATTTGGGGCGATGAGCAGCTATTCAACGACCTCACCGAGCGCTACCGCAGTGAACTGATGAACGCGAAGGGCGCTGCTAAGGCGTTCATTGAAACAAAGCTGGCAGAACGTGATGAGCGCCACCGGCGTAGCGGCAAATCCCGTTACCTGGTTGAACCTGACGTCAAAGACGGCAAGGGCGGCATGCGCGATCTGCATACCCTGTTCTGGATTGCGCGCTTTGTCTATGGCACCGCAGACTCCGGCGAGTTTATTGATGCTGGCATCTTCACCCGCGCTGAACTTAAGCAGTTCCGCAAATGCGAGGACTTTCTATGGACAGTGCGCTGCCATATGCATTTTCTTTCCGGGCGGGGAGATGACAAGCTCACCTTCGACAAGCAGGCAGAAATGGCGGCACAGCTTTCTTATGCGGACGAAGACCCGCGCGCGCGCGTTGAGCATTTCATGCGCGACTATTTTCTTGTCGCCAAGCAGGTGGGCGATCTGACGCGTATCTTCTGCGCAGTCTTGGAAGAACATGAGCTTAAAAAAGCGCCCAAGATGAGCGAGCTGTTCCGCCGACTCAGCCTTGGCCGGCGCGGGCATGGAGCCATCAAAGAAAGCGCCGACTTCAGGTTTGATGCCGGACGGATTAACATTTCCTCTGAAACCATTTTCCAGGACGATCCGGTGAACCTCATCCGCTTGTTCTGGCTGGCGGACAAATATAACACCGGCATTCACCCGGATGCCCTTAAGCTCGTTACACGCTCGCTGAAGCTTATTGGTGCAGACCTCAGGGTGGAAAAAGAAGCAAACCGGCTGTTCCTTGATATCCTCACATCAAAGCGCGATCCTGAAATCATTCTCCGGCGCATGAATGAGGCCGGCATTCTTGGACGTTTTATTCCCGATTTCGGGCGCATCGTCGCCCATATGCAGTTCAACATGTATCACCACTACACGGTGGATGAACATCTGTTGCGTTCTGTAGGCGTTTTGGCGGAAATCGAGCGCGGCGAACTGGCCGACCAGCATCCCCTGTCGAATGAGATCATTCACACTCTGAAAAGCCGGCGCGCCCTTTATGTGGCAACGTTCTTGCACGATATCGCCAAGGGACGTCCCGAGGCCCATTCGATTGCCGGTGAAAAGGTTGCCAAGAAACTCTGCCCTCGCCTTGGCCTGACACCGGCTGAGACCGAAACCGTCGCGTGGCTGGTGCGCCAGCATCTTCTCATGAGTGAAACGGCCCAGTTGCGCGATCTGAACGATTTCAAGTCGATTGCCGACTTTGCCACCATTGTGCAAAGCCCGGAGCGGTTGAAGCTTTTGCTGATCCTGACCGTTGCGGACATCAAGGCGGTTGGGCCGGGTGTCTGGAATGGTTGGAAGGGCCAGCTGTTGCGAACGCTTTATGCTGAAGCAGAACCGCATCTTTCCGGCGGCCACGCCCGCGTTTCCCGGGGCGAGCGGGCGGAAGCAGCAAAGGAAAAGTTTGCTGAGCGGATGACTGCCTGGCCGCAATCGCGCATCAAAAAATATCTCGGTAATCACTATGACCCCTACTGGCTCAACGTAGACATTGAGCATCAGGTCCGTCACGCTGAGATGATCTACGAGGCCTACAAGGATAAGAAGCCGGTTCACACCAGGGTGCGCTCGGACAAATTCACCGCCATCACCGAGCTTGTTGTTTATGCCGCTGACCACCCGCGATTGCTGGCGCTGATGACGGGCGCTTGCGCAGCTGCAGGTGCAAACATTGTCGGTGCGCAAATCTTCACCAGCGCCAATGGCATGGCGATCGATACTTTGCTGATCCAACGCGAGTTTCAGGAAGATGAAGATGAGCAGCGCCGCGCTGAACGGGTGGCAGCCCTTGTGGAGCTAGCACTGACCGGCGAAGTGCGCTTGCGCGATTTGCTGGCCAAGCGGCCCAAACCCTCGAGCCGGGCGCGCGCGTTCAAAGTTGAGCCGCAGGTGCTTCTCGACAATGACACCTCAAACCTGCACACGGTTATTGAAGTGAACGGTTTTGACCGGACGGGGCTGTTGTATGAACTCACCGAGGCCCTGTTCAAACTGAACCTGAACATCGCCTCTGCCCACATCGCCACCTTTGGTGAAAAGGCCGTCGATGTGTTCTACGTCACAGATTTGACCAATCAGAAAATTATGAACGCCAACCGGCGGGCCGCGATCAAGCGTCAGCTCCTTGCAGTGCTGGCGCCTGAAAACGGCAAATCCACCAAGCAAAAGGTAGAAGCTGTTCCAGCGGCCTAAGTCACGGGCTCATAAACAGGAGCGGAATGAGACTGTAGTTAACCAAACGTTAACGCCAGGTGCGGTTTTTATGGACTAACTCTGACCCCGGACTGCAACCAGACGAAAGGCACATATGAATCTCTTCCGGTCAGCACTCACCGTTGGTGGCTTTACCATGATGAGCCGCGTGCTTGGCTTTGTGCGCGAGCTGTTGATCGCCTCGCTTTTGGGAACCGGTCCGGTCGCCGATGCCTTTTATGCCGCATTCCGTTTTCCGAACCTCTTCCGGCGCCTGTTCGGAGAAGGCGCATTCAATGCCGCCTTTGTTCCGTTGTTCTCCAAGGCGTTGGAAAAGGGTGGTGAGGAGGATGCGCGTCTGTTCACGCGGGAAATTCTTTCTGCGCTCTTGGTGGTGCTCCTGGCGCTCACCGCATTAGCGGAAATTTTCATGCCGTTCCTGGTGCGCTGGGTTGTGGCGCCCGGTTTTACAAACGATCCGGACAAGTTCGAACTCACCGTGCAATTGACGCGGATTATGTTCCCCTACCTGTTCTGCATGTCGCTGGTGGCCATGTTTTCCGGCGTTCTGAATTCGCTTGGCAAGTTTGCCGCCGCAGCGTTCGCTCCGGTGCTTTTGAACATTGTGATGATCACGGTTTTGTCAGCGGCGGCGTATGCGAAGATCACTGATCTGCGCACCGTCGGCTTAATAATGAGCTGGGGGGTATGTGTATCTGGCTTTCTGCAGCTGGGGTTTTTGGCCGTTGCCTGCCGCCGCGAAGGGTTTCTCACCGGCATCAGCAGGCCGCGGCTTTCACCCCGCGTCAAACGCATGCTGGTGCTGGCGATACCTGTAACCATTGCCGGCGGGATTACCCAGGTGAACCTATTGATCGGGCAAATGATCGCCAGCCAGAAAGCAGGCGCCATAGCCGTTCTGCAGTATGCTGACCGGATTTACCAGCTGCCCCTAGGGGTTGTCGGGATTGCGGTGGGTGTGGCGCTGTTGCCGAATATATCGCGCAAGTTTCAATCCGGCGATCTTGCGGGCGTTGATGACAGCCAGAACCGGGCATTGGAAATGTCAATGTTGCTGACTGTACCAGCCGCCGCCGGGCTCATGTGCCTGGCACAGCCGGTGGTGAACGTGCTGTTCGAGCGCGGCCAGTTCACCGCCGCCGACACCGCAATTACTGCACCGACACTGTTTGCTTTTGCAATCGGTTTGCCCGCTTTTGTTCTGATTAAGGTGTTTTCGCCCGGCTTTTTCGCCCGTGAAGACACAAAAACACCGACCATCTATGCGGCCATTTCCGTTTTCATCAATGTTGCCGGCTCGCTGCTACTGTTCCCGATTTACAATGAAATCGGCATCGCCATTGCAACAACTGCCGCAGCTTGGGTGAATGCTGCCCTTTTGGGCATTACCCTTGCAAGCCGCGGCCACTATCAGCCTGATGCACGCGCTTTCCGCAATGTACCACTGATATTCCTTGGAAGCACTTTGATGGCGGGTGTTCTGGTGCTTGTCATGCAGGCCGCCAGTTCCGTGTTTTCATCTGACTTTTCTATTCTTTACCGCTTCACAACCCTCATGGG
>JBPCVY010000205.1:0-11332 GCA_051010055.1 Hyphomicrobiales bacterium | reverse complement strand
GCGCCAGACTATGGCCTGGATGAAGTTCAACTTCAGTTGCCCCTTCCCGATCCGGCAAAAATATTCTGCGTCGGGGTCAATTACATGAACCGGAACGAGGAGTACAAAGACCAATCTCCGCCGCCGGAATATCCATCTCTGTTCATGCGCTCGCCGCTGTCGTTCGCTCCCCACGGCCAGCCTTTGATTATTCCGCGCGAATCCGAGCAGCTTGATTATGAAGGCGAAATCGTGCTGGTCATTGGCATGCCGGGCCGGCGCATTGCGCAAAAAGACGCAATTCACCATATTGCCGGACTGACGATTATGAATGAAGGCTCGGTGCGCGATTGGCTGCGGCACGGAAAGTTCAACGTCACTCAAGGTAAAAACTTCGATTCCACCGGTTCCATCGGACCCTGGATAGAAACCGGCATCTCATCCCTCAATCTGGAAGATTTGCACATCCAAACCCATGTGAACGGAGAGCTTCGCCAGTCTGACACCACTGCATCCATGGCTTTCCCCTTTGCCCGCATCATTGAATATATCTCCACCTTCGCGACCCTTTTGCCCGGCGACCTCATTGCAACGGGCACGCCAACCGGTTCTGGAGGGCGTTTCGACCCGCCAAAATGGCTGCGCAACGGTGATGAGGTGGCAATTTCCGTGGAAGGTATCGGCACCCTTTCCAACCCGGTTTCGGAAGAATAGTAAGGGTTAGAGTCAAGAGTTTTAGAATAAACAAGCACGCTAAGTGCATGTAAAAACCTGCCGAAATTGCGAATTTCACAATATAAAATTTACTTGAGCAGACAAATACTTGCTATTTCCTGCCAGTGCGAGTTGCAGTTATTGTCTTTTATCTTTGAATTCGGGAAAAATTCTCTTCTGAGAGTTGGTTGAACAATGAAAATCGAACCGAGGACAAAATCGGCCGGCGCCAGGCTCGTCGTCAATAAGTTACGGCAGGCCGGCATTGACGTGGAACCGGTCTTATCAAAAGCGGGGCTCAAGCTTCAGGTAATTAACAAAGAAGACGGGTGGATTGATTATTCCGCGGTGGAAACATTCACCCAACTTGCTGCGGTAGAGCTGAACGACCCCCATCTTGGCCTGCACCTTGGCGAGCAGGAAGATATTCTTGAATATGGAGCACTTGGCTATATCGGCCTTGCATCGCAAAATCTCGGAGATGCAATTTCGAACCTGCAGCGCTATTTGCACACTGTTACAGAGGCTTGGGAGATTGAACTTTGTGTCGAAGATGACGAAGCCAATATTGTTTATTTCCCCACAAGGGCGGAGTTTCTAGACTGCCGGCACATGGTGGAAGGCGCCGCCTGCTCGCTGATGATTGCCTACCAGACCTTCTGCAACCGGCCCATAAGGCCGAAGTTCGTGCATTTTGCCCATTCGTGCAACGGTAGCAAAACCGAGCATGAAATCGTGCTTGGCTGCCCGGTTGACTTTAACCGCAACAGAAACCGGATTGTGCTTGAGCGAAGCGCCCTTGGATTGCCGATTGAAACCGCCGATGACAGGCTCTTGAAAACCCTGACGCGGCTTTGTGAAAAGGTTTACCAGCAAAAAACCTCACGGGCATCGCACCTGGTTTCCCGCATACATAAGGTTGCGATGGATTTCATTCCCCAGGGCAAGGCCTATGCCAAGGAAATTGCGACAGAAATTGGCATGAGTGAGCGCACCATGCACCGCTACCTTGCAGAAGAGGGTAAAAGCTTTTCCGATGTTCTGGATGAGCTGAAAAAGGAATTGGCGCTGAAATATATGAAGCAGGATGGTTTGAATCTTTCAGAAGTCGCCTTCCTTCTCGGTTATGCGGATCACAGCGGGTTCAGCACCGCTTTTAAGCGCTGGACCGGAAAAACCCCGCGTGAAGCACGGGTAGTTTCAGCTTAAATCCCGCTCTAGCAAACGGCAGAATTGTTCCAGCGCGTATCCTCGAAAATACGCCCCTCATACCCACCGGTAATAATACTTTTCCGCGCTGCCTCCCAACGAGCCGCCCAATGTTCCGGGTCGTGCAGCTCACTTTCCAGATTTGCGCGGCTGCGGGCAACAAACCCTGGAAAGGCTGGCCGGCCTGTGGCCTCGCCCGTGCGCTGGTATCTGAGATCGACGCTCCAGCGCATACTTTCTGAACGGCTTGGCAGGGCGCTGTGAATATTCAATTTGTCAACAGAATGATACCGCCACGTTTTACCGGCAGGGCCACTTCTCCGCGCCCTTCCATGAGGCGCGGGGGGCACTTGCGGCTCCGAGGCAAGTTCAGCGTTTGAACAATGGGTCATGGGTCCATGGCGGTGGCTGCCCGGCACTGAAACAAGACAGCCATTTTTCTCACTTGCCTCGGTAATTGCCACCCACACTGTCAGCACGAACGTGTCATCGGCCTCCGGCAAGAGCGCGACAATATCCTGATGCCAGGTTGTCTTTCCCACGTTCGAATGCATTGCGTTGTTTCCACTCAGAGTTTTCTCCGGCGGTTTCATGCGCATTTGCTGCACCGGGCTTGTATAAATTTCAGGCCCGACAACCGATTCAACCACATTGAGGATTTTCGGATTACGCAAAAGCCCGAAAACCGCCGGCCCCGAATGCATGTGAAAGGTGGCAGGATTAATCTCGCCATTGATGAGCGGCAGGGAAATGTTGAAATAGGTATGTAAATCCTAAAAGTGGTTGAGAATGGCGGCAAACCGGTCGCCAAAATTCAAGGCTTCAAAAAGATCTGGAATTTTGCCTTTCCGATGAAGCTTGTGCGCCAGTTGGTCCAACAGCGCAGCATACTCTTCTTCCAATGGCAGCAAATCGTCTTCGCCCAAAAGCTGTTCAATGGCGAGAAATCCATTTTCTTCAAATGATGATAGCTGCGCGCTTGTAAGGCCTGTGCCCGGCGAAATGTCACTCATCGCTCACAGTCCATCTCTTGATAGATGTTCCCAAGCGCGATCGTGTCGCGGGTTTGCGCTCCCGTCAAGGATCAGTTTAGCTTGCCAAAACATATTGGGGTGCGCTTGCCAGCCGTGAGATGATGCCCCAACCAATTGAACCAAACGGAAAGAAACGCTCATGGCCGGAAATGAGAAACTCTCCACCTATAATGAGGGTGAAATCACCGCGAAGCTCGCTCGTGATTTGCCACATTGGTCATATGCTGATGGCCATATTCAGCGCCGCATCAACACCCATAACTGGAAGTCCACTTTGATGGTCATTAACACAATTGGCCATCTTGCCGAGGCCGCATGGCACCATCCAGACATTTCCGCCTCTTTCAACTATGTGGAGGTGCGCCTGATGAGCCATGACGCGAAAGGGATTACGGACAAGGATTTCGAGCTTGCCCGCAAAATAGATGATGTTGTTTACTGGCAGCCGGGCCGCGAAGTTGGTGCGCTCACCGGTGTTCCAGCTGACAATCCCCGGTTTGCCTGCATCAAGTATGATGACTGAAGTAAATTTCCTCTCAAACACCAGTGTTTGACCGCGCGCTTGTTTGAAGACACAGTTGAGGGCATAGAAACTCAAAAACAGGGGTGCGCCATGGATGATTTGTGGCAAATGGAGGCGGGCACGATTGCCGGGCTTGTGCGCGGCAAAGAAGTATCCACAGTTGAAGTGACACAAAGCGCCCTTGAACGGCTCGCCGCGGCCAACCCGGCGATAAATGCCGTGGTTGAAGAGTTCCCTGATGAAGCCCTCGCCATGGCGCGCGCGGTTGATGAGACAATCGCTCAAGGTGGAGAACCCGGCCCCCTTGCAGGAGTTCCGGTGACAATCAAAGTGAATGTTGACCAAAAAGGCCATGCCACCACGAACGGCTTGCGCATACAGAAAGACCTGATTGCCGAAAGAGACAATCCTGTCGTTGCAAACCTGCGCAAAGCCGGGGCCGTTTTTATCGGGCGCACCAACACGCCGGCCTTCAGCCTTCATTGGTTCACACGAAATCCGCTTCATGGCCATACGTTGAACCCGCACAATCCGGCAATAACCCCGGGCGGCTCTTCCGGCGGGGCGGCGGCTGCAACGGCGGCGGGCATTGGCGCTATTGGTCATGGCAGCGATATTGGCGGCTCCATCCGCTATCCGGCATATGCGTGCGGCATTCACGGTTTAAGGCCTTCTCTTGGCCGGGTGCCGGCGGCAAATTTTTCCGCGCCCGACAGGTTTATCGGTGGCCAGATTATGGCCGTGTCGGGCCCGCTTGCGCGCACCATTGCCGACGTGCGCCTGGGACTAGAGGCTATGGCTGGTGCTGATACGGGCGATCCCTGGTCAGCGCCGGTTCCGTTGGAACTACCCGAACAGGCCAAACGCTGCGCCCTCACCTTGGAACCTGACGGGTTGAAAGTTGATGGCCCGGTTAAAGATGCCCTGCGCGATGCGGCCAGGCGCCTGGAAGATGCCGGCTGGCAGGTGGACGAGGTGGACTGCCCGGGTTTCCGTGAACCTGCCCGCCAGCAGGCAATATTGTGGCTTGCGGAATTCCGCCGCACCGGTTCAGCTGCAGTTGTTGAAGAAGATGATGAAGACGCAAAATTCATCTATGCCCAGATGGCGCGGCTTTGTCCCGAACCCGATCTCAATTCCTTCATGGATGCTTTGCAAATCCGCCTCACCTTATCGCGCACCTGGCACAGGTTCTTTGAAAAATACCCGGTGCTGTTGTGCCCGGTATCTGGCGAGGTGCCGTTTCCTGATTTGCT
This sequence comes from Hyphomicrobiales bacterium, assembly GCA_051010055.1. Taxonomy (GTDB): domain Bacteria; phylum Pseudomonadota; class Alphaproteobacteria; order Rhizobiales; family CAJQND01; genus CAJQND01. The sequence goes on along the minus strand of JBPCVY010000205.1, from coordinate 6,617 downwards.
CGATTTGGAATCGCCGGAAAGTTTCGACAGGGTTATGGAGGCGCAACTCACCCAGGTTGGCATTCCGCTCATGGGCCTTCCCGGCCTTGCGGTGGCCACCGGAGTGCTTGAGGGCAATATCCCCATGGGCGTGCAACTGATCACCGGCGCCTTCCGCGAAGACACGCTGCTTTCTGCTGGCGCGGCAATCGAATCTGGTGGCCCGCTTATTCGCCCGGTTGATCCGGTACAATGACAATTGATGGAATGATGTCTTATGAGAATTCTCGTTTTACAGCATGCCCGCGTTGAACATCCTGGTTCCCTGCGCGCCTTTCTGGAAGAAGACGGCCATGAATGGGTACCCGTTGAGCTTGATGAGGGCGAGGCCCTACCAAGCCTTGAGGGGTTTGATGCGCTGTGGGTGCTGGGTGGGCCTATGGATGTGTGGGAGGAAGACAAAAACCCCTGGCTTGTCGAGGAAAAGGCCTTCATCCGCGAAGCAGTTGAAGGGCGCGGCCTGCCGTTTTTGGGGCTTTGTCTCGGCCATCAGCTTCTGGCCGATGCCCTTGGCGGCACATGCGGAAAATCTCAAGCGCCGGAAATAGGCGTTATGAATGTGCAGCTTACCGAGGAAGGGGCCAGCGGCGTCTTCTTTGATGGCTTGCCGGAAACCTTCAAGTCCCTGCAATGGCACGGGGCGGAGGTGAAGCAAATGCCGCCGGGGGCGAAATGCCTTGCCACCTCTCCTGACTGCGCAGTGCAGGCCATGAGCTGGGGCCCGCGCGCCTATTCCATGCAGTTCCATCTGGAAGTTGAACCGGACACGGTGGCCAACTGGAACGCCATCGAAACTTACGCCAACGCATTGAAAGGCGCCCTTGGCGAAGAGGGCCCGGAACTGATGCAAAGGGCCTGCGATGACCACATGGCGTCATTCAACAAATTCGCCGAGCGAACCTATATCAACTGGCTGCAGACGTCAGCGGTAGTGGTTTGAATCGAGCAGCTTGAAAAAGTTTCCCCCCTCTTCATCCTTCTGAACGCATCGCTTTTGCGATGCTCCTCGGGATGAGGCTCGGCGGTGCGCTTTCCTCACAACTCATGGTGAGGAGAGCCAAAGGCTCATCTCGAACCATGGATACGGGCCTGGTAATTCTTTTCCCTCTTACCTCACGTCTCAACCGCTCTTGTCAGTGACAGCCGTGCCGCTTCCAGGTGTTCCTTCATGAGGGTGGCGGCGCGTTCGGGCTCGCGGGTGCGTATAGCGTTCAAGATCTGCCGGTGCTGGTTGTTGTACTGGGAAATGGTGGCGCTGTTGAGGGTCAGCCGGCGCATGCGCAGCCATTGATCCTGGTTACGTACTGAATTGATCTGGGAGACAATCCAGATCAGAAGCTGGTTGCGGGTGGATTCGGCCAGCAGCATGTGAAAGGCCATATCGAGCTTGGAGAACTTCGCTGCATCAGTGGTGCTCTCCTCCATCTGCGCGATCAGGTCCTCGGCCCGCTCCAAATCCTGCTGGCGGGCATGCAACACCGCCAGCCGGCATATGTGCGGTTCAAGGGCAAAGCGGGTATCGATAAGCTCAATCGGGCTGGCATTGGCAATGGCCGGATTCATTTGCTCTTGTTTTGTGCCGGTCACATAGGTGCCGCTGCCCCGGCGGATTTCCACCAGGCCATCATCTGCAAGCTGGTTCAGCGCCTCGCGCACCGTGCCCCGGGCAACACCATATTCTTCAGCCATCAACCGTTCAGCAGGCAGCCTGTCTTTGGAGGCAAGCGCCCCCTTGCTGATTTCCCGGCGCAAGATGCCGGCGATGTCGGCTGAACCAAGTTTTGGCGGCACTTTACTATCCATGAGCCTTCTCAACGATTATTCCAATTCTATACCAATATTGACAAAAAGCAATGGTTTGAACCGAAATTGGATCAAAAAAAGGTTGTAACTGGGTCGGTTTTGTAACAAAGTTCAGCCGGGTTTACGCACGCTGAAGGGCGGGCGGATCAGTGAAATAAACATGTATGGGTGAGGCTGTGGCGTTTCCGGAACATGTAGACTACATCATTATCGGGGCCGGGATTCACGGGCTTTCAAGCGCCTGGCGGCTGGCGGAGCGCTTAACAGAAGCAGGCGAAGAGGTCGAGGGCCGGATTGTGGTTCTCGACAAGTCCGGCATCGCTTCCGGCGCCACCGGCATTGCCTGCGGGGTTGTGCGCAACAACTATTTCCAGCCCGCTATGCGCAATCTCATGGCCCATTCGGTGGGCGTTTGGGAGAGCGATCCCGAAGCGTTCAGCTACCATCCTGTCGGCTATATGCAAATCTCGTGCGAGGCCATGCGCGATGACGTGGCGCAGATTTTCTCCGAGCAGCAGGCGATTGGCTATGAAAGCGTTTTCATAGAAGGTGAAAATGCTTCCACCAGCTATATGCGCGGGCTGTTTGATGACTGGCAGGCCCAGGGCATTACTTCGGTGCTGCACGAAAAGCGCGGCGGCTTTGCCAACAACACCACCTCAATGTATGGCCTTGCCAAAAAGGTGGAAGACTTGGGCGTGCGCATTCTCTCCGGCGTTGAGGTCAAGGGTTTTTCCAATGAAAACGGCTCAGGCGCGGTGCGGGCGGTTGAAACAGACAAAGGCGCAATTACTTGCCAGAACGTAATTGTCGGGGCCGGGCCCTGGGTGCGTGATTTCTGGAACATGCTGGACCTTCCCAACCAGATTTCTGTGAAAGACCTGGATGGCAATGTGCACGAAGATGTCGATATGTGGCGCTATTGGCAACTTGAAGAAGGCGTCTTGAACATTCCGCCAGAAACTCTTCTCACAAATGATGGGGCGTTGCCGCCGGTTATTCACGTGGACACCGATGCACCGCTCATATCCGATGTGGACGGTTCGACCATCACCGATGAAATGTGGGGCATTTATTACAAGCCCGACTGGCATTTTAACGGCATTCAAGGCGGCGCTGCCCCCTATAAGGTCAAAACGCCGGTGGATGACGTGGCCATTGACCCATATGGGCCGTCAAGCCCGGAATTCGTTTCGGGCCCGGAGTTTGCCCATATGTGGGTTTCCGCCCTTGCTCATTGCCACAAACGCTTTGAGGGCATGATGCCCAAATATCACCGCGAGCCATCAGGCGGCATTGGCTGCTTCACGCCGGACAGTTTTCCGGTGTTCGATCATTTCAGGGAGAATGTCGCCATCATCGCAGACAGCAACCATGGCTACAAAATGCTCGGCGTTGGCCGGCTGGTTGCAGATGAAGTGATGGGAGAAGAACAAGAGCTTTTGCGCCCGTTCCGGTTTGGCCGTTATGAGGCCGGTGAGTTGCACCCGGTTTCAAGCAGTCCGTTTCCGTGGAGTTGAGTTGAAATTTGCACAGACGGTGCGTTGGTGAAGCATCGTATTGGATAGTCTGACTTAAGGGAGGTAGACCTGTGGGGAAAATGGAAATTGAAAAGTTTGTCGAGGCCAAGGGCCGTGATGAAAAAGTTAAGCAAGTACGTGAAAGAATAGACGCCCTTGGCATTGAATATCTCTATCTCCAATTTGTCTCGGTTACCGGAAAAATTATGGGCAAGGGTATTCCCGCCGACCATTGGGAATCGATCGCCAAAAAGGGCTTTCAGCTCGTTTACGGCGCTACCGTCAACCTTTTCACCGACCGCGCCGGCAACTATCTGGGCTACGGGCCGGAAGCGGCAGAGCTCGTCGGCATTCCGGAACCGGAAACTTTCATGCAGCTTCCCTGGGCCCCGAAAATAGGACGCTTTTACTGCACTTTGTTCCGCAACCGGGAAGAGCGTCAGGATGCAGGCACATACCTCACCGCAGACTGCCGCGGCAACCTGCGCCGGCTTCATGAAGAGTTCCAGAATAAGCATGGCCTGCAGCTGCGCATGGGCACCGAGCCTGAAATGATGTGGTTGAAGTTCAATGAAGACGGGGTGCCGGAAGATGGTTTTTCGAAGCCCTATTGCTATCATATCGATCAGTTCGAAAGCTTGCGGCCAGTCACTCTGAAAGTGATGGAATATACCCGCAAAATGGGCCTCGACATGATTCAGGGCGACCATGAGGACGCACCGGGCCAGCTGGAGCTGAACTGGAGATTCGATGATGTGCTCAGAAATGCGGACCGGCTGACGACCTACCGCCAGATTTGCGCACAGGTGGCCCGCGAGCACGGCATTTTCGCCTGCTTCATGACCAAGCCGTTTATGGGCGTTTCCGCCTCCGGCTGTCATCACAACATGTCCTTGTGGCGCGGCGGTGAAGATGAGTTTGTGCGCACCGGAAATGACCCGAAGAGCCTTCCCGGGATGAAGGAAAACTACATGTATGTGGCTGGTGGCGATAACACATTCATGCCCGATGGTGATGACCCGCAAATGCCGGGCGCAACGGGGCTGAAAGCCATCGGAGGCATTGTGCACCACCTGCGCGCGCTTACCGCTATTGGGTGCTCCACGGTGAATTCCTACCGCCGGCTTTGGGACACTGGCTTCTGGGCGCCAGTTTTTGCCGACTGGGGTTTCCAGAACCGCACAACAGGCTTGCGTGTTTCAGCGCCGGGCCGGTTTGAATACCGCTCGGTTGATTCCATGGTGAACCCCTATCTCATGGGCTCCACCATTCTGGCGGCCGCCGATGACGGGCTGGACAACAACCTTGACCCGGGTGAGCCTGAAGAACGCAACATCTATGAGGCGATGGAAGCGGGCAAGCAGGTGAAGAAGCTGCCCATGTCCCTCGGCGAAGCGCTGCAGGCGCTGGAAGAAAACGAAGTCGTCCAGCGCGGCATGCCAGGTGAGATGTACCGGCTCTATCACGAGTACAAGTCCGATGAATGGGCGCGGTTTATGTCCACCGTCACCGACTGGGACAAGGACACCTACATGGAGTGCCTGCCGTAAGAAAAGGCACGGGTGAGAAATTGAGGGCTTATCGCACTTGACCCAAGTGCGCAAAGGCCCGTTGCGAAAAATGCAAACAGAGGAGAGTTGGATCCCATGTGTGGAATCGCGGGCCTCATTCATCGGGGCAAGAATTCAAATGTCGGCGCGGAGATGACCGCCATGTTGCTGGCGCTCAAGCACCGCGGGCCGGACTCAACCGGATTTGCGGTCTACGGGCCGCCAAACCCGGGCGATTATGTGATGCGCATAAAAGTTGCCGAACAAGAAGATATGGCAAAGGGCCACGGCATCATGGACAGGATTGTCGAGCGCGTAGAAGAGGTTGAAAAGCGGCTTGGCCAGCACAAGGCAAAAATCAAGGAGCGCGATAACGCAACAGCCTATGCCCTGCGCTACATCATCGCCCATGATGGCAATACGGAAGAAATGGCCCGTTATATCGAAGAGATCGAAGGGGTGGAGATACTCTCTCTCGGCAACGGCCTTGAGCTGATAAAAGACCTGGGCGATGCGACCGTGGTCTCCGATGCCTATGGTCTTGATGATTTCGAAGGCACCCACGCCATCGGCCACACCCGCATGGCAACGGAATCAGACGTTGATATCCGCTCCGCGCACCCCTATTGGGCATTTCCCTATAATGATGTGTCAGTGGTCCATAATGGACAGATCACCAATTACTGGCTGATGCGCCGGGAGATGGAGCGCAAGGGCCACCGGTTCATGTCGGACTGTGATTCTGAGCTCCTTGCAGTTTACACAGCCCACAATCTTGCAAACGGGGTGAGCCTGGAAGAAAGCCTTGAGCGCTCAATTTCCGAAATTGACGGGGTTTTCACGTATCTGGTGGCGACCAAGGACCAGCTCGGCATGGCCAAGGACACAATGGCAGCCAAACCACTGGTTCTCTACGAAAGTGATGACTTGATCGCGATGGCTTCTGAGGAAGTCGCCATCCGCTCCATCCTGCCCCAGGAAATAGATACCTACGATCCATACGACGAGGAGGTACGGGTATGGCAAGCCTGAGCGATGCCCAATTGCGGGAAATGACACAAGACGAGCGCGCCAAGGCGCTCGGAATGACCACCGAACAGCTGACCGGCAGATCGTTGCTCATTGAGTTCGATTCAGGGGAAGAGGCGCGCTTTGCGTATCCCTGGGCTCCGGATGTTGATTTCAACAAGCGCACGGAAATTGATGCGGACGGCATGACCACGACCGGCGTGAACGCAAAGCTGCGTGACTTGATGGAAGAAGGCTACGGCACAATCGTCATCAAGAACCCGCGCGGTATGCATTCTCTGGGTGTTGGGATTCTCAACCGTCTCAATCTCATTTTTGAAGGCTCGCTTGGTTATTTCGGCGTCGGACTTATCGACGGGCCGAACGTGCGCATCAACGGGCGCGTTGGCTGGTCATGTGCGGAAAACATGATGGCCGGCACGGTTATCATCGAAAAGAATGCTGGTTCCACATTCGGCGCGGCCATTCGCGGTGGTGATCTTGTCTGCCGCGGTTCAGTTGGTTCGCGCACAGGCATCGACATGAAGGGCGGCACAATCATTGTCGGTGGCGACACCGGCGCCCTGTCCGGTTTCATGATGCAGCGCGGGCGCATGGTCGTGTGCGGCAATGCAGGCAAGAACCTCGGCGATTCCATGTATGACGGCACGATTTACGTGGGCGGTGAAATCCAGTC
>JBPCVY010000204.1:0-17249 GCA_051010055.1 Hyphomicrobiales bacterium | reverse complement strand
AACACATCCCATACTCTGCGCAATGTTTCAACAATTGCGAGATAGAGGCACGCAGCCCACAAATAGACCTGGAAATCAAATGAACGCGAAAATGCAAGGGCCGTCTCGCCCATCAGGTCAAACACGGTGATAATCGAGGCCACCGCAGAGCCCTTGATCATGAAAATAATCTCGTTTCCAAGAGGCCGCAGGGAAGAAATGAGAGCCTGGGGCAGGATGACTTTGTAGTAGGTAACTGGCGTGCTGAGGCCAAGCGCCTGGGCTGCTTCCCACTGGCCGCGCGCGACCGAGGAAATGGCGCCGCGCAAGATCTCAGCCTGATAAGCCGCAGTGTTCAATGTGAACGTGAACAAGGCGCAGAAATAGGCATCCCTGAACAGCCACCAAAGCCCGGCATCCTGAAGGGCAGGGCGGAACTGGCCAGCGCCGTAATAGACAAGAAAAACCTGCGCCAGCAGGGGCGTGCCGCGGAAGAAATAGATGTAGTAGAACGCAAACCGCCTGAGAAACCAGTTTTTGCTGTTGCGCGCCAGCGCCATTGGGAATGCAATCAGCGCGCCAAGGGTAATGGAAATCACCACCAGTTTGACGGTGACCCATAGCCCGCCCAGCATACGCGGAAAGTACCTGCTAACGAACTCTGGATCGAACCCCACAACAACCATGCGGACGAGGAAGAAGCCAATAATCGCATAAACGCCAAGAAACGCCCATCCTGTATAGCGTTGCCAGGTCCACGGGCGGTTGATTTCGCGTTTTGGCGGGGTGCGTGCCTCGACAATTGTGCTCATGCCGCCCCCCGTGCCATTTCGCCCTTATTGGCCCAATTCTCAATGGCGCCAATTACGATTGATGATAAGAGCGCAAAGCCCAGATAAATCAGGCAGCAAATTGCGTAGAAGAAGAACGGTTCCTTGGTTGCGCCGACAGCAATGTTGGTCATGCGCAATAGGTCAGGCAGCGCGATGATGGAAATCAGCGCGGTTTCCTTCAACAGCACCAGCCACAGATTGGAAAGTCCCGGCAACGCATAGCGTATGAGCTGCGGCATGATCACCTTGCGCCATGTCTTGAAACTGCTCATGCCAAGGGCGCGCGAGGCCTCTGCCTGACCTTCGGGAATGGCCTTCATGGCGCTGAGCAGTGTTTCTGATGAGAACGAGGCAAAAACCACCCCCAGAGCAATCATCCCTGCAACGAACTTGTTCAATTCCCAGCGCTCGTCCGACACCATCGACACAATTTCTGCGATTAACATGTCGAGGCCGATATAGATGATAAGGATGGTGAGGAGTTCCGGCAGGCCACGGAAAATGGTGGTGAAAATATTGCCGGCTCTTTCAAGCTCCGGAACGCCCGAATTGCGGGCCAGCGCCAGAAGGAATCCCAGAACAAGGCCAAACGGCAAAGTGCACAATGCAAGCGAAATGGTGACAAGCGCACCGGCTGCGAGCTCATCGCCCCAGCCTGCGCTGCCCCACGCCAAAAGGCCGAAAAGTTCACTCATATGCCTCTCACACCAAACGGTGCCATCCGGACCCCTCCTCCGCCAGATGCAAAAAGGCGGGCAGCCTTAGCCAAAGACCGCCCGCCGCCACATTTGCAAATCGTACTCAACCGCTGATTAATAAATCGAGAACGGGAAGTACTTTTCGTTGATTTTCTTGTATGTCCCATCGGCGATAATATCAGCCAGCGCCTTGTTGAGCATGCCTTTCAGCTCGCCATCTTTCTTGCGCACAGCAATGCCGGCGCCCTTGCCGAAATGCTTTTCAGATTTCACCGCATCGCCAACATATTCGCAGCATGCGCCTTCCTTGGTTTTCATCCATTCGAGAAGAACGATGGAATCAGCAAGCACCATGTCAGCGCGGCCGGAAACCAGGTCAAGATTGGCTTCATCCTGGGTCTTGTAGAGCTTGATTTCAGAATCCTTGTACATGTCTTCAAGATAGGTGGCGTGGGTTGTCGAAGACTGGGCTGCCAACACTTTGCCTTTCAATGCTGCCGGGCTGACATCTTTGATGCCGGAACCCTTCGGCGCGATGAAACGGGCCGGGGTGTCGTAATATTTATCCGTGAAATCGACCTTCTTCATGCGCTCTTCGGTAATCGACATCGAAGCAATGATGGCGTCATATTTATTAGCCAATAGCGCCGGGATAATGCCGTCCCAATCCTGGGCGACGAATTCGCAGTCGGCTTTCATTTTTTCGCAAAGGGCGTTGGCAATATCGATGTCAAAGCCAACGAGATTTTTGTCTGTGTCAAACGAATTGAACGGCGGGTAGGCGCCCTCAGTGCCGATGCGCACTTTCTTCATCTCCGCGCTCGCCATGCTCACGGCGAACGCAAGCGCAGCCAACGCTGTAAGTGTTAATCGTATGAGTTTCATTTTTCCCTCTCCCTCATTATCGCTTCTTGCTTATTGGAGCAGAATTTCCGCCTGCCCGCTGGATTTCTAGAGATAAGCGTAAAAACGCTCCGTGCGCAATACAAGCTTACAGGGAAGTTTAAATCGAGATACTGCGATGGTTCAAATAAATCGACAAGATGGTCTGGGCAGAACTTGTGAACATGGTAATTATTGGCAATGCGTATTGCTTTCTATGCCCCGCTGAAATCTCCCGACCATCCCGTTGTCTCCGGTGACCGGCAAATGGCGCGGCTTATCGTGCGTGCGCTGGAGGAGGCGGGCCATGAAGTCAAACTGGCATCACGCATGCGGGTGTTTTTGCTGTCCGGTGAGGATTTTGAGGAAAATGACCTGCGCGCCGAGGCTGAAGATGAGCAAAAGCGCATTCTTGCAGATTGGGGGCAAGCCGGCAGCATAACCCCGGATCTATGGCTCACATACCATCCTTACTATAAATCCCCGGACTGGATTGGCCCTGCGATCGCCAAAGAGCTGAACATTCATTACGCGACCATAGAGGCATCTTATGCGGGAAAGCGCGAAAACGGGCCCTGGGGCGCAGCGCAAGATGATGTGCGCGACGGGCTCCGCCAGGCGGTGGTGAATTTTTATATGACTGACCGCGACAGGGAAGGATTGGCGGTTGCCTGCGGCGGTGAGCGGAGATTGGTTCACCTGCCGCCGTTCACTGATTTAGCGGATTTTCCAGAACGGCAATCCCGTGGCGGCGGGCCGGCACGGCTTTTTACGGCCGCCATGATGCGCCGCGATGTGAAACTTGAAAGCTACAGGTTCCTGGCCAACGCCCTTGAGCACGTTAAGGGGGATGACTGGGTTCTGGATATTGCAGGCAGCGGGGCGGCAGAAGATGAGGTGCGCGATGCGTTTTCAGACTTTTCTCCGGAGTGTGTGTTCTGGCGCGGCGCACTGAGTGAAGAGGGTTTAAGGCGCGCCCTTGCAAGTGCCGATGTTTTTCTCTGGCCCGGCATCGGGGAAGCCTACGGCATGGTTTATCTGGAGGCACAAGGGTGCGCATTGCCAGTTATTGCGCAAGAAACCGCAGGGGTGCCTTCAGTGGTGAGAGATGACGTTGGCGGCCTTCTCACAGAAGAAGGCGATGTGGCCGCATATGGGCGCGCGATCGAAAGGCTTATTACCGATGAAAGCCTGCGCGCGCGCCTTGGGGAAGGGGCAAAGGATTATGTGTTTGCCAATCATGGCCTCGAAATGGCCGCTCAAAGGCTCGATATGGCCTTGCGTAAGGCTTGTGAGGGATGGGGTGCACAATGAGTGATTTTTCGCCCCTCACAGATGCTCTGAACCGGATTGGCGATGAAAACGCCACTGCACACTTCTGGATGCGTGACGATGATGCCGTATCGGACACGCCTGCCCTGCGCCAGCTTGATGAGTGGGCGGGAAATGCAACAACTGACATTTTATTGGCGGTCGTTCCGGCAATTGCTGATGAAACGCTGAAGGAATTTTTGGTTGAAACAGAACGGCTGTGTCCCTGCGTCCATGGCTGGGCCCATAAAAGCCACGCATCAGCAGATGAAAAGAAAATGGAGTTGGGAAACCACCGGCCGCTCAAGAGTGTGAGCGCTGAGCTGAAAAAGGGCGTGGGCAAAATGAATGACATGTTCGGCGATAGAGCCCGGCCTGTGCTCGTGCCGCCATGGAACCGGATTTCAGAAGAAGTGATCGCAGCGCTACCCGGGCTTGGATTTCAGGGGCTTTCCGCCTTTGGCAGCGAGGAAGAAGTCCACGCGCCGGACGAATTGAGTATTGCCAACAGCCAACTCGACCTCATCGACTGGCGCGGAACACGCACATGCCGCCCGCACGATGAACTTGTGCGCGAATTGGCCGGGCATATTGAAAGCCGCGCGCCGGCTGGCCTGCCCGTTGGCATTCTTGGCCACCATCTGGTGCATGATGATGCCGCCTGGGCATTTCTGGATAAACTAAGTGCAGTGGTGGCGGCGCATCACGCCGCCATCTGGTTGCCGGCACGGGCGGTGTTCGGGTGAGTTGCACCCTAAATATGCAAAATCGCCAGTTCCGAGGGCTCCTTCGTGCCATCCACCAGCTGGCGCTTGAACTGCGGACTGTGGGGCACAGTGTAACCTTGTTCCACCGCCTTGCGGTAGGTTTCAGCAGTTGTGAGCGCGCGGCAACCAGCGGCCTTGTTGTGTTTTTCAAGCTTGGCGGAAAGGTTCACCGCCGCTCCGATAACCGTATATTCCAGGCGGTTTTCATCGCCCACGGCGCCAACCGCAATGGGTCCGCTTGCCACCGCGGCATTCACAATGGTCGTGTTAAAATTCTTCAGCCCCTCGACAGAATTCCACCTATCAAGGCCGGCCATGATGTCGTCCATGGCCCGTAGTGCATCTGCTGCATAGGTTTCGCTTGGGGCAAGGGCCCCGAAGGTTGCCATTATCCCGTCACCGAGAAACTTATCGATGGTGCCGCCGTGTTTTTGGATGATGGGCACAATTTGCCTTTGATAGGCTGTTAGCGTGCGCATAACCTCGCCGGCTTGCATGCCGGCGGCCATGGGCGTGAAACCGCGCAAGTCCACATTCAATATGGCTGCTTGCCGGGTTACCCCCTCTCCTGCGGAAATGGCATCGTCGGAGCCGGTAATTTGCGAGGCAACGGACTGGTCGAAAAAGCGCGATAAATCTTTTGCCGCCACCTGTTCGCTTGTGGCTGTTACCAGCAAGGCGTGGCCGCGCTTTAGGGCCAGGGCGAGTATGAACGTCACCAGAATGATGGAGATAATCTTGTCCAGTTCAGCCCCGATGAGGATCGAATTGGAGGTGAGGTACTCCACATAGTCACGGGTGATCATTGTGTTTGAGGGATCAACGGTGATGACGTAGAGCACCATCGCAATCCAGCCAGCAACGGCGGTAAATCCAGCCGCCAGCACAAATCGCGATTCAAACCGTAACGCCCTTATGGCAATGAAAATAAACACATAGAGGATAGTTGGCGCCTTGAGATAGAACGAGGCAGGTTGCTGGTATTGGATGTGGAAACTCCAGATAAGAACCATCAACAGGCTCATATCGAAGAAAATCGAGCTATACACCGCCCAGTTCGGCAGGCCCCGGTTCAACGCCCAGATGAGGCCTGCAACATTCAGGGCAAAGTATATGGCAAGGGCAAACGGCACCGGGGAAAATTCGGTGCCTGCATCGGTTTTCGGTGAAACCAGATAAAGAACAGCCATCGTTGTTACGACGGTGAGCTGGATGAGCCGCGCCAGCACTTCGCTGGCCTGGTCCTGGCGTTCGATAGTCTCGACAATCCTGCGCGGCAACCGGGTGAGATTTTCGCTTGGCAGTGCGTTTGCCAAAACCGTTCTCAGTTTTTGCAGGAGGGTAGGGGAGGTTTGCGTCAGGCTATTCATCGTCTGTCCCAGTCTTCTTTCAGGGCGCGATGATCATTCCCTCGCGCGCCACAAGGCTGCCTTTACGGAGCTTTTGAGCTTCTTTCTCTCGATTTCGGAGCTTTTCATCGCTCATTGCAGGCAGGTGGTGGAAAATAACGTATGTTTTGGTGCCGGCGGCTTCACAAAGGCGTGCGCCTTCTTGCCAGGTAGAGTGGCCAAAACCCTCGAATTGCGGGTAATTCTCATCACAGAACGTGGCATCGTAAATCATCACATCCGCGTTATGGATAAGGCCAAGCACGTCTTCATCAAGTTTTCCCGGCACGTGCTCTGTATCAGTGATGTAGCAAATCGACTTGCTGGCATATTCAACCCTGTAGCCGACCGCACCGCCTGGGTGGTTCAGCGCCGCTGTCTTGATGAGAATTCCATCGCCCAGATCAATATCGTCTCCCGGCTCAAAATCCTCATAGCCAAGCTTTGCGTGAAATATTTCCGGCGGAACGGGAAAGAAGGGCGGCTTCATAAAGCCCTCAAACACATCCCTCGCCATCTCCTCACCGCGCCCGTGACCGGCCCAAACGGTGATTTCGTTTTCATCGCGGTAGAACGGGGCAAAAAATGGCAACCCGCCAATATGATCATAGTGAAAATGGGAAAAGAACATATCCAGGCTGTGAACATTTTCGTTCAAGAGCGCCTCACCCAAGGGCCTGATGCCAGAACCTGCATCAAACACAATCACGCGGTCATCGCAGCGCATTTCCACGCATGGCGTGTTGCCGCCGAATTCCACTGTGTCCGGTCCAGGGGAAGGCAAGCTGCCCCGTACGCCCCAGAACCGTACGTAGAATTCGCCCTTCGCCATATCGTAGTGTTCCCCAACCGCGCCAAAAGTTTGCTGTTCCCTCCAGAGTATTTTCTCGAAGTTTACGAGAATGTCACGCAGAAAGATAAAGAAGCACAATTCGTGCAGAGGAATTCATGTGTCAGGTTGACGAAATATGTGCTGTTTGGTCTTATTCGTGACTTAGGCAGCCGGAGGGGCAGGAAATGAAAATTGCCATGATTGGGAGTGGCTATGTGGGGCTTGTGTCGGGAGCGTGCTTTTCCGAATTCGGCTTTTCGGTGACGTGCGTCGACTTGGATGAGGACAAGGTTGCGCGCCTGCAGCAGAACGAGATACCGATCTACGAGCCGGGACTGCAGCACCTTGTCGAGGCCAACAGCGCGCAAGGGCGTCTGCAGTTTACTGCTGATCTCAAAAGTGCGGTGGCTGAGGCTGATGTTGTTTTCATTGCTGTCGGCACTCCAGGAAGGCGCGGCGATGGCGCTGTGGACATGGCCTATGTGGACCAGGCCGCAAAAGATATTGCCGGGGCATTGGATGGATTTACCGTGGTTGTCACCAAATCGACGGTTCCGGTTGGCACAGCGCGCAGGCTTGAAGGGCTCATCTGCGAGGCCAACCCGGATGCTGAATTTGCCACGGCCGCCAATCCGGAGTTCCTGCGTGAAGGTTCTGCCATTGAGGATTTCATGCGCCCTGACCGGGTGATCATCGGTGTTGATGAACCCCGCGCCCGTAAGAAAATGCAAGCCCTCTACCGTCCCTTGTACTTGCGCAATGCGCCGGTGATCTTCACCAGCTTTGAAACCGCCGAGCTCATCAAATACGCAACCAATGCCTTCCTTGCCACGCGCATCAGCTTCGTCAATGAACTGGCTGATCTGTGCGAGGCGGTAGACGCCAATATCACCGAAGTTGCTGATGCTCTCGGGCGCGATGGCCGCATCGGCCCGAAATATCTGCACACCGGGCCTTCTTATGGCGGCTCATGCTTTCCCAAAGACACCAGGGCGTTGGCTGCAATTGGCCGCGAGGAAGATGTGGTCATGCGCATTGTTGAGGCAACCATTGAAGTCAATGAGCTTCGGAAGCAGCGTATGACGGATAAAATCCGCGATTGCCTTGGCGGTGATGTGAACGGCAAACGCATTGCGGTGCTTGGCATCAGCTTCAAGCCCAACACAGATGACATCAGAGAAGCGCCGTCATTGTCCATCATTCCGGCCCTGCAAACGGAAGGTGCTGAAATCCGCGCCCACGACCCTGTGGCGATGGAAGCCGCGAAGGGGGCTTTTTCCGATGTCACATGGTGTGACAGTCCCCTTGAGGCGGCACAAGATGCAGACGGGGTCGTCATCCTGACGGAATGGAACGTCTATCGCGGGCTCGATCTTGAGGCGCTGGCTTTGGCCATGCGCATTCCGGTGATGATTGATTTGCGCAATATCTTCACTCTTGAGGAAATGGCGGCCCGGCCTTTCCACTACCATTCACTTGGCCGGCCAGTGGTAATACCCCAAAAGTAAACTACTTTTCCGGTGCGGGAGCGTTGAGCGCGCGGGTGAACTTCGCCACCTCGACGCTTTCAGACTTGCCTTTGACCGTGATCATGGCCTGATACTTCTTATCAAGTTTAATGCCGGCAGCTTTCAGAGTATCCGCGGACACAACCAGTTGTGCTTCCAGCTCCTTGCAGGCTGCTTCCAGCCGGCTTGCGGTGTTCACCGTATCGCCCAGGGCTGTAATGCGTTGGGTCGCGCCACGGCGCGCCGAAATGCCCACCCGGCCCAATATGGCAGGCCCTGTGTGCAGCCCGACGCCAATGTTCAACGGTTTTGGCAGGTCAGCTGCCAGGCTGCGGTTGAGCGCATCCAGCACTCCGCCCATGGCGCGTGCTGCCCGCAAGGCCTGGCGCGCGCCTTCTTGTGTTGACGTTCCCATGCCGAACAGTGCCATAATCCCATCACCGATGAACTTGTCGACATATCCTCCTGAATCCTCAATCGCAGCACTCATCTGCCCGAGATACTGGTTCAACAGGAAAACCACATCAAAGGGCAGGCGTTCTTCCGATAACGAGGTGAAGCCGCGCAAATCTGCAAACATAACCGTTACCGTCTGCTCGACCCCCCAGGTGTATTTGTCGTAATCCACCGCGTCGCCGGGGCGCACTTTCTGTGCCGGTAAAAGGGTGGCAATCGAGATATTGTCCTTCGGATTGAGCTGGCAGGCCAGCCGGATTGCCTCACCGGCGCCGACCCGTTCCAGAACGGCCTTTTCCTGTTCACCCGGTGGGTCGAGGTGGTCCAGCCCCTCCAATACCCGCACACGGCAGGTGGAACAGCGCGCCCGCCCGCCGCACACACTGGCGTGGGGAATATCGAAGCTACGGGAGATTTCCAGCAATGTCGGGCCAACCGTGGTGGTTATTTCAGCCCCATCCGCATAGGAAACTTTGATGCGCCGGCGGAGCCTGAAAATTACCGCACGGGCAATGCGGAAAATAGCAAGTGCTGATACCACAATGAGCGCGCCCCACAACGCCCAGCTCATGGCCGCTTGTAATGTGGCCAGCTGTTCACTGGTGAACGGGTTTTTGAACTGGGATGTGAACCTTATCGACCTGCCGGCAACCGTGAACCCGGCAAATGCAGCTGCAGGTATAAGAACAGCTGCACCCAGAAATACCCCCACTAACCGCGGATACCAAGGCTTCAGCCGCAGCCAGAAATGCAACCCGATGCAACTGTGAATCCAAACAAGCAATATGAGCGTTGCCTGGATATAGGCCTCGCCCGGCCACATGGCCCACAGGGCGTAGTGGTAATTGTCGTCGACCCCATACAGTTCGTGGGCAATCCGGGTGCCGATGATATGGCGGAACAGCAGAAACGGAATGGCAAGGCCGAACAGAAGCTGGACGGCTTCCCATCCGCTCATTTTAAGGTTGCGGCGCTCGGCAATTTTATAAAGGGCAAGGCAAATATGGATGACTAGCGCAAGGCACAAAATAGTGGTGCCGGGTAGCGATCGTGTGATGGCAATCCGCACATTGCGGAATGCCTCCATGGCATCAACAGAGACAAGCCCGAGGGAATGATTGAGATAATGGGTAAGCGCAAAGGCAAAAAGTATGAGACCGGAAGCGAGGCGTAGCCGCTGTGCTGTAAGTTTCCTCGTCAATATCAAGCACCGGCTTGCCGCAGTTTCTCCCTCGATGCCGCCAAATCGGCCGATGTTTTCACAAGCCTGTCGGCAAGTTCGCGCATAACTTCAATGCCCATCTCGGGAAACTCCGAAATCAGCCGGATAAAATGTTCCTTGCTCACTTTCAGCGTATCCAGGGCCGATTTTGCCCGGATAGTTGCCGTTCGCGGCACATCGCACAGTATGGCAATCTCGCCAACGAAGTCGTTTCGCCCCACTGTTGCCAGAACAATTTCACCGGCAGGGGTATCGATTATCACATCGGCTTCGCCTTCCATAATCACATAGGCGGCATCGCCCTCATCACCCTGTTTGAACAGCACTTGATCAGCCTCGAACGCAATGCGCTCGGACGTAAATGCGAGCAGCTTCAGTTTCGAAGGATCAATTTGCGCGAACAAGGGGATACGCCTAAGGAGATCAACTTCATCTGCCAAAGAAGACACAACTATTTTCCTCCACGTTAGTCAATTCAAGTCCACTTACGTCGCCGAGACGAGCTGAGCATAGTGATTTTTATCCTTTTCCAGCTCTTCCGGTTTTCCATCTTCAACCAGGTTTCCACGGTCAAACACCAATACACGGTCGAACCCGCCGGCAAACTTCGGTGTTTGCAACACCCAGAAAACCCCATGCCCGCCCTCGCCCTTGGCGCGTTCGATTATGCGGGTCATGATTTCCTTTTGGCTGCGGGCATCCAGACCGTTCAGTCCGCGGTTCACAATCAGCAAGTCCGGGCGTTTTATCAGCGCGCGGGCAAGGCCCAGCTTTTGCCGCTGGGAAAGATTAAGCCGCTTGCCGCCAATGCCGATATTGAAGCTGAGGCCAACCTGGAAAACCTCATCGCGCAAGGACAGATCGTCCAGCACCTCATGAACCGCTTCACGCACCCGCTCGGGGCCTTCAGCAACGCCATAGGCGACGCGGCCAAGCAGAATGTTGTCTTGCAAGGACGCGGCCGGGTTGTATTCAGCCGGGTCATAAAATGCGATCGCGCTGGAAAGCTCTTCTGGCAAGCCCTCTCGGAACGCGGTGCGCGCGGCAAGGATGCCTTCTTTCAGGTCCTTGTCCAGCAATCCGAAACGGTGCCTTGGTTCAACATATTCCATCGGTAGGCGCAGGAACATATCCTGGTCCTCGGGTGAAACAACATCGAAATTGATCCCAGTGTTGCGCGAAAGGGCGGCCTCGTATTCGGGAATTTCCTCCGAATCCATAAAACTCAACTGCTCAAAGAACGGATGATCCGGCGGCAAGTCTTTAAACAACTCAGTGGCGTTGGCGGCAATCTCACGGCCCATTTCGAACAATCTTGCATCAAGCCCGGTTTCTTTCAGCACCTGACGCACATAAGAATTCTTTGTCAGTCGGGAGCTATCAAATTCAGAACCGATTGCCGTGCCGAACAGGAGGTTCTCACCAACGGTCGCCTGCAGGCTGTATTTGTCCGGCAGGAAAGGTTCAACAAGCTTGTTGAGAGGTGGTTGTTTCAGGTGTTCTCGCAGCGCCTTGCGCGCCTCAAGGAACTTTGCCGCCAGCTCCGGCTCTTCCTCCGGATCCATATGCCCACGCAGGCCGAGATCGAACACATCCTGGCGTAAATCCACGATATCAAGCATTTCGCGCGCCAATTGGTCGATTTCATAGGTGCCCTTAACTCCAAGGGCATCGTAGTCCAGCCAGTCCGCATTAATGTCCATTGTGGTGTTGCCGGCCGCTTCCGATTCAGTAATTTCCCAACTGCGCTGCCTGATATCCGCCTCGGTCATGTTTTTACGTTCACCGGGTTGATGCTTGACCCCATAAAGAAGGCTGTCGCGGAAACTGTCCTGCCGGAAATAGGTGTCCGGCGGCACATAGCTGAACCGCCTTCCGGTCACGAACTCGGGCAAATCATCAACGGAATCATCGTTAAGGTTCATCGAACCAGAAGTTGGCGGTACCAGGCGGGCAATTACATCGGGGATGGTTTCTGAACCTGAATTTACCGCTCCTACAACGGCCACCGTTTCATTCAAGCCGACATTAAAACTGGCGCTTTCGATAAGTTTGGCACCGGCTTCATCCACAACGCCCACCCGTGATGCCTTGATACCGCCTGCAAGCGGCAATACCGGTTCTTCGGGCACCCGTTGCAGTTCTTCGGGAATAAGGTTTTCTACCTGGAATTGCTCGATAACCTGGCCGTACTTGATTTGCACATCAAGGCGCTGCTGGTCATAAGCAATAAGCTCGCGAATGGGACCGGGAAGGTCTTTGTAGGCCGCGATAACCGCGACAAGCTGGCCGATATCCAATGTGCCACGAATGGCAAAGTAGCCGCCGACCAGATAGAACAGAAACGGCGTAATCTGGGCCAGAAGATTGTTCAGGAACTTGATGAAAAACTTACGCTGAAACAGTTCGTAGCGGATTGCGAAAATGCGGCCCAAACGGCCTGAAATATCCGCCCGCTCAAAGTTGGACGTGTCGTTGGTGTGAACGGAACCAATTCCATCGACAATCTCGCCAACCCGGCCGGCAAGGGCGCGGGCGGTTATCTGGCGTTCCTTTCCAAGCAACAGCAGGCGCCGCCGCAGCCGCGGTATGAAAGCTGCCTGGATGAGCACAATGGAACCGGCAATCAGGCCCAACCAGTAATTCTGGGCAAGGATGAACACCATTGCGGTTATTGCCTGTCCGCCGAGGAAAACCGGCTGCACAAGCATGTCGCCGATGAAACCACCAAGCGGTTCAACCTCGTCCTTAATCATGGTGGCCACTTCCGGCGCCTTTACCCGTCGGAAGTGAGGAATGGGGAACCGCAGCACCCGGTCAACCAGATCATAGCGCAGCCGCCGCAGCATCCGCTCCCCAAGCCGGCCCTTGTAGGTGTTGATATAAAATTTGAAGAGGCCGTTGATGCAGACAAAGCCAAGGAACATCATCGACAGGGAGATCAAATAAGGCAGGCGCTCCATGTCGAAACCGCCAAATAGGACTATCGGGCCGGAATCATAAAGCCACGACGGAAGCGAGAATGAAATCTCCATGAATTTCTGGGTAGATTCCGGGCTGTCGAATCCCTGGCCCTGGATGGGGCCGTTGACGATTTGCTTGGGCAGTTCGAGTGACAGAAAATAGGGCACCATGGACAGCAAAATCACAGCAAGTATCCACACTTGCTGGGGTTTTGTGTGCTTCCATATGTATTTGAACAGACTTGGTTCCATGGCGCCTAAACTTTGCATGCTTTTGCGCGGAACAACAAGTCGGTTTCAATTGATCCGTTTACTGCATCAGGACAATTCCAGCCAATGAACGGGTGCGTTTTACGGTGCGCGCCAAAGGAAATATGACCAGTTATGCTCAAGGCCGCTGGCGATGCGGGTCCAGCCAGCAGCAGCAATCGGCCTGTCACTGGCAATAAGTGCGCCCGGTGCAAGGGCCGTGGCGGCAATTTCTCCAAGTTTTGAATACTTTTCCAGGTCACGGTCAAAATCAGGCGTGCCAATATCGGCGTGAAGAAACTGCACCTTGCCGCGCCACTCGCGGGCCTCATCCGGCAGAACGTTAAAAACATCGCCGAAAGTGAACCTGTTGCCGTCCGCCTCCACCGGTTCCTTGCCGTCGGGCCGGTTGTCAAAAACCGAAATCCGGTTTTCAGGGAACAACCGGTGCAGCCGGTCATAGGTGCGCCCGCCGCCATAGCCGATTTCCCAAACAGGCGCACGGTTTGCTTCTGGAATATGGCTGCGGGCAAGGTCAAGAATAGCAATCTGGGCCGTTGCGCGGGACTTCATTTGCGACAAACGGTCTTGCGAAACAATACCGGTAACCATTTTACCAAATAAATCTAAATCTTGCTCTAGCATTACTTGTATTAAAACTTTTTTGTTTGTTTATTACTTAAAGCAACGATGCTGCTTGCAAGTAAAAACGGACAAAATCCCAGTGCTCCATAAACCGCTGTTGCATATGTCTCGTTTGCCGAAACCTTTGGCAAAACTCCTTCCCCTTTGGTGGTTCAAACGCCTGCCGGGAATCGTCATTATTGATGTGACCAACTCTTGCAACCTCCGCTGTCCGGTTTGTCCGGTAACATTTGCCATGCATCGCCCTCGGGGCCTGATGAGCATTGAAGTATTTCGCGCGATTGTCGACGACTTCAAGGGAAAAAAGCATAAACCGGCAATGTATTTCAACTTTTCCGGCGAGCCTACGCTCAATCCCAAGCTTCCTGAGTTCATCGAGTACGCGCACAAGAACGGCCATGAAACCTTTTTGTCGACAAATGCGACCAAGCTAACGGAGAAAATGTGTGAGCGGTTGATTGAGGCTGGCCTCGGTCGCGTTTACCTGTGTATGGACGGGTTTTCCAAAGAGGCTCAGGAAACCTACCGCGTCCGTTCTGATTTCGACGCGGTAAAAGCCAATATTGAGTTGTTCCTTCAGGTGCGAAACAGGCTTGGTGTCAAAAATCCGTTCTGTGTGCTGCAAACCCTGCTGACGGCCTACTCCGAAGACCAGGTAGACGATTTGAAGGGCTGGGCTTCAGAACAAGGCTTCGACCAGATCCGGCTGAAAACATTCTCCCTTGGGTCATACACAAGCGAGGAAGAGCGCCGCGAGTTCGGCAAGTTCCTGCCTACCAAGGAGAAGTTTCTGCGCCATCCGACAGAGAAAGTGCGTGAAATCTGCCTTGAGCCGCTTATTCAAACGGTGGTGTTCTGGAACGGTGATTTGGGGCTTTGCTGCATCGACTATGACCAGATGATTCAGCTTCCAAACATCAAGACGGGCGGTTTCTTGCAGGCCTATTGGTCAGATGATGCGGCCCGCGCGCGCAAAAAGGGCTACCTCAAGCAATTCGATATCTGCCAGGAGTGCTCGTTCTCCAACGCGGAGAATATGGGCTACAAAATCAATCTTGAGGGAAAACGCACGGCCCAACCGGCTGCACAAAAGGTCTTGGAAGACGCCTAGCGCATTTCGGCTTTCTGCCCGGCCAGCAACTTTCTCAATATCTCAGCGGTTTGGAATGCACCCTTCACATCCGGCAAACGGCTTGCATTTGAAAAATCAATTCTAGTTGCCTGCGCAATGGCGCGCGCCAGGGTATCCGGCGTCAAATCGTCTTCTGACACCCAGGCGGCAACGCCTTTTTCCGCCAGAAGTTTTGCGCGAACGGTTTGCTCTGTCTCGCCGCCGGTTGAAAAGGGCACCAGAACGCTAGCGCACCTGGCGCACAGAATATCTGCAACGGTGTTGTAGCCGGCCTGGGAAATGGAAAGCCCGGCATTTGCCAGGAGGGCCGGTAAATCAGCGCGAAACCGCTCGATTTTTGCGTTCTCCGGCAGGCTCGCGGCAACCGCATCAAAGGAAGTTGCATCAAGGTTCGGCCCCGCAAGAAACAGCCAGCGCTTGTCAGAAAGCGATGTGAGGGTCATGGCGTGCGCGGCGGTTTTCAGCAAAGCGCCGCCAACCGCGCCGCCACCGGCAGAAACAATCACATCAAAACGCTCATCTGCCTTTTCAAGGTTCCGTTCAAGCGCGATAACGCCTGTGTAGTGTAACTTTGATGCAATGCGCCCGGTTAGCGGAAAGCTTGCATTCAGCGGGGCAAAACGTTCATCCCCATGAACAAGCACAGCATCGAAACTGGTTTCGATAATGTCAGCTGTTTCCTCAAGCCGTTCGTGTTTTCGCCCTTCCTGCAAGATATCGCGAATAGAAGAAACAATGAGGGGCCGCGGGACCACTTCCCGGGCGCGTTCAATGAGCGGCAAAAGCTCAAACCGCATGATGCGCCGTGCGAAGGGATAAGCCTCAATGAGGACGATTTCTGGCGCAACTTCTGTGAACATGGCGAGCAGCTCATCACGCCTTTCCTCCTTGAACCGCGCGCTTGCCACTGCCCCGGTTTCATCAACAAGGGAGCCGAAACCTTCCGGGCCTGAGGTGAGCGCAGGTAAATGTGCAAGCTCTGCTCCGCCCCAACTGATTGAGCCAACCGGCGGGCCGCCAAAGGCGACCTTCACGGCAAATCCAGCCTCAGATAGTGCACGGGCAATGCGCGCAGCGCGCACCACGTGACCAATACCAAGAAGGTGTTGAACGTAAAATAAAACACGGCCCGTCATCCGCTCACGCGGCCCCGCGTGTTTCTTGCGCGGCTTCTTGCTTGCCGTCAAACAACGCCATCAATTCGGCAATGCCTGTCTCGCACGAAAACCTCTCGTGAACGATTTTCATGCCTTCGTCGCCAAGTTTTTTGCGCAAAGCAGGTTCGCAAATCAGCTGTTCCAGTGCACCAGCAAGGGCTTGTGCATCGTTTGGGGGCACAAGCAGTCCGTTGCGCCAATCTTCCAGCAGTTCGGTTACCCCGGAAACTGGCGTTGAGACACAGGCCAACGCCTGGCTTTGTGCTTCAACAAGAACGTTCGGCAGACCGTCCCGGTCTCCATCACGGGCAACCCGGCAGGGCAGCACAAATCCATCGCATTCCCGGTAAAGTTCGAGAACTTTTTCCTGTGCAAGGGCCCCGTGCCAGGTAATGCGGTGGGAAATTCCAAGGGTTTCAGCCTGAGCCTTCAATTCACCAAGCAATTCGCCACCGCCAACATGGTGCCAGTTCCAAGCGAGATTTTCCGGCAACAGGGAAAGCGCTTCCAAACCCGTATCCAGGCCCTTCTTTTCCACCGCCCTGCCGACGGTCAGGAGCTGAACGGGCTCGATTGGGTTTTTACCATCGCGCATGGAGTGCCCGGTTTCAGGTGGCGGGAAGCGATTGAGATCAAGGCCATGATAGATAAGGTGCACTTTCCCCGGCGCGTCTGCCAGGCTCGCCAGGTGCTCTGCGCCATACCTGGTGCATACGCTCACCCACTCCATATTGTGCAGCTTTCCTGCAAGCTCCCAATCGGGTGAGGTCCAGATGTCCTTTGCATGGGCAGAACAAGTCCAGGGTTTGCCGGTCATCATGCTGGCATAGGCGGTAACCGAGGCTGGAGTATGAATAAAGTGAGCGTGAAAGCGTTCAGCACTTCCGGCAAGCTCTGCTGCCATCACACATGCCTGGCCGAACCGGCGCACCCTGTTGCGGCTTTTGTCATTTGAAAGATCAGCCGCCCACACAGAGCGGGCATGGCGGTATCCAGGCAGCTTTCGCGCCTTCAGCCAGGCGCGGAACACCCGCACCGGGTCATCATGCAGATATTCAGGCAGGTAATAGACGGGAGCCTCAATCTCCTCGTGCACCGGGTGGTGCGTTGGATCATAGGGACGGCGCAAGGAGACAATCTCGATGCCGAGACCCGCCTTCTCCAGTCCTCTGATTTCCTGTGCAATGAAGGTTTCCGAAAGCCGTGGATACCCTTTAAGAACAAATA
>JBPCVY010000203.1:0-3276 GCA_051010055.1 Hyphomicrobiales bacterium | reverse complement strand
GAGTGGATTACCGTCCGGTGCAAAGGTGAACGGTCCGTTGATGATCTGCTTGATGCCGGCTCGCTCGATGGCCGGAAAGTGCTTGAAGCCCGTCTCCAGCCGCTCGGCGATACGGTCGATGTCGGGTGGCAGCAGCTCGTGGCTGAAGTCCCATGGCGCCTCGTGCTCGTGCCACGGAGCACCCTCGGCCTCGTAGGTGCCCACCAACATGCCCTGGCGTTCCTGGCGCATGTAGATTCCGCCTTCGAAGTCGATGCAGTGCAGCATCTCGCCATCGTTGTTGATGACCTCGGGCATGTCCTCGGTGATCAAGTACTGGTGTGCCATGGCCAGGCACGGCAGCTCCAGACCGACCATGCGGCCGACCTCGCGGCTCCACAGACCACCCGCATTGACCACGTGCTCGGCGTGAATGTTGCCCTTCTCGGTGATCACATCCCAGCTGGCGTCTTGTCGTTGCACGAGGTCGGTCACCCGCGTGTGCCGGTAAATCTCGGCGCCCTGTATTCGGGCTGCTTTTGCGTAGGCGTTGGTGACACCGTTCGGGTCCACGTGGCCCTCGTTCTCGTCGTACAGCCCTCCCACGAAGTGCGCCGGGTCCATGAGCGGGAAGATCTCGGCAGCCTCCTCGGCGCTGATGATTTCCGAGCGCATGCCGAGATAGCGCCCACGCGCGTGCGCTGCGCGCAGCCAGTCCATGCGTTCCTTGCTGCCGGCGAGCATGACACCCGCGGTGAGATGAAAACCGGTCGACTGGCCGGAGATTTCCTCAATCTCCTTGTAGAGGTTGATTGTATATTCCTGCAGCTTGGCGACGTTGGGATCGCCGTTGAGTGTGTGAAATCCGCCTGCTGCATGCCAGGTGGACCCGGACGTCAGTTCGTCGCGTTCCAGCAAAACAACGTCTTTCCAGCCCAGTTTGGTGAGATGATAGAGCACCGAGCAGCCGACAACACCGCCGCCGATGATTACAGCTTGAGCTGATGATCTCACAACTTCACTCCCCAAGGTGGTGCCTCGTTTGCGCATGGAAACCCTCAGCGCAAGTGCGCGCATGCGAATAATCGACCTGAAAAGGAATGTTAGCGACGGCAAGGTGAGCCCAGCTCACCTTGCACCGCTTTGGCGGATTATTTCTTCTTCGCCAGCTTCTTAGCCTGGGCCACCCATTTGTCGCGCTTGATGCGGCCCTTGAAGTTCAAATGGTCATCAACCCAGGAAATTTCCATGGCGCCCCATGAGGCTATCTGGTCAAAGTGCCAGACGCCCAGCTCGTTCAAGGTGTTTTCCAGTTTCGGGCCAACGCCGGAGATGTCTTTCAAATCATCAGCCTTGCCCCGGCGGGGCTTTTTGATAAGGCGCGGCTTGGTGGGGCCGGATTTTCGGGCGGCCGGTTTGCGTTTCGGCTTCGCCTCCTCGGCGGGCTTTTTTTCAGCCGGTGTGGCTGGGGAAACGGTCACCCGGACTTTGGCAAAAGAAGCCTTTTTCGCCTCGGCTTTTCCAACTTGCTTGACCACGATATTTGGCTTTGCAGATTGGGTCTTTTTTTGACGCGCGACGAATTTGACCTTTTGCGCATCATCGGATTTATTCCGCTTTTTCTTCGCCTGGACGATAATCGGTTCCATTGCCTCGAATTCTTCCTCGGACAAGTGGCACATAATCCTGTGGCCGGAGGAAAGCTCTTTCACGGGCGGGTGCACGGTTTCGCAGATATCGCCGATCTTGCGCTGGCACCTGGTTTGGAACGGGCACCCTGATGGTGGATTCATGGGCGAGGGCAACTCGCCTGTCAGAACAATGTGCTTCTTATCGATGGATGTGTCGGCAATCGGCACCGCAGACAGCAACGCTTCGGTGTAAGGATGGTAGGGCGGGGAGAAAATCTCGTCAGTTGTGCCCTGTTCCATGATTTGGCCGAGATACATCACAACGATCCGGTCCGCCAGATAACGCACAACGGAAAGGTCGTGGCTAATGAACAGCATTGTGGTGCGTTTTTCGCGTTGAATGTCGGTCAACAGGCCGGTAACCGCCGCCTGAACAGACACATCAAGCGCCGACACCGGCTCATCAGCGATCACCACTGAAGGGTCACCGCCAAAGGCGCGGGCAATGCCGATACGCTGCTTTTGACCACCTGAAAGCTGGCGCGGTTTGCGGTAGGCAAAATCGCGCGGCAGCTTCACGATATCGAGCAACTCAAATACTTTCTGCTGCAGCTCTTCTTTTGTTTCGGCAATGCCGAACTTCTTCAGAACGCGCGCAATCTGGCCGCCCACACTGTGGCTCGGGTTAAGGGTTTCGAACGGGTTCTGGAAAACAATCTGCAGGTTGGAAACAAGGTGAGGGTCCCGCTCGCGGACGGGCAGTTCGGAAATGTCGAGACCATTGAGAATCACATGCCCGCCGGTTGCGCTTTCAAGCCCCATAAGAACCTTCGCAAATGTCGTTTTACCGCAGCCGGATTCGCCCACAATGGCAACGGTTTCGGCCTCATGTGCTTCGAAATCGAGCTTTTCGTTGGCCTTGACGTACTTTACCCGTTCACCGGAGAAAATCGCTTTCAGTGAATTGTCATGGACTTCGTAATATTTCTGCATGTTTTGAACCTGCAGAACCACGTCGCCCTTTTCCAACGGGTCTTGCGTAACCCCTTCAGGCTTCCAATGTTCCCAGTCGATCTCTGAGTAGCGTGCACAGCGTACGTCATGACCGGGGTGACCTTTGACCGGCTGCATATGCAAGTCCGGTTCATCGCATTTCCCAGCCTGGAAGAAATCGCAGCGCGGGCCAAAGTAGCACCCTTGCGGACGCTCATGGGGCAATGGCAGCTGGCCGCGAATCGGCACCAGCGGATGGGAGAAGCGGTCAGCGCCGGGCAATGGAATGGATGCGAACAGGCCCCTTGTATAAGGATGGCGCATCATATCGAACACCTGCTTCACCGAGCCCAACTCAACCGCCTGGCCTGAATACATGACGGTGATGCGATCACACGTCTCCAAAATCAGCCCCAGATTGTGGGAGATATAGATCATGGAGGTGCCGAGCTTTTCGGAAATCTCCTTGATGAGTTCCACAATGCCGGCCTCAACTGTCACATCAAGCGCGGTCGTTGGCTCGTCCAGAAGCAGCAATTTCGGATTTGACAAGAGCGCCATGGCGATAAGCACACGCTGTTGCTGGCCTCCGGAGAGCTGATGGGGATAGGAATTCATAATGCGCTTTGGGTCCGGCAAGCGCACATTCTCCAACATTTCGGAGGCCTTTTTC
>JBPCVY010000202.1:0-17212 GCA_051010055.1 Hyphomicrobiales bacterium | reverse complement strand
GGGCCGCCGCATGCCCCATCGCTTTTGCTTCTTCATCGGTAAGAATGCGCACGATTTTGCCCGGCACACCGACAACCAACGCCTTGTCGGGAATTTCCTTTCCTTCAGCAATAAGCGCGCCAGCTCCCACCACGGCCCCTTTGCCAATGCGCGCACCGTTCAAAACCGTTGCGCTCATACCGACAAGGGCGCGGTCTGCCACCGTGCAGCCATGAAGCATCACTTTATGGCCGACAGTAACGTCCTCGCCCACATCAAGCGGATATCCCGGATCGGTGTGAAGCACGCAGTTGTCCTGAATATTTGACCGTGCGCCAACTGTCACCGGTTCATTGTCACCACGCAAGACTGCACCAAACCAGACACTCGCCATTTCGTATAATCGCACCCTGCCAATAAGCACCGCACTTGGCGCAATCCAGAATGTCCCAGGGGCTGGCAATTCTGGCGCAATTCCATCAAGTTCATAGAGCGGCATGGGATACTCCGGCAAAGGTGTTAGAGTTGGTGATGGGATTAATGAACATCAATTTGAATTCTTGATCTCGAAGTCTATGGGTGTAATACCCGTATGCGTGCTCGTAAAGCGCAAGATTTGCAAGGAACCATGGAACAGCACTGGGACGAGCTCAATACGCCAATACCACCGCCAAGCCCCACCCAGAAGGCTTCGCTGCGCAAGCGCTCACTTGGGCTGGTGCTTTTGCTCCTGGTGTGCAGCTTTATCTTCGTAGCAGGTTCAATCCTTGCCTTCTATTTCCTGCCAAATCCTGATTTACTGTTTGGCGAAAGGCGCACTGCTGGTTCAGCTGACAAGCTTCTTCATGTTGAGTTTGCCGGTGATGAATTTGTAATGCCGGAACCAGTTGTCCGCACCATCGAGCGCAGCGTTACCGGCAATGTAAAACGCATTGAGTTAAGAGTTCCTTGGCCTTTTGCGCCAGAACGCATTCGAAATCTGGATGCGGACGAACTGCACAAAGTCAACGGGTCGCTGTTCATTTCCTTTGAGCGGAACACCCGTAAAATCGGCCCGGGGGAGCATGTAGACAAGGTTTTGAAGCGCTACTTTGTCGGCCGCCCCATGGCCACGAATTCCGGTTTGGTTCGCTATCAATTCGCGCCGAATTCCCCCTACCCTGATGGCGAGCTGTATATCGGCGCGCTAAAGGGCGAACAGGTGATTATACAGTGCGAGCCCGATGCGGGACGTTATGGGCCCTCCCTGTGCGAGCGTGTCGTTGAGGTCAGCAGGCTGCTCAACGCCCGGTATCGTTTCCACCGCAACCAACTTGACCGCTGGCGCGAAGTCGACGCTACCGCGCGCGAACTTATTTCGACATTCCGCGTGCCTGCCGAAGATTAATCAGCTGAGAAAAGTTTATTCCGGAAGATCAAGGTCAAATTCCAGAATTGCCATCTGGAACGACCACGAGAGATCCTCATCTTCATCATCACGGAACAGAACACCGATAAACTCATCGCCAATGTAAACTTCGGCAGAATCGGTCTTTTGTGGGCGTCTGCGGACTTCGATCGTTGGCAACTGGAACTTCCAGCGCAGATAGGCTTCAAGCTTTTGAATTTCTTCAGCGTCCACGCCGAACCTCCATCAATTAATTTGAACAATGTCCTTATGGCGCAGGTCTTACGAAATTCACTTTCCCCACGCAAGACTGGCGTAGAGATTATGAGCGGGTTTGATCACTCTTCGGCAGGCAACATCTGGTCCATGCGCCGGGCTGGTTCAGAGCAACCGGCATAACCGACCACACGGGCTGGTACACCGGCAACCGTACGGTTTGCCGGTACATCGTGCAGAACCACCGAACCGGCGGCAATGCGCGAGCAGTCACCGATTTCAATGCTGCCAAGAACGCTTGCACCTGCGCCTATCAACACGCCAGTGCCGACTTTCGGATGGCGGTCACCATCATCCTTGCCGGTGCCGCCCAGGGTTACCGAATGCAGCATGGATACATCGTTGCCGACAACCGCAGTCTCACCGATAACGATGGAATGGGCGTGATCGATCATAATGCCGCGTCCGATTTTTGCAGCAGGATGAATATCAATCGAGAATGTCAGTGAGGAGCGGCTCTGAATATAGAACGCAAAATCCTTGCGCCCCATCTTCCAAAGCTGGTGCGCCATGCGCTGCGCCTGAACTGCCTGGAAACCCTTGAAATAGAGAACCGGATCAATAAAGCGGTGGCAGGCCGGATCGCGATCTTCAATGGCAATAATGTCGGCGCGGATCATCTCACCAATCGCCGGGTCTGCCTTGAGCGCATCCTGAAACGCCTGAATGATCAAATCGGCCGGAGCATCCACATGATGAAGACGCTGGGCGATGCGGTGGATGACTGCTTCCTCGAAAGTGCTGTGGTTAAGGATGCTTGAATAGATAAACCCGCCGAGCGAGGGATCTGAATGCAGGATCGACGACGCTTCGTCTCTGATACGGGACCATACCGGATCAAGTGTTTTAACTTTGGATTCGGTGACAGTTTGCTGTGCCATCACTTGGGTTCCTTTGCAGCGTTCTCCAACCGTTGCCCTTAAAATAGGGCCTCATGTCGCTGATTGCCAGTGGCGCCATGTCACAAATGCGGGAGAAAGATTGTAATTCGCAGGCTGAATCAATTTCTCAAGAAGATGAATCAGTCCAAAAATGGTGATACGTAATACATTGAAAAATCATCTATTTTTGTGCTTGTCCAAAAAATCAATCATGGCGTCTGTGAAAACATCATTGCGGTCACCGGCCACCATGTGGCCCGCCTCGCTCACGTCTGCAAATTCAGCATCAGGCGCCAACTTTAAAAACTCCGCCGCCATTTCCTCATCCACCAGTTCCGATGCGCGGCCTCGAACCAGCATGAGTGGTGTGGAGATGTTTTTGACCGCACTTTCCAAACGTTTATAAATCTCATTACGCTCAGCGCGGGTCGGCGCCCGGTTTTCCCCACTTACGAATGCCGGGTCCCAGTGCCAGCGGTAGCGGTTGTCGGCCCCAAGGCGCAAGTTCTTTGCAAGGCCGGACAAATCAGACGGACGCGGCCTGTGGGGCAGATAGGCGGCGATGGCATCTGAGGCCTCTTCCAAGGTTGAAAATCCGTGATCCGCCCGCTCCGCCATAAAGCCCAAAACCTTATCGACGCCATCGTGGCGCATCCGTGGGGTGACATCTACCAGCACCAGCGCCGATAAAATGGCCCTATCTGTCTCACCCTCTGCAAGCATACCGGCAATGCCGCCAAGGGAAGCGCCGACAACTACCGGCTTTGCATGAAATTTTTGCTCGATTTGCCCAGCTACCGTGATCAGATCCTGCGCAAAGTCGTCGAAACGGTACTTTCCACACTCCACCCAATCACTGTCCCCATGGCCACGCTGGTCAAGGGCTACGGCCGTCCAGCCGCGCTCGGCAAGCCTGTCGGCTGTGGAGCGCCAGGAATGGCGGGTTTGCCCGCCACCATGCAAAAGCACAAGGGTGCGCGCATGGATATCGCCAACCGGCCGGTGCAAATCACCCACGAGGGTGTTTTCATCGCTTCCGGTAAAGGAGATACGCTCACGGGAGCCTTTTTCTGCCTTTATGTCCATTGCCTGACCATCTATCAGAAATTCCCGTCCTGTGCCGCCAAAAAGTCCAGAACGCCGCGCTTGTAAACCTTATCACCCACCGCCCGCATATGATCACGGCCCGGAATGGGTAAGGCAAACCCGTTTTGAACCGCATTGACCAGGGGTTCAATCCTGCCTGCCACATCGTCTTTCGTGCCAGCCGCCACCAGCACAGGCGCACTTATCTTGCCAAGTTCGGCTTTTGTAATTTTTTGGCGCGAGGAACGCATGCAGGCCGCAAGGGCTCTGAGATCACTATCAGTCTGCTCTGCGAACATCCGGAACGCCCGCGGCATGGGATCTTTTACGCTTTCCAAACTGGGCGCCTCAAGGGCTTGGGCCACCTCATCTGAGCCTCCAACGCCCCTGATCATATTTTCAGCAAGGCCCGCCAGCACCACCGAGCGCACCAAAGCAGGATGAGACATTGTCAAAAATGCTGAGATGCGCGCGCCCATGGAATATCCCATGACATCAATGTCCGTTAACCCCAGATGACGAATGAGGTTTGCCGCATCTTCCGCCATGATGGGAGATGAATATTCGGCAGGGTCATATAGCTTTTCGCTATCTCCATGGCCCCTATTGTCAACGGCGATTACCTGGCGGCCGGCATCGGTCAATGTTCGCACCCAGCCGGTGTCAAACCAGTTTACCGCAGCATTTGAGGCAAATCCGTGGATCAGTAAAATCGGCGCGCCCGCGCCTTCCACATTGTAGGCGATTTCCACGCCCTCTGAACTAAACTTCGGCATTCCGGTGAAAACTCGATGTACAATTCGCCAACTTCCAATGCCCGGGAAGATATGCTATCGGCCACTCAAGACAAGCAAAATCCTGCCGCCGCGAAAGGAAAAAACATGGCCCACGGCTCCACTCCCAAATTTCACAACGAAATGGGGATCGACAAAATCAGGATCGGGGCAAAAGAGTTTCAATGTGTTGGCGCGCGTCCA
This sequence comes from Hyphomicrobiales bacterium, assembly GCA_051010055.1. GTDB lineage: Bacteria > Pseudomonadota > Alphaproteobacteria > Rhizobiales > CAJQND01 > CAJQND01. Next base: position 12,626 of record JBPCVY010000202.1, on the reverse strand, counting down.
CCATTCGACCATCCTCACATTTTTCTGGACATGGGCGACGAAGCAGAAGTCGTCTGCCCCTATTGCTCAACGCTATATGTGTATGAAGGCACTTTAAATCACGGCAAATCCGACCCGGAAACTGCAACTTACGAAGAAGATACCGCTGCTGCCTGATCTGATTCGACAGCGCGACAAGCTTTCCTGAAAATTAGCGCCGTACATCTCTGTAACTTTCGTTTTTTCTGGTCTACCTTCCTTCATCTGATGGGAGGATTGACGCAATGAGACTTGAAGGAAAAACCGCCATTGTAACGGGAGCAGCCTCCGGGTTTGGCGAAAGCATCGCCAGATTGTTTGCCGCTGAGGGATGCAAGGTTCTCGTAAGTGACGTTAACGAGGCGGGAAGCAATGACGTTGCCGCATCCATCAACAATGATGGCGGCACGGCGCTGGCCAAGTTTTGTGACGTATCATCCGGTGAGAACTGGAATGAGGCGGTTTCCTTTTCACTGTCAGAACTTGGCGGGCTCGATATTGTTGTCAACAATGCAGGCGTTCCCCAGCGCAATCAGCCCCTGCTGGATGTAGATGAAGAGACGTTCGATACGATTTTCAACATCAATGTGAAAAGCATCTACCATTCAACGCTGCACACCGTACCGGCGCTGCGGGAAGCTGGTGGCGGTTCAATCATCAACACCGCCTCCACTGCTGCCCTTCGCCCCCGCCCTGGCCTTACTTGGTACAACGGCTCGAAAGGTGCCGTTGTCACCCTCACCAAATCCATGGCTGTTGAACTTGCGCCCGACAATATCAGGGTGAACGCCCTATGCCCGGTCGCCGGGGACACGCCTATGCTGGGTGAGTTTCTTGGTGGTGAAGTTACCAACGAAATGTATGCCAATTTTGTTTCCACAGTGCCAATGGGTCGACTTTCAACACCTTTGGACATCGCGAAGGCTGCACTATTTTTTGCCTCGTCTGATTCTGAATTCATTACCGGTGTTTGTATGGAAGTTGATGGCGGGCGCTGCATATAAGCGCTGCATTTGCATTTCGGCCAATCTTGGTTTAGCAACCAAAACATGAGTGGTTATGGAATAATTTAGGTATGCCTTCGAAGACGAAGACATCGCCCCTGGTTTGGGTCTTACAAACAAGCCGGGTTGGCGACAATGCCCAGGCGTGGGCGCTGGCAAAGGCCCTTGGCTGGGAAACGGAAGTTCGCAGCCTTCGCTTCAACCCGCTTTTCGCTGTGCCGAATGTGATGTTAGGTAGCACACTTGTGACCCTCGATCACGAAGCATCCGACAGACTTGTGGCGCCCTGGCCCGATCTGGTGATTGGTGTCGGCCGCAGAACCGTTCCGGTTTCAAGATGGATAAAAGCAAACTCGAACGGAAAAACAAAACTGGTGCAACTCGGCAGGCCACGGGCCGACAACACGCACTTTGATTTGGTTATCAGTTCTCCGCAGTACAGGCTGAGCGTAGAAAACAACGTCCTGCACAATCTCTTGCCCCTGCCGCGGCACGAGGCCGACTTGCCGGAACTTGAGACAAAGTACTGGCTTGAGATTTTTAAGCGCTTCCCCCAGCCGTGGACGGGGGTATTCCTTGGCGGCGCCAAGTGGCCGTTTAAAATGGACCCGGAAACAATTGCCGCTTTTGCAAACAATGTTGCCAAGCATGATGGTTCATTTTTGATTACGACATCGCCGCGAACACCACCGGAGACTGCTTCAATAATCCGTAAATGTATGGGTGAGCGGGCATTCGTGCATGTCTGGGATGGCGGCATGCTCAACCCCTACCAGGCCATTTTGAACCTGGCGAACAGGTTTATCGTTACCGGCGACAGCGCATCTATGCTGTCAGAAGCATGTGCAACGGGATGCGAAGTTGAGATTTTCGACCTGCCCAGCAGGCAATCTGCCGGGGTTGTAATTGAAACCGGAAATGTTCTGGCAATGACGGGATTGATTAACCCGCCAAGAGATATGAAAAGCCTCCACAGCCAGCTATTCGCCGCAGGCCATGCCGCACCATTAGGGCAAAACGGCGAAATCAGGGCGCAAACGAAAGCCCCTAATGATCTTGAAAAGGCGCTTCAACGGGTGCGCGAGCTTATGAAAGCTGCCGCCTAGCAATTTCAGATATGAATTCGCAGAGCCGCCGAACGGCAATTCCGAGGGGTCAAAGGTGTTTTTTCCGTTTGCAGCGAACGATGATTTTATCCAGAGCGATTATTGCGGCTCCAAGCTACAAATTTGATTGAATTTTTCTCATTTCCGATATCGAAGTTTACCTCCAAATATTGCCCATGAACACGGTCCACGCGTGTCGAAACTTGGATCCAGTCTTTGGCAATATCGTGATCCGGAACATCACCGGAAATCCTTGCTAGATACCATTCTTTTTCTGGAAATTTTCTTTCATCACAAATACGTGCAACCATCAAACGTTCATGCCAGAAGGCGTTGCCACACTGTAGTTTTGCGTTGACCACGCCACCATCCAGACAAAGCCCTCTCTGCAACTCGTGGTGGTTGTAGTCAGCTTGACGGCGAACAACTGGAACTTGAGTGCTCACAACAAAACTCCAACACTCCAGTTTGCCGTAGCCTTTGACCAACAACTTGCAGCCAATTTTAGTATGTTGCCGCAGTTTTTCGTCTTGTTGTGTCCAACGCCCTTTGTGCCGGCAGACTTTGATTAACTCGACTTCAAAAAATTCGTAGGAGTTTCCGACCGGCGGCGCCGAAAGAATTTCCGGGCCAAAAAGGTGGTTTCGATCACCCCGAAAGTAATCGATAACTTGCGATTGGTAGATTTGACCGCCCGTCATACCAATTGCGCCTATCTAAAATGTAGCGCGATTTAAAATTTGGAACCTTACATGGTGGTTCCTACGCTCAACAGAGGTTGTAATGCATCCCTAGTCGAACAACTGTTTCCGACTTTCGAAATCATCCCAGCTTAGTTTGGCCAGTTCTTCACTGCAGTCGAAACGTAGAGAGAGGCACCCTTGATAGTCGGGATGCACCACCGTCCCAAGGTCTCTCCAAATCTCGCTCAGCTCACTTTCTATCGTCTTTAGAAACTTGACACTCGGAAATGGGTTTGTGCGGCTTTTGACACATATGCTGTAGCCTATCATTTCTTCTCCCGACCAGCAGCCGCCCGCGACCGTTTCGTTTTTGTCAGATAGCTCACGCTCAAAATCACCCAGCTTCGTCGAACCCTGAATCCACTTTTTTCGAAAGAAGCAGTTGAACTTCACAAAACAAACATACAGGCGCGCGCATGATCTGCCAGCTGGCGCAGCTTGCACGATGGCCTTGTTCATGCGTTAATTTTAGGCTGAGACAACAAATGCTGTGGCGCTTGCCGATGTATTGGCCGATCCGAGTACAGCCGTCATACCTTATGTTTGCATGTTTGAGCGTTCTTCGCTTGCTTCTCGTTTGGCTCTTTTTTCTGCTCACTCCAGTGGCTATGGCCCAAGAAGAGGTTGATCTCGAACTTGTCTTGCTTGCCGATGCGACCGGCTCGATCGATGATGATGAGATTTTCTTTCAGCGCGAAGGGTATGCCAAGGCAATGACGGATCAGTCCGTCATCAACGCCATCAGAAGCAACGTAATTGGAAAGATCGCCGTTACTTACATTGAATGGGGTGATTTTGCATCGCAGGAAGTCGTGGTTGACTGGACGGTGATCGACAGCAGTGAAACGGCAAAAAGTTTTGCTGCATCACTTATGAAACAACCACGGCTGGCTTATGGCCGCAATGCTATCGGCGCTGCCTTGCTGTTTGCAAAAAACCGTATTGGACAAAATGCGCTGAAGGGTCTTCGACGGGTTATTGACCTTTCCGCAGACAGTGCCAACAACTGGAACGGCCCACCCATTTCTGATGCACGAAGAGAGGTGCTTTCTGCCGGCATCACAATAAACGGCCTTGCGGTTTTATGCAGGCACTGTTCTGGCCGCCCGGTAAGCTATGATCTGGAGGCGGCGTTTCAGAATGAAATCATCGGTGGGCCAGGATCATTCGTTATCACAGCAGATAGCCCATCAACTTTCGCTGCAGCTGTGCGGCGTAAATTGATACTGGAGATTGCCGGCACCGAAAAGGACAGAAAAAATCTCGCAGCGCAATTAGGTTTCAAACACAATCGGGCAGGGAACCATGAGCAAATCCAATGAAATCCGGAAGCTTCAGGCACAAGGAGTTCATCACATAACTCTCGTTGGCGCCGACCGGAAAACGTCGATCGATTTTTGGGAGGGTGTGCTTGGCATGCCGTTTATCTTTGACCAACCGAACCTTGATAATCCCAATGAAGGCCATTTGTATTTTGACCCTGGTGATGGCCGTTTGATCACGGTGTTCACCAACGAGGACCGCAAACTTGATGCAGCGCGGACATCCACCGATCAAGGCGCTGTCCACCATATCGCGATTGCTGTGAGCCAGGCCACATTCAAGCAGGCGGTGAAGAGGCTTGATGCGCGCAAAATCAAACACTCAGGCCCAAAAGATCGTGGATTTATGGATTCGATATATTTTAATGATCCGCTTGGATTATTGATCGAACTGGCTTGTTACCGTTTTGAGCCGCCATTTGGATGCAGCCACGCAGACGTGATGATCGAAGCACACAGGATTCGGGTAGAGCGGGGCGATTACAATATCCAAGACGAACACCTGGCTGATGCGATAGAACTGCTGGTTGAGGGACGCCAGGGCTCGCTTTCCAACGACCGGAGTGCAAAAAATCCATACTAGTTCAATGCTGCACAACAATTGCAGAGGTTAATTGTCCCAAATCGGGCATTCTTTATTTTTTGAAATAACTGGGGTCTTAAGTATCAGCGATACCCATAAAACACTAAAACAATTTGTGTTTTTGATAAAGTTTTGGTGCGGGCGGGGGGACTCGAACCCCCACTTCCATTCGGAAAACGGATTTTAAGTCCGTTGCGTCTACCGGTTCCGCCACGCCCGCGAAATCACGCCGGACTGTCCTAGCGGCCACGTGCTGCTTCTGCAACAATTATCGCTGAATTCCCGCTGCACAAAATCCACCATCCACATTCAATATGTCGCCTGTGATGAACGCGGCCTCATCGGACAGGAGAAATGCGCAGGCAGCAGCCACATCTTCCGGTGTGCCATAGCGGGCCTGAGGCACCGCTTCTTTCCACACATTGCGGATTTCCGCATCATGCATTTTGGCAACCATGGGCGTCTCAATTGGGCCGGGCGCAATGGCGTTTACCCGCACACTATGCTCTGCAAGCTCAAGGGCCATGGTTTGGGTGAGAATGTTCACCGCCCCCTTCGATGAACCATAGGCAACCCGGCCCACATTGCCGCACGCCCCTGCAACAGAACTGATGTTGACGATGGCGCCGCCTTCCCCCTTCATCATTTCCTGCGCACACGCCTTGGCGGTATTGAACGTCCCGATAACATTGATATCGAGTATCTGGCGGAACAATTCTGCAGTTGTTTCCAGAACCGGCACATCCCTGCCAATCCCGGCACAATTCACTGCGCCTTTCAGGGGCGGCCAGTCGGATAAAGTGTCATCCATTGCTTTCTCGACAGATAAAATATCTGTTATATCACAATGTATTAACTTATTTTTCTCAGAGTTTAATTCAACACTGTTATCGACGGCAATATCCCAAACCGCCACATGCCAGCCGTTAGCCAAGAGCCTTGCCGCCACCGCCGCCCCAATGCCAGAGGCGCCCCCGGTGACGATGGCCGATTTCACCCAATCGCTCCATCACGTATGGGCGGGGTAAATTGCAGGCCCATATCCCAAGGAAGGTAAATCCAGGTATCCTGGCTCACTTCGGTGATAAATGTGTCCACCACTGGCAGTCCCTTGGGTTTCACATAAACGGTTGCAAAATGAGCCACAGGCAGAAGTTCGCGGATAACCCGCCCGGTTTTGCCCGTATCGGCCAAATCGTCAACAATCACAACACTTTTGCCCTCGGCAACCAGCTTTTTGTCCGGGCCTTTGAGAACTTCCGCATCGCCCTGGGTGCCATAGTCATAAGACGCAATGCAGGCTGTATCGATAACCCTGATGCCAAGTTCGCGCGCTACGATGGCCGCCGGCACCAGGCCGCCCCGTGTTACCGCAACAACGGATGTGAAGGGGCCGCTTTCATGCAACCTCCACGCCAGTGCGCGGGCATCCCTGTGCAATTGTTCCCAGGAGACCGGGAAGCCCTTTTCATAGCGTTCCTCTACATTGCCCCCTTGCAACGCCATTTGCTGTCCCTCCCCGTATTTTTGCAACTCAAGCAAATTTATGCCCGTGAACGCAGGCCAAGACAATGCAGCTGTTTGAAGTTATCCCCGAACCGGGAAAACTTGTGGCATCCGTCTCTTCTCGGCTATGACCAGGTTACAACGTCCCGGTCAGTGTAAAGAGCACTCACCATCTCATTGACGGCCTTTTCTGCAGCCTCCAGCGCCTCTTCATCCTTGGAACGCAGGACAATGTTGGAGCCGAACCGGCCATCTTTGTGAAACGGATAGCTACCAATTGAAACAGACGGGAATTTTTCCTGAATTTCAGCTAGTTGCGGGGCCAAATCCCCCTCGCCAATATAAGCTGTCACCGTGCGGGAAATTATCGCCTTGCCGGTTTTGAGATGCGGGGCAATGCCGTCCAGCATCACCTGCATAATCTGCGGCACACCGGCCATCACATACACATTTTCGATATTGAACCCGGGCGCGGCGCTTACCGGGTTGTAAACAAGGCTTGCCCCATCCGGCACCCGGGCCATGCGCATGCGCGCCTCGTTCAGCTCCCAGCCGGTTTCCTTGTAACGCTCTTTCAGCAATTCCACCGCCTCTGGATGATGATCGATGCTGACGCCAAAGGCCTTGGCCACGCAATCAGCGGTAATATCATCATGGGTGGGACCAATGCCGCCGGTAGTGAATACATAGTCATAGCGCTTGCGCAGCGTATTCAATGCATCAACAATCTCGCCTTCATCGTCGGCCACAAACCGCGCCTCACGCACCTCTATGGCCATATTTGTCAAATACTCGGCGATATAGCCGAGGTTTTTATCTTTCGTGCGGCCCGACAGAAGCTCATCACCGATAAGTAAAACCGCCGCCGACACCGTGTCTTTGTCTGAAGTGTTCATCCCCGGTTTTTAATCCGAATTGATTGCATGTGTCAGCACTTATTCTTAATGTTCCGGCTTATTGAAATTAGAGATTGATTTCCCAGCCGATGAAATTCCCTGCCCCCCTTGTAAAAGGCCGTCTTGTACACCGCTACAAGCGGTTTCTCGCCGATGTTGAATTGGCAACCGGCGAGGTGGTAACCGCCCATTGCGCAAACCCGGGCGCCATGCTGGGCCTGAAAGAACCGGGATTGGTAGTCTGGCTGTCGCCTGCGCAAAATCCCGCCCGGAAGCTGCAATGGGACTGGCAATTGTGCCGAGTGGAGGATTTTGGCATCCCTGCCCTTGTGGGCATCAACACATCCAACCCCAACAAAATTGTCGGCGAAGCCATTGCAGAGGGCAAAATTCCTGAGCTTGCCGGCTACGCCCACCAGCGCGCAGAGGTGAAATACGGCAAAAACAGCCGCATCGATATTCTGCTGGAAGATGAAGACAAGCCACCATGTTATGTGGAAATCAAGAATGTGCATCTTTTGCGCCAGCAAGGGCTTGCGGAATTCCCCGATTCAGTTACTGCGCGCGGCGCCAAGCATCTGCGCGAGCTTTCAGACATGGTAAGCGCAGGCAACCGCGCTGTGATGCTCTACCTTGTCCAGCGCGATGATGCGGACAGACTGCAGCTGGCGGCAGATATCGACCCGCACTACGCAGAAAGTTTCGATTTGGCGCATGCCGCAGGTGTCGAAGGGCTGGCCTATTGCTGTAAACTCGATATAGAGGGTATAGAAATTGACCGGCGTTTGGTTTTTTTTCAAACGCAACTGGAAAAAGATTAGGATCTGTTCATGACCTATGTGGATGCGGCGGACGCACCCCTGGCAAACACAGGCCAGATAAAACTGCATGGCGCTGATGCATTTAAGGCAATGATGAAGGCTGGCCAGCTTGCTGCTACCTGCCTTGACATGCTTGGAGAGCACATTGGTCCGGGTGTTACAACAGAAAAGCTCGATGATCTTGCCCTCTCATTCGCCCGCGACCATGACGCCATTCCAGCCCCCCTCAACTACCGGGGTTTTCCCAAATCGATTTGCACGTCAATCAACCATGTTGTTTGCCACGGAATTCCCGGCGATCGTCAGCTCAAGGATGGCGATATCGTCAATGTTGACATCACCTTGATTGTTGATGGCTGGCACGGCGATACCAGCCGCATGTTTCTGGTTGGAGATGTCTCACGGCGGGCAGAACGGCTTGTTGAGGTCACCCATAATGCGCTGATGATTGGCATCGAACAGGTCAAGCCCGGCAACACCACCGGCGACATTGGCCATGCAATCCAGAAGTATGCCGAGGCAGAGAGGTGCTCGGTGGTGCGCGATTTTTGCGGCCATGGCCTTGGCCGGCTGTTTCATGACATGCCGAACATTTTGCACTATGGCCGGCCCGGCGAAGGCGTGGAGTTGAAGCCCGGTATGCTGTTTACCGTTGAGCCCATGATCAATCTTGGCAAGCCGCACGTAAAGGTCTTGTCGGACGGGTGGACTGCGGTTACCCGTGACCGCTCAATGTCCGCACAATTTGAACACTCGGTCGGGGTGACGGAAACCGGCCATGAGATATTTACCCTTTCACCTGCTGGGATGCATCACCCGCCATACGAGGCGTGAAGATGTAGAACATTACGGCATGGCGAGATGAAAGACGGTTTCAAGGAAGCCCAGTCTAAACCACATTTTCACGGACACCGCGAACGGTTGCGAAAGCGTTTTCGCGAGCGCGGCGCTGAGGCCATTGAGGATTACGAGCTGCTTGAACTTGTGCTCTTTCGCGCGCTTCCCCGCCGCGACACCAAACCCATCGCCAAGCTCCTGCTTGAAAAATTCGGCTCATTCGCCGAGGTAATTTCAGCACCCCCGCGCCGCCTTACGGAAGTCAGCGGTATCGGTGAAAATGTGGTCACTGAGTTGAAACTCGTCCACGCAGCCGCACTCAAGCTCACCAAAGGGGCGGTGTTCAAGAAAAAGGTGCTGTCGTCCTGGTCATCGGTAATCGACTATTGCCGCGCCTCCATGGCATTTAACGAAAAAGAGCAATTCCGGGTTCTGTTCCTTGACCGGAAGAACATGTTGATTGCCGATGAGGTACAGCAGGAAGGCACCGTCGACCACACCCCGGTTTACCCGCGCGAAGTGGTGAAACGAGCACTGGAGCTTGTCGCATCAAGCATCATCCTGGTCCACAACCACCCTTCCGGCGACCCCACCCCGTCAAACGCTGACATTGAAATGACCAAGCGCATTGTTGAAGCTGCGGAAAAACTTTCTAATCCGTGCACGACCACATCATTGTGGGCCGTGAGGGCCATGCCAGCTTCAGAGGACTTAGACTGCTTTGACCGCACAAAACCGTCAGAACTTTTCGATCAGGGATGGTTTCAAATATGAAGACAGGACGCGCGCGGCAGAATTGTTCTGGCAGGCATTTGAGGGCAAACTCGGGCCCATAATGAAGCCTGAGAAAAAGGCATTGCGTTTTTTCCAATCTGTCGTCGATCCCTCATTCGCAATCAGCGCATTTTCACCGCAAGACCGCCTTCTGGGGATTGCCGGCTTCAAAACTGGCCAGGGTGTTTTTGTGGGCGGAACTTTGGGTGATCTGGCTAAGGTTTACGGCCGGACAGGCGCCATATGGCGCGGCGTGTTGCTGTCGCTTCTTGAGCGCTCCGTAGACGGCAAGTTCTTGTTGATGGACGGCATTTTTGTAACACGCGAAGCGCGCGGCATGGGAATTGGCTCCGCATTGCTTGATGCGATTATCTTACGCGCCCGAACGCTTGGGCTCTCCGGTGTGCGCCTTGATGTGATCGACACCAATCCGCGCGCCCAGCGGCTTTATTTACGGAAGGGCTTCAAAATCACACAAGTCTCAAGTGCCGGGCCGCTGAAGCACGTGTTCGGCTTTTCTTCAGCCGCAACAATGGTGTGCAAAGTTTAGGTCCGGGCGCGGCGAAAACCTATGACAGCTCACTTGAGGCCGGCCAGGGACTCAGGGGTGTCGAAGTCGGCAAGCACCGCTTCGCTTGTGGTGGCAACCTCGCACACCCCGTCTTCGTTTTCGCTCATCAAATGTTTTGCGCCAATATCACCGGTAAGCCCTGCAAATTGAGTGAAATATTGGCGTCCCCATAAAACCGGATTGCCGCGTTTTCCGTCAAATACCGGCACACAGATGCTGCGCCCTTCAACCGGATCAAATGCGGCAATGAGCTGATTGAGCAACCGGCTCGTCACCAGCGGCATATCTGATAACAGCACCAGAGCCCCATCTGTCTCATCATCGAGCTCTTTCATCCCCTGTTTCAGGGAGGTGGAAAGGCCATCTGCAAAATCCGGGTTTGAAACAAACTCCACCGCAAGCCCCTCCAGGGCCGCCTTGACTTCATCTGCCTGGTGGCCAGTAACAACGATAATCTTTTCTGCCTGCGAATTGAGCGCGGTTTCCACCACCCGGCGCACCATCGGTTCGCCACCCACCTTCTTCAGAAGCTTGTTGTCCTCGCCCATGCGGGTTGAGCGACCCGCCGCCAGAACCACCGCCGCAATTTGCGGTGCGCTGGCGACTAGTTCTGCAGCGCTCTCACGCGGGCGTGGACGCGATGGGATTTCCTTCAGTAATCCCCCTGCCCCCATATCCATAATGTTCTCAGCCTTTACCGGAACACCGGCCAGCACCCGTTGCAGCACCCAATCAAAACCGTTCAGCTTTGGCGAGCGGGCACATGATGGAACACCGATTACGGCGACATCTTTAAGTTTGCCGTACATCAAGAGGTTTCCAGGATCAACCGGCATACCCAGGTGAACGACCTGACCGCCGGCATCCGCCAATCCGGCCGGAACAACATCGCCCCTGTCCACAATCGCAGAAGCGCCAAAAACAAGGATAGGCGAACACCCCTTCTCATGCAGCTTTGAAATGGCATCGGAGATTTCAACGATGGTGTGGCCGCCAACAGCGGTTTCGGCAAGAGTTGAGCCGCACGCTTCAAGCCTGTCCGCAATCACATGTTCCGTTTTCTTCAAAAGGCTTTCCTTGGTGCTGGAAAGCTGTGTCATCACCAGCCCAGCCCCATGCACCTTAAACGGGCTCACCGATATCAAAGGCGTTGCACAAATATGGCAAGCGCTATCTACAATTTTTTCCGGGGCAGCGAACGGAATGACTTTGACCGTAGCCAGCATCTGACGGGGCTTTACGGGCGTGAATGCGGGCAGTGTTGCGATTGTAAGGCTTTCATCCAGGTGATTTATTTGCCGCAAACGCTCTTCGTCCGCCAAAAACAGGCCAGCCTCTTCGGCGAAGAGGTTGGCGCGCCCTGTAAACGGCTCGGCAATTTTCACACCGGCGCCAGCTGCAGCCAGGGCCACCGTGCGCGCGGCATCATTTTCCGTCAAATCGCCCTCTTCCAGGCGGGCTGCAAAAATTTGCTTCACCCCTTCATCCAAGAGCGCCGAAATGTCCGCTTTGCTGAGCACCCGACCCTTCTTGAAGGCAACCGCGCCGGACTTTACTGAATGGGCAAGAATGGCGCCTGCCGCCTCACTGGAGGGTATTTCACCGAATTTCATGACGCTGCGCCAAGACGCAAATGGCGCACGATCTCTGCCATGATTGCTATGGCGATTTCAACCTGCCCGCGCGCGCCAATATCAAGGCCAATAGGTCCGCATATTCGGCCAAGGGCTGCTTCATCAAATCCGTGCGCCGCCAGGCGCTCCTGGCGGGAGGCGTGGGTGCGTTTCGAACCCAGGGCACCGATGTAAAACACATCAGATTTCAGCGCCATGGACAGAGCCGGATCATCGATTTTCGGATCATGGGTAAGCGCCACCATGGCGGTTCGCGCATCTAGCCCGATTTCCGATATCACTTCGTCGGGCCATTCCGGATAAAGAGAGATTTCGGGAAACCGGTCAGCGGTTGCGAATGCACCGCGCGGGTCAATTACGATCACATCAAAACCAGCAAGCCGGGCAAGCGGAATAAGGGCCTGGGCAATGTGCACCGCACCGACAATCACCATCTTAAGCGGCGGATTGTAGATGTTGATGAAGTATTCGCCTTCCTCAACGCTCACCACGCCTGACTTGTCGAACCGGAAAGCGTGTTCCAGATCATCACACAGCAAATCAGCAGATGAATTCTCAAACGCCACCACCCTTTGAGTGCCGTCATCCAAATCGGTCACAAGCGCCACCGCATGGCGTTCGGCTTGGGCACTCAGAAGCTGTTCGAGAATTTCGCGTTTCATTACTGTCTATGTCTCTAATGGCTCGACAAAAATCCGGATTCGCCCGCCACATGCAAGCCCTACTTCCCAGGCGGTTTCATCCGCCACCCCGAATTCAAGGGTTTTGGGCACACCGGCCCCGATCACGTCAAGTGCTTCGGTAACAACCG
>JBPCVY010000201.1:0-17270 GCA_051010055.1 Hyphomicrobiales bacterium | reverse complement strand
GTCTTGGGATCGCTTGGGTTGGTGAACATTGTATCTGTCTCATCCACTTCCACCAGATTTCCAAGATGGAACATGGCGGTGCGCTGGGACACACGGGCCGCCTGCTGCATGGAGTGGGTTACGATGACAATCGTGTAATCCCGGCGAAGTTCGTCTATCAGCTCCTCAATCCGTGCAGTCGCAATAGGGTCGAGAGCCGAACAGGGCTCATCCATCAAGATTACTTCCGGTCGAACCGCAATGGCGCGCGCGATGCACAGGCGCTGCTGCTGCCCGCCGGACAGGCCGGTTCCGGGCGAATGGAGCCTGTCCTTTACCTCTTCCAACAATCCGGCGCTTTCCAGGCTTGCGGCGACAAGATCGTCCAACTCGCTCTTGTTCCCCGTTGCAATGCCGTGGATGCGCGGGCCATAGGCCACATTGTCAAAGATCGATTTGGGAAACGGGTTGGGTTTCTGGAACACCATGCCCACTCGGGCCCGCAGCTCAACCACATCCACATCCGGGGAATAAACATCCTGGCCATCAAGGGTAATGTCGCCCTGGACCCGGCAAATCTCGATCACATCATTCATGCGGTTGAGGCATCTCAGGAACGTCGACTTACCACAACCGGACGGGCCAATGAGAGCGGTTACCGATTTTGCAGGAATGTCCAGATCAACATCGAACATGGCCTGCTTGTCACCGTAGAAAACATTGACACCCCGGCCCGTCATCTTCGGCGGCTGGTTGCTCAGTGCATCGGTTTTCACGGATGCAGTTTCTTGTGCGGCCAAAGCCATAACTCTCTCCTTACGCCTTTTACCAGCGCCGTTCGAACTTCTTGCGCATGAAAATCGCAAGTCCGTTCATCAAAATCAAAAAGCCAAGCAAAACCAGAATGCCCGCAGATGTGCGCGACACAAATCCACGTTCCGGGCTGTCTGCCCAAATGAACACCTGGGTCGGCAGCGCCGTTGCCGGATCCATGATGCCCCCCGAAAGCGAAGTGATGAATGCGTTCATGCCGATCAGCAAAAGCGGGGCCGTTTCTCCCAGCGCCTGGGCAAGGCCGATAATCGTGCCGGTCAAGATGCCCGGCATGGCAAGGGGCAGCACATGATGAAGCATTACCTGGAATTTCGATGCCCCGACACCCAACGCCGCTTCACGGATTGATGGGGGAACAGCCTTCAAGGACGCCCGCGTGGTGATGATGATTGTCGGCAAAGTCATGAGCGACAAAGTCATCCCGCCAACGAGAGGCGCAGACCGGGGCATACCCATAAAGTTCAAGAATACGGCCAATGCCAACAGCCCGAACACCACAGATGGGACCGCGGCAAGGTTGTTGATATTGACCTCAATCAGATCGGTCCATCTGTTCTTGGGTGCAAATTCTTCCAGGTAAACCGCGCTGGCAATGCCGACCGGGAACGAAATCAGGAAACACACCAGCAGTGCATAGAACGAACCCATGATCGCACCGGCAAGCCCCGCTACTTCAGGGAAACGGCTGTCGGCATTGGTGAAGAGGCCGGTATTGAAGTCGCGCGAGACAAGGCCTTTTTCATCCAGCGCATCAAACGCCTTTATCTGGACATCGCTCGCCCGGCGCTGGTTTTCAGGGATATCACGCGGAATTACACCCTTATTGAACTGGTCCAACGGGTCAGATGCCGGAAAGGCAAATGCCACCGTTTGCCCGATCAAATCAGGGTCTTGAACAACCGCCTGGCGCACCTGGTTTTCCGCGGTTCTGGACAGGATTTTCGAAACCTGGCGCCGATCACGGCGGTTTGTCACTTCCGGAAGCTGCGCAAACAACCCATTGCGCACTATAGAGCGGTAGTTCCCGCCCCGGATGTCATCAGCTTTAACGTACTTGGGGCTGATATCCACCGCCAGTGATATATGGGTTTGCGTGAAGGCTGGGTAGCCGGATTGAACCAGCGACGTCACCAGGATGGTCAACAGCCCAAGGGCAATCCAAATCGCGGCAAGACCGTAAATCTTCAACCGCCTTTCTGCCCGGTAACGCCGCTTGGTGTGCGCTTTTTGCGCCGGCGAATGCCAGTCGACAGTGTTCGCGGTCTGGTGGTTACTGGCAGCCATATCAGTCATATTTTTCCCGGTACTTCTGGACAATTTTCAAAGCCGCCACATTAAGACACAGCGTTGCTACAAACAGGGTGAGACCGAGCGCGAATGCGGCAAGTGTTTTCGGGCTGTCAAATTCAGTGTCGCCAATAAGCAGAGTGACAATTTGAACGGTAACGGTGGTTACCCCTTCAAACGGATTTGCGGTGAGATTGGCAATAAGGCCGGCCGCCATCACCGCAATCATGGTTTCGCCAATTGCCCGGCTTACCGCCAGCAAAATGCCGCCCACTATGCCCGGAAGGGCAGCAGGCAGCAGAACCTGTGTAATGGTTTCTGCCTTGGTTGCGCCAAGCCCGTAGGAGCCTTCCCGCATGGCAGAGGGGACAGCGCCCAGTGCATCATCCGAAAGCGATGACACAAACGGGATTATCATAATTCCCATAACCGCGCCGGCGGCCAGGGCGCCGTTCGGCGCAACATCAAGGCCAACGGCAGCACCGGCAGAACGAAGCGCTGGTGCAACAATCAACACTGCAAAAAAGCCGTACACGACGGTAGGGATGCCTGCGAGGATTTCAAGCAACGGCTTCACATACGCCCTGAATCTCGGATTTGCATACTCGGTGAGATAAATTGCCGAAAACAATCCAATGGGAATAGCAACCAACATGGCGATGAAGGCGATCAATATGGTGCCGGTGAATACCGGAACCGCGCCAAAGGATCCGTTTGAGGCAACCTGATCGGCGCGAATGGCAATTTGCGGTTCCCAATTAAGACCGAAGAAAAACTCAACCGGCGAAACGAAACGGAAGAAGCGCATTGCCTCGAACAAAAGCGAAAACACAATGCCAGCCGTGGTGAGGAGTGCCACAAGGCAGCACAAAACCATAACGGCGCGCACGATGCGCTCCACCCCATGGCGGGCGCGGAACCGCGGCGCAAGTCGGCCAAGAGCAAATGCGCCTCCAGCCATGCCGAGCGCGAGCGCCGATACAAACAATGCCCATTTCGCCGTTGACTGGAAGGTTTTGTATGCTTCAGCGGTGCGAAAAACGGCCTCGCTCGGTTCGCCAAAAACCTGGCCGCGGGCAACCTGTTTGACCTCTGCAATCATCAGCTGGATTTTCTGATCATCAAGCCCCTCAACAGCAACTGAATCCAGGCTGCTGCGCAGCATTGCATCAATGATGGAATTCTGGAAAAGCAACCAAACCAGAACGTAGGAAATTGCAGGAATGCCGACCCAGAGAGCAACATAGGCGCCATGATAGGCCGGGCGTGAATGGGCCTGTACATCGGAAAAACTGTCAAACTTGTAGCCACGCCGCCGGCCTGTAAAGAAGCCGGCAACAACCAGAATGATAATCGTCAAAAACAGAAAGCCAATCATGGCTTACCCCAACTCGCCCGCGAAAAAACGCAAATAAACAAAAAGATGCAGGGCCGCTATCTGAAGACCGCAGCCCAGCTTGAAATTAGTTTGTGTACCGCGCCATGCCTTTTGCGCTGGTAGCAGCATCTTGCAGTGCCTTGCGGGCATCTTCGTCGAGGCTGACGAGGCCACGCTCAACGAGATATCCATCTTCGCCCATTGCAGAGTCAGAAACATATTCTGCAACAAACTTGTTGAGGCCCGGGATAACGCCGCGGTGTGCGTTCTTGATGTAGAAGAACAGCGGACGGGAGATGCCGTAGGAACCATCTGCAATGGTCTCCAGCGACGGCTCAACACCCTTGATCTTTACCGGCTGCAGCTTGTCCTGGTTTTCATACAAGAAAGAGTAACCGAAGATGCCGTATGCGGTGGGGTCTGCGTCGAGGCGCTGAACGATCAGGTTGTCGTTCTCGCCTGCTTCGATGAACGCGCCGTCCTGGCGCATGCGCGAGCAGTTTTCCTTCACGTATTTTTTGAAGGCTTTCTTGTCGAGAGCCTCTTTCTGTTTCTTGAAGAAATCAACGCTCTTACAGCCGGTGTGCATTGCAAGCTCTACAAATGCATCGCGGGTACCGGAGGTCGGCGGCGGGCCGAACACCTGGATCTTCACATCCGGAAGGGCGCTGTTTACTTCTTTCCAGGTCTTGTAGGGGTTGTCGACGAGCTTGCGGTCAACAGGAACCTGGGCCGAAAGAGCCTTGTAAAGGTCAGCTTTCGAAACGTCGATCTGCTCGCCCCTGCGCGAAACAGCAACCGAAAGACCGTCAAAGCCGATGTTCACTTCGGTAATCTCGGTGACACCGTTCTTGTTGCACAGCTCCCATTCAGACTTCTTCATGGCGCGTGATGCACCTGTAATGTCCGGGGTGCCTTCGCCTAAGCCCTGGCAGAAGATTTTAATGCCGCCGCCGGTGCCAGTTGATTCAACGACCGGAGCGGATTTGCCGGACTTGCCAGCAAACTCTTCAGCTACCGCCTGGGTGTATGGGAATACGGTCGAAGAACCGACAATCTGGATGCGGTCACGGGCAAATGCGCCGCCAGCTGCCGACACGGTCAACACCGCAAAGGCGCTGGTCAAAACTAGGTTTCTGAATTTCACCGGAATAACTCCCTTAATTGGTGTATGGACCCGGTGCGAAATGGAAATCACGTATAAAAAAGTCTCATACCGGGACGGAACGCGGCAACAATTAGCCCTGTCAGTTCGCATTTATATGACGGAATTTTAACAATCAAATGACAATTTAAGGCATTGTTTTTTATGGAAATTTTTAAGTATCAAAGAATCTTTTATTGTCCGGGACCGATTGCTCGCGGCAGACGGACAATGAATCTGGAACCATCGCCCAGCTCACTACGGATCGACAGCTTGCCGCGATGGCGGTTGAGGATGTGTTTGACGATCGCAAGGCCAAGGCCAGTCCCGCCCTTGCCCCGGCTTTCCTTGACGTCCACCCGGTAGAAGCGCTCGGTGAGCCTCGGCAGATACTCCGGCGAAATGCCCGGCCCGTGATCGCGTATCTCAATCTCAACGTTTCCGGTTTGGGTTTCACCTTCCGTCCGGACCGTAATTTCGATTGGGTCCCCGCCAGCGCCATATTTCAGGGCGTTCTCGACCAGGTTCTGGAAAACCTGAACCAGCTCATCCCAGTCACCCTGCAGTTCCAGCGGCGGCTCTGGCAGGTCGATGTGGATTTTGGTTTTTGCTTCCTTGGAAAGGGGCGAAAGGGCCTCAACCACATGCTGTAAGAGGGCATTCAGATTCGCCGTGCCTTCGGGCAAACGGTGGGCATTGAGCTCGATGCGGTTGAGAGACAGGAGCTCGTGGATAAGCCGCGCCATGCGGTTCGCCTGAAGGCGCATCAGTTCGAGAAATTCGCCGCGCGCTTTTTCATCGTCCTTGGCCGGACCTTGTAGAGTCTCAATAAAGCCTAGGAGCGACGACAATGGCGTGCGCAATTCATGGCTTGCATTGGCGACGAAATCCGCCCGCATACGCTCGACTTTTTCCTGCCCGGTGAGATCGCGCAAAATCAGGGTGACGACGGAAATGAATTCGCTGGGCGATACCATGGAGGCTGAAACCTCAAACCGCTGATCGACTTGCCCGCGGCGCTCATAGTCGATCACCGCCTGACTGCCTGTGCGGATAACCTGGTCAATTGCCTCAAGAACTTGCGGCGTGCGGATTGCCGCTGAAACATGATGACGACCGGGCGCTAAATCGAATGCCTCAACCGCCGGACCATTGGCGGCAAGAATCTGCCCTTCCAAATCGAGCAGGAAAAACGGGTCGCGCAACGCCATGCCCACAGCGGCCATTGCCTCCACATCCTCCTGCATTCGTTCTGAAGTAGAATGCGCACCGTGCGCCGCCAGTTCTTCAGCGCTGTCGGCGCTGAGCGGGCCGGAAAACGGTTGTTCATCGCCCTCCTGGCCGCGCCACCACGGCCATATGGTTTCGCCTAACTTTGCCAAGGCTTCCATTTCCTCAGGATAAAAATTTGGTTTTACATTTATGTTACACGCGTAAGCGAATCAACAACCGGCTCGTTTTGAGGTTATTTCCCATCGTAAATCTCGTATAAGTGCAGCCAGCGGTTTGCCGTTGGATTACAGGGCCTTTGGAGATTTTTTCGAGTGAAATTTATTGAGACGTTTCCGCACAAAGTGCGCGAAATTGAGAACCTTTGGATTGAAATGCCAGATGGTGTGAAGCTTGCCGCCCGCGCCTGGCTGCCGGAAGGGTGCGAGCAAAAACCGGTGCCAACAATCCTTGAATATATTCCCTACCGGAAGCGCGATGGCACGGCGGTGCGCGATGCCCTCACCCACCCCTATTTCGCCGGGCACGGTTATGCGTGCATCAGGCTGGATATTCGGGGAAATGGTGAATCCGAAGGGATTATGGAAGATGAATACACAGCCCAGGAACATGCCGATTGCGTTGACGCAATAAACTGGATTGCCGAACAGGATTGGTGTTCAGGACAGGTTGGCATGATGGGGATTTCATGGGGCGGGTTTAACGGCCTCCAAGTGGCCGCGCTCCAACCTGAGCCTCTCAAGGCAATCATTACCCTTTGCTCGACCGATGACCGCTACGCCGATGATATTCACTACAAAGGTGGATGCCTTTTGAACGAAAATCTCGGCTGGGCGGGTACGCTGCTTTCCTTTTCATCGCGCCCGCCGGACCCGGCGATTGTTGGCGACAAGTGGCGCGAGATGTGGATGGAGCGGCTTGAAAACCTGCCGCTTACGGCAAAAACATGGCTTCAGCACCAGCACCGCGATGCCTATTGGAAGCACGGTTCGGTGTGTGAGGATTTCGGGGCCGTTGAGGCAGCGGTTCTTGCCATCAGCGGCTGGGCGGATGCCTACTCCAACACAGTGTTCCGGCTGGTGAACAATCTGAAATGTCCGGCCAAGGGCATTGTCGGGCCCTGGGCACACAAATACCCGCATTTTGCCGTTCCCGAACCGCGTATGGGCTTCCTGCAGGAAGCGTTGCGCTGGTGGGATTTTTGGCTGAAGGGTGAGCCAACCGGCGTCATGCGCGATCCGGCCTACCGTGTCTATATTCAAGACAGCGCACCCCCTTCCACGGACTATGAGGCCCGTCCCGGACGGTGGGTTGCGGAAGGCGCCTGGCCCTCCGGCAACATCACACAACTTGAGCTTATGCTCGGCAAGGGCACCTTGTCGGACAGGCGTGCCAGAAATCATAAAATCAAGGTGTGCTCGGATACGGCAACCGGGCTCGATGGCGGAGAGTTTTATGTCATGTGGCTGGGGCCGGAATTTCCAGGCGATCAAGCCCGTGATGACGAAAAATCCGTGTGTTTTGACACCGGCCCCTTGGGCACAGAGCTTGATATTTGTGGCGCGCCCGAAGTCGTTCTCGACATTTCCAGCGACAAACCCACAGCCCAAATTGCCATGCGTCTTAACGATGTAGCGCCTGATGGAAAGGTGACCCGGATCACTTTTGGTGTTTTGAACCTCTGCCACCGGAACGGCCATGAAGCGCCAGAGCCGCTTGAACCAGGCGTGCGCTACAAGGTACGCCTGAAGCTTGACGATATTGCCTACCTGATGCCTGAGGGCCACCGGTTGCGGCTTGCGGTTTCAACTTGCTATTGGCCGCTCATCTGGCCGGCGCCAGATATGGCAACACTCACAATCCACACCGCTTCGAGCAGGCTTTTTGTGCCGGCCCGCGCACCGCTCAACGATGATGTTGAACCATTTGAGCCGGCAGAAGCTGCACCACCATTGAAGCTGGAAGAATTGCGTGCTCAGGAACACCGCCGTGAAGTGCAAGAGCTCGATGACGCTACAAGACTCACCATTTTTGATGACTTTGGCGAGTACCGCGACACAACCCACGGGCTGGTTGCGGGCCTTGCCGGTGAAGAAGTCTATGAAATAGCGCCGGACGATCCACTTTCGGCGCGAGCAACAACCAGCTGGACGCAATCCCTGTCGCGCGATGATGGCTGGTCCGTGCGCACCGAAGCCATTCAGAAAATGCACGCCACAGTTGAGGCCTTTCACATTTTCGCCCGCGTAGAGGCCTACGAGGGCGAAGAGCTCGTGTTCGAGAAAGAATTCAGTGAGGAAGTGCCACGCAACCTGGTCTGAAGCAGGTGAGGCGCCTGATAATCAGGCGCCCACTTTCTTCTTCTTTGCCTCGGCCCGTTGGGCAAGGAGGTTTTTCAGCCAGTCCGGATCCATTTCAGGCACCGATGACAACAGAAGGTCCGTATATTCGTGGTGCGGTGGGGTGAGCATATCCGTCTTCATGCCCTGCTCCACCACTTCGCCCTGCAACATGACCACAATCTCATCGGCAATGGCTTTCACCGTCGCAAGATCGTGGGTGATGAAGAGGTAGGAAAGGTTGAACTCTTCCTGCAGGCGCAGAAGCAGTTTCAAAACCTCTTCGGCCACAAGCTGGTCGAGCGCCGAGGTGACTTCATCGCAGATAATCAACTGCGGTTCAGCCGCCAGCGCGCGCGCAATGCAAATGCGCTGCTTTTGCCCACCGGATAGCTCGCCTGGATACCGGTCGATATAAACATCCGGCTCCATCTCAATCATGTCCAGAAGTTCGCGAATCCGCGCTTCTTTCTTCTTGCCCTTGAGGCCGCGATAGAACTCAACAGGCCGCCCGATAATATCACGCACCCGCTGGCGCGGATTTATGGCGGTGTCCGGCATTTGGTAGATCATTTGCAGTTTGCGCAAATCATCCTTGTTACGGTTCTTGAGCGCCGACGGCAAAGGCTCGCCCTTGAACAGGGTTTCACCTGTCAGCGGCGGCAAAAGACCGGTGATAACGCGGGCCGTGGTAGATTTGCCGGAACCGGATTCACCCACCACCGCAACGGTGCGTTTCGTCGGCACCTTGATGGAAACATCGTGCAAAACCTTGATACCACCACCGTAGCTCGCATCAACATTGCGTATCTCAAGAAGGGTGTCTTCGCCGACCCGTTCTTCATTGTACAAAGAGCGCACGGCCCACAGGGATTTGGTGTAATCCTCTTTGGGAGAAGACAACATAGTGCGTGTGTCAGCTTCTTCAACCACCTCGCCATAGCGCAACACAACAATGCGATCGGCCATTTGCGCCACAACCGCAAGGTCGTGGGTAATGTAAATCGCTGCAGTGTTGAACTGGTGCACGACGTCCTTGATGGCGGCCAGAACTTCAATCTGAGTAGTGACATCAAGAGCAGTTGTCGGCTCATCAAAAACGATAAGATCCGGTTTGCAGGCCATCGCCATGGCGGTCATTGCGCGCTGCAACTGGCCGCCCGAAACCTGGTGGGGATAGCGAAAGCCAATCGTGTCCGGGTTCGGCAACTGAAGCCGCCCGAAAAGATCAACGGCTTCTTCTTGCGCTGTTTCTGCGGTCAAAACCCCATGTTGCACCGGTGCTTCCTGATACTGCTCCATCAGGGTGTGGGCCGGATTGAAGGAAGCGGCGGCCGATTGCGCCACATAGGCAATACGCACGCCGCGCATGGCGCGCTTTTGCTTTTCGGTCGCGGTGCGCATTTCAACGCCGTCGAACATGATCTCGCCGCCGGAAATGCGGCATCCCGGGCGTGCATAACCCATGGCAGCAAGTCCGATGGTTGATTTGCCTGCGCCGGATTCGCCAATCAGGCCGAGAATCTCGCCGCGCTTAAGGTCAAGATCGATGCCTTTGACGATTGGATTCCACACTTCATCACTCATGCCGTCGATCTTGAGACCGCGCATGGTCAGCAGAATGTCGTCACCCCCGGGGCTGGTTTGTTTCTTTTTAGTGGTCATCATGAAGCCCCGAAGTTTTTTGCAAGAACCAGTCGACGACAAAGTTGACGCCGACGGTGAGCAACGCGATCGCGCCAGCTGGCAGCAACGGCGTGATGTCGCCATAGGTGATCAGGGTAGCGTTGTCGCGCACCATCGAACCCCAGTCAGCGGTTGGCGGTTGAATGCCAACACCCAGGAACGAGAGCGCTGCAATAAGCAGGAACACAAAGCAGAAGCGCAAGCCAAACTCGACCACCAGCGGCGGCAGAATATTCGGAAGCACCTCGCGCAGCATGATCCACGGCAATCCTTCACCGCGCAGCTTTGCTGCCTCAACAAAATCCATCACCGCCACATTCATGCCCACTGCCCTTGTCAGGCGGAACACGCGGGTTGAGTCCAAAAGCGCGATGATGATGATGAGGTTCTTAATGGATGTGTCGAAAATGGTGAGCAAAACCAGTGCAAAGATCAGAACCGGAATGGCCATGAAGACGTCGACGATACGGCTCAGGATTTGATCGATCCAACCGCGCAAGGTTGCCGCAACAAGGCCAAGCCCGCCGCCAACAACGAAAGCCAAAACGGTGGTCAGAAAGGCAATGCCCAGAGTGTTGCGGGCGCCATAAACGAGACGTGTCAGCATATCGCGGCCAAGATTGTCCGTTCCCAAGATGAACGGGTCGCCCCAGGGCTCGAATTGCGCACCTACAATTTCAGATTCGCCATAAGGGGTTAAAAGCGGCGCGAAAAGAGCGACAAAAACGTAGGTGAGAATAATAAGCAGACCAAGTTTGGCGGTCCAGCGTGCTTTTTTCAGCTCTTTCCAAGCTTCACGCCACCAGACCCTCTCTACCACCGGAATGGCGACAGCGTCTGCCGAGCGGACGGGTTTTTCTGGTGTGTTCGTACTCATCTTGGATGCAACAGCCTCGGATTGGTGACGATTGATATGATGTCCGCCGTCAAGTTAAGCAAAATGTATGTCGCGGCGAAGATCATCGAACATGCCTGCACGACAGGCACATCCCGGACAGAGACGCTGTCAACCATGAGCTGGCCAAGGCCGGGGAAAACAAAAACCACTTCGACCACCACAACCGATACAACCAGATATGCCAGATTCAGGGCAATAACGTTAGCGATCGGCGCCCAGGCATTAGGCAGTGCGTGCTTGACGACAACCCGCGAACGCTCCAACCCCTTCAGATTGGCCATTTCGATATATGGACTCGCCAGAAGGTTCAGGATTGCGGCCCGCGTCATGCGCATCATGTGGGCGAAAACCGCCAGCGTCATGGTCAAGGCCGGTAGCGCGCACAGGTAAAGCTTGGTTGCGAAACCGGTGTCCGGACTAACACTGGACAGGGTTGGAAACCAACCCAGCTTCTGCGCGAACAAAATGATCATGATGTACGCAATAAAAAATTCCGGAAACGAGATTGATGTCAGTGTGAAGATGTTGATCGCGCGGTCGTAGAAGGAATTTCTGTACAGAGCAGCCATAACGCCGGCGATCAGGGAAAGCGGCACGGCAATAGATGCCGTCATGAGAGCAAGGAACATCGTATTGCTCAACCTGAAGCCGATAAGTTCTGAAATTGGCCGTCCGTTGGCAAACGAATTGCCGAAATCGCCCTGAATTGCACCGCCAACCCATTCAAGATACCGGGGTATGGGAGGTCTATCGAGACCAAGTTCCCTGCGAAAATTCTCAACGGTTTCCGGAAGAGCGTCCTGGCCCAGGATTTCCGTGGCGATATCGCCGGGAAGAAGTTCAACACCCAGAAAAATTATCAGAGAAACGGCAAAAAGGGTCAAAAGGCCGAGGCCGAGACGCTGAACGATCAGCGTAAGCACCTTACCCATACTAAAACACTCCCCCACGCCCGGTTGCAAACGGGCAAATTTTCACAATTCTGCCCACCTGAAACCGGATACGCAAGCCCTCGCTTCAAAAAAGCGGTGAATAGTCACTGGTGTTAAATTTTTTGCCGCCAGCGGCATTAATTTGTCAGGAACTCAAAAATCACATTCCGCCGCGGCCGGGCCATTTTGTACCGTTTCTACAATTTGGCGGTCCAGTTCTGGAAAAACGACAGGCCCGGATTGCGCCAATCGTTGTGAATTGGCCCGGCAGGATCATCGCCCACAAAGAGATTGGACGGGACATTAATAGCGCTTCCGTTCGCCACATCGCGCCAATATTCGCGGGCCAGGGTGCGGCTGCCATATTCAAGATGATTGAACATATAGAGCGCATTGGCCGAGCGCTCCTCAACCAGGCAAAGCCCGGTTTCATTGCTCGCGGCTGCAACATGCAAATCCGGCACGTAAAGGATATCGCTCCAGCGCACTTCGGTATGACGCGACACGGGGCAGGGAAAATGATTGCCCATGCCTTTGACACTTGGCGAGCCATGCTGGAAGACCTGTTGCTCAAAAACTCCAAACGCCTTCTTTTCAAGAACGTGCTTGGGGACGTGGTGATAGTGGTAAAGCGCTGCCTGCGCCGCCCAGCAGATTGCTAGGAGAGGAATCTTCCGGCGCCTGATCTCAGCCATGATCGCCGTTAGTTCCTGCCAATAGTCAACATCCTCGAAGGGCAGCATCTCAACCGGCGCGCCCGTCACAATGACTCCGTCTACGTGGCCGGCCTTCGCCTGGCTCCATGTTTGATAAAAGCGCGCCATATGTTCAACGCTGGCATTCTTCGATATATGGCTTTCCGGACGCACCAAAGTCAGCTCCACCGGCCTGCCGGCGGCAGCCAGCACGCTGGCAAAATGTTTTTCGGTGGCCGGTTTGTCGGGCATCAAATTGATGAGCACGATGCGCAGGCGCCGGCTGCCGAGCACATCCATTGCAGGCGCGTCCGAAATCGCAATTCCGGCGCTGCGCAAAATCCTTGCTGCAGGCAGTCCGGGCGGAACATAGATGGTCATCGGTTTATCCCTTCACATGGTGAGGGAAGCCGGCCTGTCCGCATTGGCCGGCTTCCATTTTCGCTTAGGCCGCCTTGGCTGTGGCAGATACGCTGCCTGCCGCTGCCTCAAGGGCCTGGGAGAGATCAGCAATAATGTCGTCAACATGCTCAATGCCTATAGAAAGACGCACATAGCCAGGGGTAACGCCGGTGGCTAATTGGTCTTCAGGGCTCAGTTGCTGATGTGTAGAGGTTGCCGGGTGAATGGCCAATGAACGGGCATCGCCAATGTTGGCCACATGATAGAACATCTTCAGATTATCGATGAACTTCAGGCCGGCCTCAGCGCCACCTTTGATTTCGAAGCCCACCAGAGCGCCCATGCCGCCGGTCATGTAGACATCAGCACGCCGGCGCATTTCGCCTGTGGCAAGGCTGGGGTGGGTGACACTCTCAACGCCTTCATGGGTGTTGAGGAACTCAGCAACTGCTGTCGCGTTGCGGCAGTGCTCACGCATTCTGAGCGGCAGGGTTTCAAGACCCTGAATGAACTGAAAGGCATTGAAGGGCGAGACCGCATAACCCAGATCGCGCTGAACAGTAACACGCGCCTTGAGAATGTAAGCAATGGGCCCAAGCGGCTTTACGGCCTCAGTCCACACTGCGCCATGATAGCTGGGATCGGGCTGGTTCAGCATGGGAAAGCGTTCGGCATGCTTTTCCCAGTCAAACCTGCCTGAATCGACGATCATGCCGCCGATGGAGGTGCCGTGCCCGCCAATATATTTGGTGGTTGAGTAAACGATGATGTGAGCGCCATGGTCAAAGGGGCGGCAAATGACAGGGCTCGCCGTGTTATCCATGATGAGAGGTACGACGAGCTCTTCGGCAATGGCCGCCACCTCGCCAATGGGAAACACATTAAGCTTCGGGTTGGGCAGGGTTTCCGCATAGTAGGCGCGGGTTTTCTCATCGGTCGCCTGGCGGAACCCTTCAGGGTTTTTCGGGTCAACGAAGCGCACCTCAATGCCCATTTTGTCAAATGTGTTGGCAAAAAGATTCCAGGTGCCACCGTAAAGATCGGTGGAGCTGACAATATTATCACCAGCCTGAGCGATGTTTTGAATGGCGGCAGCCGTTGCAGCCTGGCCGGAGCTTACCGCTAGCGCTGCTGCGCCACCTTCAAGCGCCGTTATCCGTTGTTCAAGAACATCCGTGGTGGGGTTCATCAGGCGTGTATAGACATTGCCAAGCTCCTGCAATGCGAACAGCTTGCCTGCGTGTTCGGTGTTATCGAACTGGTAGGATGTCGTCTGGTAAATCGGCACCGCCACCGAGTTTGTAGCAGGGTCGGCGCGATAGCCTGTGTGCAGAACAATGGTTTCAGGGTTTGTTGTTGTGGTCATGGGACTTCTCCTTGGGGTGGATGTGGCGTCAAGCGGCTTTGGGAAACGGGATGTGCTGAACCAGGCGCACAGGCTTTTCCCGGTTTATGTCGGCTGCAACCAGGTGGCCGCAAATCATGGGGTCAACAATGTGCGGGTCAGTTAGCGGCACCATGTGGCCTGCTTCCGGCACAATGGTGAGACGGGCGTTGGGCATGTTTTCAGCCAGCATTTCGGTAACCCGCTGGGCGCATAAAGGTCCTTCCAAACCCATGATCGCCAGCACGGGACATTGGATCGCGCGCACCATTTTCATTTTCCAGCGCTCGTTAAAGCCGGCGGCAAAGTTGTTGATCACCGGGCTGATCTGACGGGCAAATCCAGCGCGCAATGCGTGATGGGTTTTGGTCCACGCTCCATCGCCATTCCAAAAGTCGATGAACCTGGCCATGCCCGCCCATGGATTGCCCTCTGCAGCGGCAGCGTTTACCGTGCCCGCAATTGCGGAAATCTCACGGAACAGCTCCTTATCGCCCAATTCCCCATCACGCAGCACATGAAACAGTGCCGGTTCGACAACGGTGAGTGAGCGCA
Organism: Hyphomicrobiales bacterium; assembly: GCA_051010055.1. GTDB lineage: Bacteria > Pseudomonadota > Alphaproteobacteria > Rhizobiales > CAJQND01 > CAJQND01. The sequence continues at coordinate 2,527 of JBPCVY010000201.1, read as the reverse complement.
CCCAGCCAGGGCGCATCATTGCGATTTTGAGAGCCACGGCCGCACCGAACGAATGTCCCACCAGATGCACAGGCTCACCCATGCGGGCGATGAGCTCAAAGATGAAGTTGGCATCATCTGCAAGACTTGCCGGGCCCTTACCAGGCCAGGGAGCAGAGCCCCCATAGCCCGGCAAGTCAGGAGTAATCACGGTAAAGCGCTGCTTGAGATGAGCTGTCAGGCTCTTCCACTGGCGGCCATCGGATGCGGTTGAGTGCAAGGCGATTACCACAGGTCCCGAACCGGTTTGCCGGTAGGCCAGCTTTCTGCCGTTTACATCAATCTTATGCATAACGCGTCCTCCGTTCCCTGGCATCGGCATAAACGACGGACAATATTTCCGAGCGATCGATGCCCATATCGCGCAATGTGCGTTCATCCAGAGCCCGCAAACTGCGTGCATCACGCTTGTACTGAGCACGTGTGCGCAACGCTCTGAAGTGTTCAGTGAAGGTAGTGCCCTTGAAGGAGCCGGAACGGCTGCTTGTGGGGGCTGATAATGCGAAGTTCATGTTCCAGTTCCTCAGCTTCATTGGTTTTCGTGTTTGCGAGGCAAAGAAATAGCGGCCTTCTGTTTCACGAATTTTTCTGGATCACGAATTTCGTGTTTCGATTGTTTCAAGGAATTTCAGGCATTCCTGCTCAAAATTGGACAACCGTCCAATAAAACTGCGGGTTTCCGGCCAATTGAAACAATTGAAACAATTCCCGGCCGTTTTGAAAAAGTAGTGAAACAAGCAACAGATATGTTTTCTTGAATAAGAGTGGCTTAGATATTTAAAATCTAATGAGTTCTACACACTCGATTGGGCGAAAGAGTAGTGAAATATGGCCAAGTCAAAAAGCCGTCAGAAGAAAACCAAAGTTGAAGAAACCGGAGATCTAGAGCTTTTCCGATGTATCACAGAAAGCCATCCCCTTCCTGTTTGGGTGGTTGATGAGGAAAGTGGCGAGATCATCTATGAGAGCCTTTCCGGCTCCGAGACCCTGGGCCGCAAGTGGGACCCGGACAAACCTCAATTCATCCGCGATCACTATGCAGATGATGATGACCGCGCGAAAATTCGCGGGGAACTCTCAAAGGGCGACCGGGTGGTTGACTATGAGATGCGGCTTAAACGGGCCGACGAGTCGATCATCTGGATTGCAGCAACAATCCGGCGCAGCACCTATGAGGGCCGCGATGTCTTCATCTCAGGCGTTGCCGACATTACCGAGCGGAAACAGCGCGAAGACCTTTTCGGATTTCTGATCAAGAACCATCCCCTGCCTGTGTGGATGAACGATGCCACAAACGGCGCGGTCATTTACCAAAGTGATGCAGCGGCACGTCTTTTCGGATGGGACAAACCGGGCTTCAAGGCGCCCGCTCATCTGAGAGATCATTTCGCCAACGATAACGACTATGTTGCCCTGGCCAAGGAGCTGGAGAACACCGATGAGATCAACAACTACGAAGCCATACTGAAAAAAGCAGATGGTGGTGAGTTTTGGGCCACCGGCAACGTTAGGCGCACGGAATTTGACGGGCGCCATGTGGTGCTTTCGGGCATTGCCGACATCACAACCCAAAAGGAACGGGATGCGGAAATCCGCTTTGTGGTCGAAAGTCACCCGCTCCCGGTCTGGATGAACGATCTGAAAACAGGCGAGCTTATCTTCGAAAGCGAAGCCTGCGCGCGTATGTTCGGGCGCGAACGGGACCCAAGCCGCAAAACCGATGTCCGTAAAGCCTATGTAGATATCGACGACAGGAAGCGGCTCATCAAGCAATTGCGCAAAGAGGGCACCATTGAAGGTTTCGAATGCGCCTGGAAGAAGGAGAACGGCGAAGAGTTCTGGGCGAAGGGAAATGTCAGCCTGGTGCATTTTCAAGGCCGTGATGTCCTCGTTGCCGGCATCATGGATGTGACGGATCAAAAACAGCGTGAGAACGAGCAAATCCGCGCCCGCAAGCTTCTGGGCGACGCCATTGAGGCCCTGTCTGAAGGCTTTGCGCTTTATGACGAAGACAGCCGTCTTGTTTTTTGCAACACCAGCTACCTGGAAATGAACGAAGAAGTGGCCGACCTTTTGGAGCCCGGCATGCCGTGGGAAGAGCTTATGCGCGCTTCCGCTGAGCGCGGGATTTATGCCGACGCGGTGGGCCGCGAAGGAGAATGGGTTGATGAGCGACTTGCCGGAGGTGTTGAGTTCATTCAGGACTTTGAACTGCGCCAGGGCAATGGCCGCTGGTATTCGGTTTCCGTTCACCCCACCGAGCTTGGCGGCTTTGTGGTAACGCGCTCTGATATTACCGAGCGCAAACGCGTCGAGGAGGCCCAAAAGGAAACCGATGCGCTGGTTCACAAGGTTCTCGATTCCTGTCCCATTCCGATCCAGATGACGACAATGGAAGAATCGGAAATTTTGTACCGCAGCCCCGCCTGCTCTGACCTGTTCGGCGATGTGGGCTCGGCCAAGGACTTTTTTGCCGACAAATCCCAGC
>JBPCVY010000200.1:0-13265 GCA_051010055.1 Hyphomicrobiales bacterium | reverse complement strand
GATGTCCCAGCCCTTGCCGACGGGAAAGACGCTGAAAGCATCAATGTGCCAGCCGAGCATCATTTTCATGCCCTCAACCATCACCTTGGTGCCGTATTTGGGTGTGCGGCCAGAGGGGCCATAGACGTTGAGCGGCTGATGCCAGCCACCTGCCCAGGTGCCGAACATCCACAAATAGGGCAGAGAGCCGAAATGGTCCACGTGCAGATGGGTAATGAACACCTTGTCAATCTGGTTCAGAGCGATGCCGGCGGCCGGGTAGTTCGAGATAGCGCCCTCGCCAATGTCGAAAACGAAGTTCTCGCCATTGCCAAGCTGCACAAGAATGGATGTGTTCATCTGGCCGGGGCGGATAGACGGGGAGGTGCCCATGAAGATAATCCGCATTTCCTCAGGCTGGATTTCCTCTGTATTCGGGAACCAGTTGGCCGCGCTTTTCAGCCAGGGCTGGGGCGCAATGCCGTCGAACAAAAGTCCTTCCTTCCAGCGCCCGGCGGGAACGCCGCCAAAAAGTGCTGCCTTGATATCTGCTTCGCTTGAAGGTTTCTGAACCGCCGGGGCATCAGGCGCGCTTTGCGCCAGCGCCGTGCATCCCATGAACAAAATTGCAAATAACGCCAGAATGTTTCGAAGCATCCGCTCCTCCAATCACATATTTCGAGGTGAATAGGCTTAGATTAGGGGTACATAAGCCCAAAAAATTTTAAGTAGGCAACTGGAATTAAATTGATTTTACTCAGCGGAAATCACGAAGCGAAGCGGGGCATTCACAGCCATGTTCTGACTTATTCAGTGCGCCCGTGGATGGGAAGGCCTCCCTTGCCACCGGCAGGACCTGGAAATTGTGGCAGCCCGTCGGTCAACTTGATGCACGGAAGCTTGAACTCGGTATAGGTGTGGCAGTTGAACTCAACTTTTTCAGGCGCATCCAGACTGCCAAGTGACAGGAACAAAACCCCATCTGCTTCAAATGTCAGGGATGTGCCGCATTCGCTGCAAAAGCGTCTGATGACACCACTCGTTGAATTGAAAATTACCGGTTGGCCCTTTGTCCATTCAAACGTTGATGGTTGAAACTCGACGAACCCGGCATAAGGCGCACCGGAAACCTTCCGGCACATGCCGCAATGGCAATAGCTTGCCCAAACCGGTGCGTTTTCAGAGTGGTATAGCACCGCGCCGCATAAACATCCCCCTGTCCATTCCATATTGCGTTCCTTGTTTGTTGCGGCACAAGCGGCAACCAGGATTTTCCTCCCACGCACGCAGCGTGCTTGCAAGGCGCTGGCAAGAAGTTTGGGGAAAGTTTTTCACTTGCATCCCTGAAATCATAATAGATATAAAAAAAATATTTATTTTTTATTGTAATGGATTTTGACGCATAAAACTGTGATAGAAATTCCCAATGGCGCAAGCAGAACTGGTTGGTGCGGGCATTCATAGTGCCGCTGCTCCATTGGACGGGCAGCTGGCCGCAGCGACTGCATTGTTCGGTGAGAACAAGCTGCAAGAAGCGCTGGCTAAGGTGCGTGGAATTGTGGCCGGCAATCCTCAGATATATGCTGCGCACAATGTAGCGGGGCTTTCCCTGGCTGGTTTGGGCCGCCAAGAGGAGGCGTTATCAAGCTACGGGAAATCTCTTAAAATTGACCCGGGCCAGGCGCCGGTTTTGAACAATATGGGGGCATCTTGGCTTCATCTTGGCCTGAACAGCAAAGCCATAGAGTGCTTCCGCCGGGCGTTGGAGCTTATGCCGGATTATGCGGCCGCCTGCAACAATCTCGGCCGTGTTCTGTTGGATGAAGGGCGGTTGGATGAGGCCATTGAGTGCTATCAAAAACTGGCTCAAGCAAGCGAAAAAACAGCGGGAGCGCTTGGGTAAAAGTTGATGGAGTGCGCCCAATCTTGCTACCTTTATGACAGCGAAAAGATATAGAAGAACGTCGCTCTGCCGCAAAAACAACCCGGGTCTCCACATTAAGAATATGCGGCGCTGTTTAAGCTCTACTCTCTCCGCCGCTTTCATGAAGTTGTTTCAAGGGCGGAAAATTTTCTGAAACATTATCCAAATGCTATTCCGTTCTTGAATATTTGTGCGGTTGCGCGGATTAACTCGGGCCAGCCACACCACGGCAAGCGATGCGCTCTGGGCGGGGCTTCCTTTGGTGACGAAGCAGGGCAAAGGCTTCGCAGCAAGGGTTGCCAGCAGCCTTCTTCACACAGTCGGCCTTCCAGAGCTGGTGACAACATCAAAAAAGGTCTATGAGGCGCTTGCCCTTGAACTCGCGCTGAATCCGGCCGAGCCGAAGAAAATCAGGGCAGAGCTTGCAATAAGCCGGGAAACAGAGCCGCTGTTTGATACTGAATTGTTTACCAAACACATCGAGGAGGCCTATCTCCAAATCCACCAGCGCGCGGTGGATGGGCTGGAACCCGAAACAATTGAAGTATCCGGATAGAACGAAAAAAGCGGTTGCGGTATCCGCTTTTGCGTGACTGAATCACCAAAATCCGTTCAAAATGGCATAATGCTTGGCGCGAGCTGGTAACTTTATGGCGAAATCTTCTGATAGCCTGACAGAACAGGAAATCGAAAGCGGTACCGCTTCTAAGGCGCCCCTGGCGCCGAAGAATGACTGGCGCAGAAAAATCAAAGCGGAGCGCCCGCCAATGAGCGCAGGATTGCTAGTCCTTTGCATCATTGGCTTGTGCGTCAGCCTCATTCTCATCGCCATTGGATTTCTTGGAGGGGTGTGGATTCCTCTTGATGCGGTGTCTCATTTACGCATCCATCTTATGGGCGCAGCAGTTGGGTTCGCACTTGCAATTTTCTCCCTGCTGACGTTGCGGCGCAAGCGCTATGCCTTTTTGATTCTGGTGCTCGCTGCTGCCGGCACTGTTCTTTTTGCCGCGCGGTGGCCGGAATATTCGCAACCAAAAGTGCCGCCGCTTACAACCGTACTCGGTGAGAAGGCCTTGCGCCTTGTCTCCCTCAACATCTGGGGGCGCAATGGCGCAAATGGCAAGATTGCCGACGCGATAACACAAGCTGATGCCGATGTTGCGGTGTTGCTCGAGTATCTTCCAAAACACAAACCGCTTCTGGATAGGCTATTGGAAAGCTTTCCGCACCAGTATGACTGTGCGGAAATTGCCGGATGCACTATGGCGATTGTCTCAAAACATCCTTTTGAACAGACCGGCGGCAAGGCCAGGTGGGAGGGCCCGGTTACGGTTTGGGCCCGGTTCGGTAAAGAACTGAACGGAGTTACGGTTTTCGGCACTCATTTCCTGAGGCCGGACACACCCAACGCCCAATGGCGGCAGGTAAAAGCTCTGGCCCGTGAGACATTCAACGCGCCAGGCCCGCTGATTGTCACCGGTGACTTCAACGCCGCGCCAGGCTCGCTCATGCTTGTCGGATTTCAGGAATTTGCAGGGCTTTGGCGGGTAACCTCGCTGCCCACCTGGCCGGCCTGGTTTTTTAATCTGCCCCAGCTTGCAATCGATCATATGTACATTTCGGGCGGTGTGCGCCCACTGGCGCTTCCGGAAACCGGGCAGAACGCAGGCTCAGATCACCTGTCGCAAATTGGTGTTTTCGCCATATCCGGGCAAGCTCAGTGACGCTGCCCGATGAACGGGAGGCGGCAGGGGTTCAGGCCTATTTTATGTTGGCGTTGGCGCCGCTTTTTTGGGCCGGCAACTGGGTTGTTGCCCGCGCCGTGCATGCAGATATTCCTGCATCCGGCCTCAATTTTTGGCGCTGGTCGGTGGCGCTGGCAGTGATTTTGCCATTTTGCGCGCGCGGCATTATCCGCCAATGGCCGCAGATTAAGGAGAATTGGCGGGTAATCCTGGGCCTTGGCATTATGGGCACGGGACTGTTCCAATTCATTGTGTATCAAGGCCTGCACTACACCAGCGCTACAAATGGCGTGATCCTCAACTCAACCCTTGCCTTCTTTGTTATTCCCATCAGCAACATCATGCTTGGCGAGCAGATAAACATACGCCAGGCGCTGGGCCTGGTGCTGTCTTTTCTCGGCATGCTGGTGATCGTGGGGCGGGGCAGCCCGGAGGTGATTTTCAACCTCAAGTTCGGCAAAGGTGATTTGATCATCCTTTCAGCCATGCCGTTATGGGCGCTTTATACTGTCATTATCAGAAAGTGGCCGCCGCCCATTGATGGCCTCACCCTTTTGGCTGTGCTTTCGGCAATTGGGGTTCTGGTTATGGCGCCGATCCATATAGGCGATCAGATTATCACTGGCAACCAGGTGGAGTTTACCTCCGGCAATATTCTGGCCATTGCCTATGTGGGCCTGTTTCCCGCCATTGCCGCCTTTTATTGCTGGAACGAAGGGGTGAAGCGGGCAGGGGCCAATGTTGCTGCTCTTATGTATTACCTGATGCCCGCCTACGGCATGGTGATGGCAATCGTGTTTCTTGGAGAAAGCCCGCAGCCTTTCCATTTTGCAGGCCTTTTGATGATCCTTTCCGGTGTTTATCTTTCCGTTGTACCAGCTGCCCGCAAGCAGGGATCGGCTTAACGCATCCAACATGCCCAGTTGAAATTTTGGTTAGGTAAATGTGAATCCCCGTCCATTTTTGCCTCACTGCCAAAAGCTGGTTTTTGGCAGAATCAGGGGACTTTTCTGCTCACTTCGAGAAATCGGTCAACCTTTGATTCAGATTTTATTCAACCTCTATTAATCGTGCCGCTTAACGGGATGTTGCCTGCGCACCCTGCAGACTGGCGTTGCATCAAGGCTATGGGGGTCTTGGGAATGAAGTTGCTCCAGGGAGGCGTCAATTCCTGAATAAAGGGGCAACAAAAATGAGAGGCTGGGAAAATGGCTCATACACAGGCAAGCGGGGTCGACAGGATTAAAGTAGATGCGCGTAGCGGGGCAGCTGATGCACTTTTGCAATTGGGGCTGATGTACTCCCTGGGCCGTGAGGTAAAGCGCGATCTTGTGGCGGCGCACAAATGGTTCAACCTTGCCGCGCTGCGGGGCAATGTAAGCGCGCGGACATATCGTACCGAAATTGCCTCAGAGCTTAGTCAGGGTGAAGTTGCCACCGCGCAACGCATGGCCCGGGACTGGCTCTTGACCGTATAGGTGCTCAATAAGTTTCTGATCTGGACAACCAGGCAGGCGTCAAAAAACCCCGCAACGCTCTTTGAGGCTTTGCGGGGTTTTCGTTGAAACTTGATTTTAGGTGAGGGTGCTCACCAGTTGTTCAGAATATTGTTCGGATTGCCGAAATCAAACCGATTGAGGTTCATCTGTTCGATGTTCCGTCTTTTCTCAAGCTGGCTGCGGTAGCGCCGGGCTTCAAATTCATCAGCACGCGCTTCAATATCTGCCTGGCGGCTGTGGTTCGGCGGAAGGGACTCTTCACCTGGTGCGTAAATATGTCCTTGCGGGATCCGTTCCGGTCCAGCCGCACTTGCAACTCCAATAGCAGCACAACTTGCGATGGCTGCAACAATTCCAGCTGAGATGATCTTACACATTAACCCGCAAACTCCTATGCGCTGCGCCCCAGTTGCCCCTTAACACGAATTGGAAACTTATAGCAGCTTTTTCTAAACCTGGATCAATTTTTACTTAACTCCCCAAGAAAATCGCCGGGCGCAGCAATGCCGCGCCCAGCGATACAGAACACATATCTGGGTTCAGGCTATTTTTCCGTGAGTTGACGGATGAGACCGACAATCACCATCAAGATGCCGCCGCCTGCGCCGCCACCCAAAATTTGACCAATGATTGCGCCAACGCCGCCAACAGCGCTGGGCCGGTCCGTGTTGCAACCCACGGGCCGGCCTTTTTTTGTGCGGTTTTCCCGAAAATCCGCTTGATCTCAATCAAGGTGGGAATCCGCTCACCCTGTAGTAGGATGGCCTAACTTGTCTTGCGCGATAACCGCGTGACCAAACAGGGCTTGGAAATGTCGTTCACCTGGGCAAAGAACAATGCCGGCGTGCCGCTTGCCTCGCTCTCGGCAGTTGTTCTTGATACCGAAACTACCGGGCTTGATACAGCCACTGCGCGTATCATCCAAATCGGTGCGGTGAGGGTAGCCTCCGGCGTCATCAACGATGAGAACCCGTACGATGTTCTTGTAAATCCTGGCGAGCCGATCCCCCCATCAACGACAGAAATTCACGGTATTCATGACCACCATGTGGAAGATGCCAGGGATTTTGCTGAAGTTATGCCTGAGTTTGCGGACTGGATCGGCCGTTCCGTTGTGCTTGGTTATTCCCTTGGTTTCGATGTTGCCATTTTCCAGGCAGAACACGAACGTACCGGGTTGAAATGGCATAAGCCGCGCTGCCTTGATGTGCGCCATCTGGTTCAAATTCTATCACCAAACTTGCCGGACTCATCCCTCGACACAGTTGCCGGCTGGCTCAACATTGAGGTTGAAAACCGACACCAGGCCCTAGGCGACGCGATTTTGACTGCCAAGGTTTTTCAGGCGCTCACGCCCCGCCTGCGCGGAAAAGGCATCACCACACTTACGCAGGCCGAACAAGCATGCCTAGCGCTCAGCCAGGAAATTCAAGGCGAGGTTCAGGCTGGTTGGCATGAGATCGTCACCCAGGAAAAACTGGTTCCGCGTTCGGTTGCTGAATATGCCCGTATCGACAGCTATCCCTACCGGCACCGGGTTCGCGATGTCATGCGTTCCCCGCCGCATATTGTCGGCAATGACATGAAGCTCGGCGCGGTGCTGGGCGTCATGATGAAAAACCAAATCAGTTCAGTGTTTGTGGAACCTGTCCCCGGAGAGCACGAGCATGGCATCGTTACCGAGCGCGATATCTTGCGCGCGATCGATGCCCATAAAGAAGATGCCCTCGGCCATGTGGCAGGTGAATTTGCCGTACGTCCACTAGATACAATCGGCGAGGACGAATTTGTCTACCGGGCAATCGGGAAAATGTCCCTTCAGGGCTACCGCCACCTTGGGGTGTCCGGCGCAAATGGTGGACTTGCCGGAGCTTTGAGTGCGCGCGATTTGTTGCGCCAGCGCGCCAGTGATGCGCTTTCCCTTGGCGATGCTATCGAGCATGCCCAACGCCAGGAAGATCTGGGCCGTATATGGGCAGATTTGACCGTGGTTGCCCGCGGACTTGTTTACGAAGAGGTTGATGCTCGCGACATTGCCGCCGTGATTTCGCGTGAATTGCGCGCACTGACGCGCCGGGCCTGCGAAATCGCCGAGCTGGAGATGATTGCGCAGGGAAAGGGCGCGCCTCCCGTTCCCTATGCAATGCTGGTTCTGGGCTCAGGTGGACGTGGTGAAAGCCTTTTGGCCATGGATCAGGACAATGCCATCATTTTCACCGAAGGCGAGCCGGAAGGTGAGGCCGATCGATGGTTCAAATCCGTTGGAGAAAGGGTTGCCGAAATACTCGACCATGTTGGCGTTGCCTATTGCAAGGGAGGCATCATGGCCAGCAATGCTGAGTGGCGCATGGATGTGGGCCACTGGCGCGAGGATATTGCGGGCTGGCTCACCCGCTCGCGGCCACAGGATGTTTTGAACGCCGATATTTTCTTCGATAGTGTGGCAGTTCATGGTGACCACCGGCTGGGCGATAAACTGCACGCAGATGCGCTGGGCTGGGCGAAGGAGGCTCAAAACTTCCTCAAACTGCTCACGGTAAACGCTGTGGACTACAAAGTTCCTCTCGGATGGCTTAACCGTTTCAAGCTTGAAGACGGCCGGATGGACCTCAAAAAGGGTGGAATTATGCCGATTTTTTCCGCCGCCCGGGTGCTTGCGCTGCAAAACGGCATCAGCGCGCGGTCAACCTATGAAAGGTTTGAGGCGGTGCGCGATCACGTGGAGCAGGGAAGTGCGTTTGTTGACAATATTTTGGATGCTCACCGGATTTTGCTTGAGGCGATTCTCAAACAACAACTGCGCGACCTCGATGTCGGCCACAAGCTGTCGAACAAGGTGGCACCGGCGGAAATGAGCGGAGCAGAACGCGAAGAGCTGCGATGGGCTTTGCAGCAGGTGGGGAATGTTCCATCCCTTCTTGGAGATCCTATCGTATTTGGTTAGTGCCTAACCGCCGCCGAATATCCTGTACAGCGAACGGGCAATGTCGCTTTCCAGCGGAAATGACAACATGCCGAACACCGAATAGCCGAGCAGCCAGGGCATGAGATAGAACCTGAACATGTAGAAGAACCACGCCACATAAAGCGGCACCATCGGGTCGATAAGAAAACTCGGTGTAATTGGCTTGAACAACTTGATGATTGGATCAGTAAACTTCACGAAAACCCGCATGAAAAAGAACGGCGAGTTTTCCGGCAGAAAAATACCCATTGCTGTGCGCCCGATCAGAGTCCACATAATCGCGCCCAGGAGATAGTCGATGGTTTGAACCCACCACGGGAAAGTTTCAGTAATCGTCTGCATATGACTGTGGGCTCTTCTTCGAAGTTCTCAACGATAAGGGGCAGGGTGCTTTTACACCCTGCCCCATCTTTGTCCAGACCAGACCTCTGCTAGTGTTCAGAGGCCAGGATAGCCTTACCGGTTGGATCGCGGGTCTCGTCGACCATCGCTTGCGTTTCCGCATCCGGTTCCGGCGTCATCAGGCTAACCACCACCATGGCAATCAGGCTGACCGGCATGCCAATCATACCAAAGCGCAGATGGTCAATGCCGAGGAATTGCGCTCCACCTGTATACACATGATACAGATACAACGAACCGGCAATGAAGCCAGCGGCCATACCGGCAATCGCGCCTTGCGTGTTAGCCCGTTTCCACCAGACACCAAGGACCAGCGGGAAGAACAGACCGGACGCTGCAAAGCAGAATGCCCAAGCCACAGCACCGAGGATACCCGTAAGCTTCATCGAAGCAACGAACGCACCGGCAGCACCCATCACGATAAGCAATACCCGGGCCACGATGAGACGTGTCTTGGTATCAGCTTTCGGATCGATGATCTTGTAGTACAAGTCATGGCTAAGTGCGTTGGCGATCGCCAGAAGCAGACCATCAGCCGTTGACATGGCAGCAGCCATACCACCAGCCGCCACGAGACCGGAGATCACGTATGGCAGACCGGCGATTTCCGGCGTTGCCAGCACGACAATATCGGGCCGCATGAAGAACTCATTGATCTGCAATATACCGTCACCATTGCCGTCGGTCACTTTCAACATTCCAACGGAGGTCCACTTCTGGATCCATTCAAGCGCGTTCACGTCCGAAATAGCCTTGCCGATAACAGCTGTCGGCAAGTTCGGGTCGATCAGCTGCAGCTTGGTCAACGTGGCCAGTGCAGGTGCGGTTGAATAGAGCAGGAAGATGAAGAACAACGACCATGCCACAGACTTGCGCGCATCACGCACCGTCGGTGTCGTGAAATAGCGCATCAGAATGTGCGGTAGCGAGGCCGTGCCGGTCATCATACAGAAGGCCAGCGTCACAAACTTCCAACTCGCCATGGCACCTCCAGGATCATTGTGAAGGGTCGTTAGAATCCTGAGGCCTGCAACTTTTTCCGTTGCAGCAGTGCCCACACCGATCATCGGCTCAAGTTCAGCTATACGTGCAACCGCGCTTCCGTAGTTGAAGTGCGGAATAACGCCAAAGCCCTGCTTGTTGGACATCCAGATAACGGGCACCAGGTAGGCGATAATCAGCACGATGTACTGGGCCACCTGGGTCCAGGTCACCGCGCGCATGCCGCCAAGCATGGAGCACAGTAGGATACCGAGCAGACCGAACCACACGCCCAACTCAAACGGAATGAGAAGGGCACGGGCCGCAATCGTACCAGTTGCGTTGATCTGCGCCGTCACATAGGTGAATGACGCCACCACAAGCACGATAACTGCCAGGAACCGGGCAGTATTGCCGCCATAGCGTGTGCCGATAAAGTCTGGAACGGTATAACAGCCGAACTTGCGCAGATATGGCGCCATCAACGAGTTGACGAGCACATAACCGCCGGTCCAGCCAACCACGAAGGCCAGATAGCCATGGCCACCGAAGTAAATACCGCCTGCCAGCGCTACGAACGAGGCGCCAGACATCCAGTCAGCAGCTGTCGCCATACCATTAAAAACGGGCGGAACCTGTCGGCCCGCCACGTAATAGGCATCAACCTGCATGGTACGCGACATCCAGCCGATTGCGGCATAGATGAAGATGGTGAAAGCGACGAACAAGATACCGATGGTATCGGCGCCGACGCCCATCTGCTCAAGGATAGCCATGAGCAGAATGAAAATTAAGAACCCGCCGGTATACGTGCCGTATATCTTCGGCAGATTCGAGATAAAGTCGCCCTTAAACATATTGCCCTCCCGACTATTCTTCGATTTCGCCGAGACCGGCTTCGTCGTCGATCTTGTCCTGCATCCAGTTCTGGAAAAAGATCAAGATTACGAAGATGGCGAGCGATCCTTGGACAGCGAAATAGTACCCTAGCGGGAAGCCCAGAAAGGACGCCGCATTAAGGTCCTTCGCGAACCAGTGCACCACAAATGAGAAAATGAACCAGATGATCAAAACCACGATCGTCAGGTTCCGTGTTTTCTCCCAATGTTGGGCCCTGGCTTCAGCTTTGCTTTGAGACATATATCCTCTCCCCCAAAAAGTTGCTGAGCAGCAACACCCCGTTGCATGAGTCCTTATGGTGGGATACACCCAAGACTCGGGCCGAAGTCTACAGGACGGTCCCGAATCGTGACAACTTAGACCATGTGCTAACAAAATATTAACCATGTCTGTCAGCAACCCTCTTCTTGAACGCATTGAAAACTGGCTTCCAAAGTCTTTAAGAGCGCTGCTTATCCGTTTTGATAACTCGCCAATTACCTCAGTTGAAAAACTTTTGGACTTCGTTCACACAAGGTCATCCTACGTCGCGCAAACATCGCTTTACGGCTATCTTCGCACCCGCATGGGCACCAGCTACCGGGAGTATTTTCAGGACGAGGTGTTTTCAGCTGCAATCCGTTTGGCCGCCGCCAACCTTTTTGTGACCTGTCTTTCCGATATGACCGTGTTTTGCGTTGCAACCGCAGGGCAGGAGCGAGCCATGACGAAGAAGGAAATGCAGTCCCTTTCCGCTTACGTTTTCGGCACAGCCATGCGTAAAGGCCTGGAAGACGCAGAAACCCTGGTGGACCAGGAACAGGCTGTAGCCGATTTTAACAAACGCATTAAGAAAACGGACTGGAACGTTGAAAAAGAAGGGGAAAACGCTTTTTCATTGAGTCCAGAAGGCTTGGTGTGTTTTGCCCCGGTGGTTGATGAATTCAAGGAACTGGACAAGGAAATCGTCATCAATTCCATTCGCTTCAAATGGCGTGATGTGCGCAAGCAGGCCCGCAAAAGGCTGAATGGTCAAGCCATTGGCAGGGACTGGCGGGAAAGCAAACCGGCATAAATTGCACACCTCAAATGAACGGCAGATGAATTTCTGCTTAAGGTGTCATTCAGGTTCAATTGTCCACATTCCAGCGCGCTTGCTGGGTGGTGATGAGCCATGCCGGCAGGCGTTGGGGCGGGACGTGTGTGCAAACTGCCGGATGCTCACGTTCCCGCCTCATTTTCTATTTAAAAATAAAATCTTGTAAAAAAAATTTGATGTTTTTTCTCAATTACGTAAGAGTCAATATCCTCCTTTTTCCGTGGACGTGAGAGTCTGTTTTGAAGACGCCGCTGCGAGCGCAGTGCCGCCGTCCTTCCTTGCGAACAAAAAGCGTGGCTCCTGCACAAAGTAGAAAATTGCCGTGGGAGTCACGTCGGTAATGTGGACGGCAAATTCCAGCGAATCTCCCGGGTTAACATGGCCCTTGAAAAAATGAATGCGGTCATGGGGTTCAAAGAACCGGTCAACTGAAGCAAATTTGTTGGCGCTTACATCGGCTGCCTTCTTACGCAACTGGTCGAATGAAAGGCCATCTCCGTGAGTGCTTGGGATGTGCAGCTTTTCCTGCAGCTCCAAATCATACCCCACCCAAATGCGCCCGGTTTTGTTTATGGCGACAACCTCCAGCTTTATCTGCACTCCCTGGGACGGGGCGATGCTGGGCGAGAAGGAACGTACAGGCTTTTCCGGCAGTTTGCGCACGGTGAGAATTGCCGGGGCGTGGCTTTTCAACTCCTCAACAATGACAAAGGGCCGGTCCGGGGTGCCCGCACCGCGCACAGTTTTGAGCCTGAAGCCACCCATTTCATCGCTGAAGGAGTAGCCGCCAGCCTCAAGAGTATCAGCCCGGGGCCCAGCGCTCTGCACACACAGGGCAAGCGCCATGCCACCGTACACCAAGCATCTCCGGAAATGCTCCATCGATACAGTATGAACTCAAATTTTGTTTTAGGGAATGTAACCGGCCATCAAATTACAGTGCGGAGCAAAACTGGCACGGCGCTTGCTTCCTGTATCTCGAGTCGTGCGCGAAAGAGAAAAAACGATGTTGAAACGGTTTTTTACAAATGAATCAGGCGCCACGGGGATTGAATATGCATTGATTGCGGCTTTTCTTTCCGTTGCAATTTCGCCGGTTATTGCCACGTTGGGCCCAAAGCTCTTCCTTACCTATGACAGCGTTGCCAAGGTAATGTGAGTTGAAACCCAGCTATTCTGAGAATTTTTCGGCCTCTTCATAAGCCTCTACGATGCCGGGCGAGTCTTCGCATCGCACCTTCGGCAATTCGTCATTATATTTGAGCCACGGCACATGGCTTTCAACGCCCAAGTGCCATTCCGGTACAAATTCATCTGCATTATCCAAGGTTCCTGCAAACAGGAAAATCCAGTCGGTCCAACGCCGCGAAATCGGCTGATAAACCATGCTTGAGCCGCAAGAATCACAAAATCCACGCTTGGCGATCGGCGATGATTGGTAGAATTTGACTTTCCCCTTGGTAAATAAGACAGAGTCTTTCGCAAATGTGGAACCGGCAATCATCGGCGCGCCCGTAAAGCGCTGGCACATTTTGCAGTGGCAGTAGCCCACATCTATAGGTGGGTTGATGATTTCGTAGCGGATATTCCCGCACAGACAGCCGCCGGTCACAGGCGGCTTTTCATCGTCTACATGGTCCAACAGGGGGCGGTGGCGTTTTTCTTCTTCCTTCTTTTGCATTACCCGCGCGAAGTCACCGTATACGTGGACGGGTTTGTCAATGTTCTTCACCTGTTGCGTGCCAAGGTCGTTGAAATGGCGGCTTGTCTTGCCGTCGATCTGCTCAAAAAC